>NZ_JANFPJ010000001.1:0-364653 GCF_032227045.1 Pseudidiomarina fusca
GCCGAAATCTATAAGGCGTCAATACGTCCTAAAATGGACGCTTACTCTAACTGTTCATAAGGAAATGCTATGAAGATTACTCTGTACTTTTTATTCGCGTTAATGATGATGTCGTGCTCAGAGAACATGCAAATTGACAGTGAGATGGCATCAGGAATCGAGAAGGATTCTATTGAATTACTAGGATTATACCCATCCGAAAATTTTGGCGTAGACATTACGGGTAGCGTTGTGATCAGTGATTTGAATCCTGAAAAAGTTTATGTTTCTGATAAGGGAATTTATATTGTTTTGAATTCTTCGCTAGCTACAGAAAGCGGTATCTATGTACCTAGGCCTGAGGTACAGGTTGATACATCAAATGGTAATGATCCTAGCTATGAACATGTGAGCGGAAGAGTATATAAATACAAAATAAAAGGGTAATAATTCATTCTAAATCCAAAGCCCCACCCTCACCAGTAACTCGGTGTCGGCGGGGCTTTTTGTTACCAAAGCAGACAACACTCTTCAGCAAATTCGCCATCTTTCCACTGGCCGAGAGACTTTTTGCCATCGGGTGTGGTTCGAACAAGGTGATTTGGGTAATCCGGCAGATGCAGCAGTGCAATACGCAACTTCAGGCTCAGTTGACTTAAAACAGTCGTTAATAAGTGGTGCTGTTGGAGCCGTAACGGGAGGACTAACTTCTTTAGCAAAGTCAGGATTAACTGTGGGAGGGAAAGTTGTCGCAACTCAATTTGAAAAAGCAGCTGCTGGAGCATTAGTTACTTCAGGTAGCGCCGTTGCTGGTACAGGCGGCTATGCAGTCAATGAGTCGCTGAACGGAAATACCCCTACTGCTGGGAATACTGCTGTAAATGGATTATTGTCAGCGACTGGCCCCGGTAAGCAAGTAGGCAATGCTATTGGAAAGGTTGCCGGTTTTACGAAAGACACATTCCGCTCCCTAGACAATCAAGCTACTGATCTTGCGACTCAAGCAACTTCAGAATTGGCTGGCAAATCAGTTGATGAGGCAATTAAAAAAGATGAATGATTCGACTAAAAAAAGCATCTTTATAAGAGCAATTAAGTTTAGCCTTATATCATCGGTAATTATCATATTACTGGTTATCTACAGGATGCTTACTTCAGACGTTGTTGGAACTCCAACAGAGATAATTATAAGGTTTATTGTTACATGCCTAAGTGTGGTAGGAGCAATGTACATTGTTTTTGTTATCTATCTTTACTTAAATCCTGAGGCAGATAAACCAAGAAACTGATAATTACTTCTGAAGTAAAAAAAGTTTGAATCCAAGCCTCTCCCTCAGGTGATGCTCAAGGACGGGTATATGTCACCACAGACCAGATTTCTGCGGCTGATGCTAACAATGCATTGTTTATGGGGCAAGGTGGAACAAAGGGAACCCATAGAGTTGAAATCACTCCTGACGATAATTTACCATTGCAGGGTGGTACGCAGCCAAACGAATTGATACACCAAGGCTCTATTAGAGATGGGCGTCAAGGAACCATTGAGGTAAAAGAAAATGACTTTTAAGTTATCAACTGACAATTATTACGAGTTATTAGCTCTACATAGAGCTTTATTGGAGTCTAAATTCAATAATGCTCCAAATGATTTTGATGTTTCTAAGAGTCCTATTGTGAATAAATTATATGCTGAGGTTCTCGAAACTCTTCTGCAAGCAGAATTAGAAAAAAATGGGGAAGCTGGAAAAAATAGATGGATTTCATGGTTTCAAATGGACAAAGCCAAACGTGAATGGAATGTTGCACTTAATACAGTAAAACGCGAACGTTTATGGTCTGATTGGGATAACCAAAAAAAGGAAGACTTTACAAAAGCAGTTGTCTACCCGTTTCAGCTTAATGAAGAAAACCTGCAAATGTTTATTACAGAAGCAGACAATTTAACCTGTAGCCAGTAATACTGACTTGAATCTAAAGCCTCGCCCTCGCAGTCACAATGAAGGCCAATAATCTTCTCTTTTCAATTCAAATCGTGGCATATTGCTTAAGTAACTAGCGTGACAGTCTTGACTAGCGCGGCTACTATGGAAATCTGTTATAATGCCCGCAATTACCCTGTTGCAACAAGGCTAACATGGGATATCGAGGAATTATGAGCACTAACGACCAATCATCTAATGCAGATACCATTCAATACGAAGTTGAAATCCCTTCTCGTGAAGAGCTTTTACATGCTGTCACAGCTAGATTAAAGCCGATAAGCTTTGATGAACTTGTCAAACATTTTAACTTGGCTGATGAACGGCAACTCGTTGGGATGAAACGTCGCTTGCGCGCGATGGAACGAGATGGCCAATTAATTTATACCAAAGCCAATGCTTATGGTTTACCAGAGCGAATGAGCCTAATTAAAGGACGTATTATTGGTCATCGTGAAGGTTTTGGTTTTTGTCGCCCAGACGAAGGTGGTGCAGACTTATTCATTCCTCACCACCAAATGTATAACGTTTTGCATGGCGATATTGTGTTAGTGCAGCAGCAAGGAACAGATAGCAAAGGTCGAGCCGAAGGACGCATTGTCCGCGTGATTGAACCGCGTTCAGGAGATATCGTTGGGCGTTATTTTGTTGAACACAATATTGGTGTGGTGGTACCAGATGATAGTCGTATAAGTCAGGATCTTATCATCCCCGAAGGCCAAGCAAATGGCGCTCGACATGGGCAAATTGTCGTAGCTGAGGTGACGCAACGACCAACTCGACGGAGTAGTCCAATTGGCACCATAACTAAAGTCTTGGGCGAGCATATGGCGCCTGGAATGGAAATTGAAATAGCCATTCGTGAACATAATATCCCAACGCAATGGTCATCAGCAGTTTCCCAAGAGTTAGAAAGCTTTGGAGAGGACGTGCCAGGTGAAGCTTATCAAGACAGGAAGGACCTGCGTAGCTTACCGCTGATCACAATCGATGGTGATGATTCGCGTGACTTTGATGATGCGGTTTGCGCAGAGCCGCATGGTGACGGTTGGAAGCTGTGGGTTGCCATCGCGGATGTGAGCTACTATGTAAGACCTAATAGTGCGTTAGACAAAGATGCCTTAGAGCGGGGAAATTCTGTTTATTTTCCGAACTTTGTCGTACCTATGTTACCGGAGAAGCTGTCTAACGGGTTATGTTCGTTGAATCCTAACGAAGACCGCCTATGCATGGTGGCGGAAATGACAATCAACAAACGAGGCAAATTAACGCACTCAGAGTTCTATCCTGCCGTGATGAAATCCCACGCCCGGTTAACTTATAACAAAGTAGCCGCAATATTGGCTGGGGATCCGACATTACGCTCTGATTATGCTTCAGTTTTAAGCAACATCGAGCATTTGCATGACTTATATAAGATACTTAAGCAAGCACGACAGCAGCGTTCAGCAATTGAGTTTGAAACTCTTGAAACGCGATTTATTTTTAATGCTCAGCGTAAAATTGAATCGATAGAACCTGTTCGCAGGAATGTAGCTCACACCATCATCGAAGAATGCATGATTATGGCGAATGTAGCGACGGCACGCCTGATTGAGGGCGATGATGAGGCGGGTGCACTATTTCGCATCCATGAAACTCCAAGCAGTGAAAAGTTAACGGCATTTCGTGGCTTTCTAGCGGAACTGGGGCTGCGCATGAAAGGTGGTGATGAGCCTAGTCCACGAGATTATGCGGAGGTGCTTGAACAAGTTGCTGAACGTCCTGATGCAGAATTGATTCAAACCATGTTGCTTAGATCGATGCAGCAAGCAGTCTATAGTCCTGATAACGTTGGTCATTTTGGCTTAGCGTTAACTGAATACGCTCATTTTACCTCACCGATTAGACGTTACCCAGATTTGATTTTACATCGGGCAATTAAAGCCATATTAAAAAAACAGCAAGGACCTTCGCCCGCCTTGAGCGGTGCTTGGATGTATCCAGACGAGCAATTGGATCATTTGGGTGAGCACTGTTCAATGACGGAGAGACGTGCTGATGATGCTACTCGTCAAGTGGATGAGTGGCTTAAATGCGAATTTATGCGCGACCACGTGGGGACTGAATTTACTGGCGTTATTGCAGCGGTAACTAATTTTGGCTTATTTGTTCGGATTGATGACTTACAAATTGACGGACTAGTGCATATTAGTAACTTGGATAATGATTATTATCACTATGATAGTGCGAAACATTTATTGATAGGGGAGAACAGTCGGCGGGTATTTCGGTTAGGTGATAAAGCTCGCATCCGGGTAAAATCAGTTAACCTTGATGAACGTAAAATTGATTTAGAATTACTCTCAGCGGAGAGCCCAACAGGGGTAACTCGCATGAATGAATCGTCTCCCCGAGCGTCACGAGATGGCACCTTAGCCCCTAACAAAAAAGTCAAAAAAGCAAAAAAAGAGAAAACAAAAGCGCGCATTAAATCCAAGCGCAAACAAAAAGAATCAGCACGTAAGGCGCGCAAACCTCAACGCTGATGGTCCTGTTTTATATCGATGAGTGAGTTATGAGTAAAAAAATAACGATTTTTGGAATGCACTCTGTGCGTGCTATTCTTGAACAACATCCTGAACGACTGGTTGAGGTTTTCGCTACTCGTGAGCGCCAGGATAAGCCTTTACAAGACTTGGTAAGTCAAGCGCAGCGATTGGGATTACGGGTACAGTTTGTGCCCAAAGCAACCCTCGATAAAAAGGCCGACAATGGCAATCATCAAGGTATTGCTATTACCGCTTTAGAAGCTCCACAGTTGACTGAGAATGATCTTGATGCGCTTTGTGCAAAAGCTGGCAAAGCTGCTTTGTTTTTAGTTTTAGATGGAGTAACCGATCCGCACAATTTAGGTGCGTGTTTGCGTACTGCTGATGCCGCGGGAGTAACCGCGGTGATAGCTCCAAAAGATAAATCAGCCTCACTCAACCCTACGGTGCGCAAGGTTGCTAGTGGTGCAGCAGAGACAGTTCCTTTTGTCCAGGTCACTAATCTTGCGCGTACTTTACGTCAGTTACAAGAAAACCAAGTGTGGGTTATTGGCACCGCCGGTGAAGCGAATGATAGTGTCTACCAAGTTGATTACACGGGGCCTGTGGCGATAGTGATGGGAGCCGAGGGCGACGGTATGCGTCGTTTAACTCGTGAAACCTGTGATCAACTGATAAAAATTCCATTGCTAGGTAGCGTAAGTAGTTTGAATGTCTCCGTTGCTACTGGAGTTTGTTTGTATGAAGTAGTGAGACAGCGTCATGTTTAATCGTCGCCGTATTCGTCCCATTATTATTTCGCTAATCATTATGGTGTTGCTGGCGTTGGCTTGGTTACCTACCGGTGACTTGCTCCCTGAACAGCGCAGTAATAAACCATTTTTATTTATCAGTTATAGCACACCAGTGCCGAATAATAGTGCGCTACAAGACGTGTTGTTTGATGTGCAGCAGCGCCTTGAACAACGTCATGAATGGAAGCTTATCGATGAGCCGGCAGATTATGCATGGCAATTAACGGTATCCGTTAGCCAACCCGATAATCTTGAATTATTAGGTGAACTTACAGGTCCTAATGCGGATCTTCAACGCTTTAAGATTCAAGGGCGCCCAGAAGCTATGGGAGCATTACCGGAGCAGTATGTAAAAGTATTGATAGATCTAGTAGAAGCCGGAGATAACGCACAATGATGCTTGTGATTGTGTGCTTTTTCGGCTAAGATCCCGCCGCTTAAATCAGTCTGAAGTTTTCATTCATCTAAAAAGCGTTCCTTGCTGCTGAGGGTGTGACTGAGCCCGTTAGTAGCTATGAACCATAAGGAGCAGAAATGCGTCATTATGAAATCGTATTCATGGTCCATCCAGACCAGAGCGAGCAAGTACCTGGCATGATCGAGCGTTACAGCGAGACCATCAAAGCAGGTAACGGTACCATTCATCGTTTGGAAGACTGGGGCCGTCGTCAATTGGCTTACCCAATCAACAAGTTGCACAAAGCACACTACGTGTTGATGAACATCGAAGCGACTGCTGAAGTTGTAGACGAGCTAGAAACAGCTTTCCGTTACAACGATGCGGTTTTACGCAACATGATCATGCGCAAGAAAGAAGCTGAATCTGAAGCATCTGTTTTGAGCAAGAAAGATGAGCCGCGTAAAGCTGATAGCCGCAACGAAGAGCAAGACGACAACGACGCAGCGTAAGCTGATAATCGTTGTGTCTACTATTGTGTAGTCTGTGCAAAATCACTTTGTTGTCAGTGGTGCAGTTGTTAAACCACCGCAATTAACCCACAGTCCGGCTGGCATTAGCCACTTGAAATTTGTTTTAGAGCATCGCTCAGAACAAATAGAGGCTGGATTACCACGACGTGCCTATGTACGCATGGTCACCGTAGTGAGTGGGGCATTAGCAACACAATGGGCAAATGAATTAAACGTTGGAAGTGACATACAAGTTTCAGGTTTTTTGAATCGAATAGAAGATAAAAACGGTATTGGTAAACTGGTATTGCATGCCCAGCAACTTGTGAAGATTTGAGGAGACCATCATGGCTCGTTTTTTCCGTCGCCGTAAATTCTGCCGTTTTAAGGCTGAAGGCGTTAAAGAAATTGATTACAAAGATATCGCTACTCTGAAAAACTACATCACTGAGAGTGGCAAAATCGTTCCTAGCCGTATCACTGGCACTTCTGCGAAGTATCAGCGTCAGTTGGCGCGTGCAATTAAACGTGCACGTTATTTGTCTTTGCTGCCTTACACTGATTCACATCAGTAAGCCGGCATTGCGAACGATCTCAAGAACTCAGAGGTAGCGAACAATGGAAATTATTCTGTTAGACAAAATTGCCAACTTAGGTGGCCTGGGTGACCAGGTTTCTGTTAAGTCTGGCTACGCACGTAACTTTTTGTTCCCGCAAGGTAAAGCAGTTCCTGCAACCGCTGCGAACATTCAAGTTTTCGAAGAGCGTCGGGCTGAATTAGAAGCTAAATTAGCTGCTGACTTAGCTGCCGCTCAAGAACGTGCAGAGAAAGTAAATGCATTAGAGCCAGTAGTTATTAGCTCAAAAGCTGGTGACGAAGGTAAACTGTTTGGTTCAATCGGTACTCGTGATATCGCTGATGCGGTAACTGCTGCAGGTGTTGCGGTAGTAAAATCAGAAGTATTGTTACCGAACGGCACGTTACGTGACGTTGGCGAATATGACATCGAGTTGCACTTGCACTCGGACGTATTTGCAACCGTTAAATTGCAGGTTGTTGCTGAAGATTAATTCAGCTGCTGCAAGCAAACTAGAAAAGCTGTCCATTTGGGCAGCTTTTTTTTTGGGATTTTTTATGACGCATTGTAAACCTTGCATGAGGAACGTGCGACATACTGATTAACTTAATAAGAATCGCTGTACAAAATACCAAGATAGGAATTCCCGTGACAGCTCAAACTTTAACAGCATCATATTTTGATGACCCGGATGTAAAGCTTGCGCAGCAGGCCGGACAAGGCGATTTGAAGGCGTTTCGTGAAATATATGAACGGCATCATCGGCGTGTTTACGGTTTGGTGATGCGTCTTGCAGGTGATTTGGATACGGCGAATGATGTGACCCAAGAAGTGTTTATTCAGCTATGGAAGCACTTAGCGAGTTTTCGCGGCGAAAGTAAATTTAGTACTTGGCTGTATACCGTCGCTACGCGCGTAGTCATAACTGAGTTGCGTAAACAAAACCGTCGTGTACAGCAGTTGCAGCTGGTCGGAGACGGACAAACTGAATTCGAACAGAACTTGGTACATAGTGATGGGCCAGATTTGGGGCGCCTTGATGGTTTGATTCAGCGACTGCCCTTGCAAATGCGCTGGGTGTTTGTTCTGCATTGCCTAGAGGGAATGCGTCATGAAGATGTAGCCGAAGAGTTAGGAATAGCGATAGGCACCAGTAAAGTTCAGGTGCACCGTGCCAGAGCGTTATTAGAGGAGTGGTTAAGCGATGACAACGCCGAATAGTAGTTCAAGCAACGCATTAGATTCGTTGATAGACGAAACGATGCGAAATGGTGGTGAGATAACGCCACCCAAAGACTTGTGGCGTGGCATTGAGGCGAGTATTAGCCGACAACAGCTCGGTTCGCAGTTGCAAGTAAACAATAACAGACGTTGGGTGATAGGTGTTGCTGCGTCATTATTCGTTGCCATCGGAGTGTTTATGGGTACTCACCATGTGCAAAAGTTGAGTCCAGGTAACAGGTTGCAAACCGAGGCGCAGATGAAATTGCTGACGATGGTAACCCAACAGCACCAGCAACAGCGTGAGTTGCTATTAAGCAATTACCAAGATGCCGGTTTTACGCCCTCATTTAGTGAATTAGAAGTAGAGTTACAACAACTACGTGAAGCAGCAATTAAAGTGACTCAGCAACTGCAACAAGAGCCCAATAATCTGGAGCTATGGAAGTTTTTACAGTGGTTGCACCAGCAGGAGCTTGAGCTATTGAAAACTATGTATATGCAGCCGCGCACTTATCGGCAGGTTTAAACAAAGCACAATAGAGGAATGTATCAATGAACAAATTAATTCAATTAGCCATGGTCGGCACGTTATTACTATTACCGAATTTAGCTTTAGCCAAAGGTGAACCGATAAACCAGAAACTTGAAATTCCTGCCAATACGCGGGTCGTGATTGATACGATGCGCGGCGAGGTTGACGTACGTGGCACTGATTCAAATATCGCTGAGGTGGTAGGTAACCTTGATGAAAGCGCGGAAGAATTTATTTTTGAACTGAATGGTAACACCTTAACTATTCGCGTGAAAATGCCAAACGATGGCAACTTCTCAAACAGCGACGGTAATGATTTGAGAATAACCTTACCGAAGACCGTGAGAGTTGAAGCGCAAAGCGTTTCGGCTGACTTTGTTTTTAATCGTTTTACGGGCAAGGTGATAATTAACAGCGTTAGTGGTGATATTACAACTTCTTATTTAACCGGTGGGGTGAATTTAGAATCGGTAAGTGGTGACATTAAGGGACGAGAATTAGCCGGTGAAATCACCTTAAACAGTGTTAGTGGTGACATAGAAGATCAGGGGAGTGATAGTTCGCGTGCAACATACGCCACTGTTAGCGGTAACGTAAAAGCTAAGACTAATGCTCGTGTAGTGCGTGCTGAAGGGGTATCAGGTGATGTGCAACTAACTCTGGCACATGTCGATTCACTAGACATTAATAATGTTAGTGGAGACGTTAATGTAAATACAGCTCTAAATGAAGGCGCACGAGTGAATGTAGAAACCGTGAGCGGCGATACGACGATACAATTAGGCAAGGTTATTCATGCCGATATTGAAGTGCGCACAAGCGCCGGTGGTAACATTATTAACCGCTTGAATGGCGTGAAAGCGGCAGAAAGTGAGTTCGGATTAGGACAAAGCCTGAAACTCGAGCTTGGCGAACGCAACAGCACAGTGAGTCTGCACAGTGTAAGTGGCAATATTGTTTTACATAAGTAAATGAATTAACGCCAATGTCTCAGAGCCAAGCTAAGCAAATCAGTAAATTTATGCTGATTTGCTTTCTTCGCGCTCGCTGATTTTGTATAGTCTCAGGTGAATTATTCATCTTCACTCACTGAGAGATACATGGCAGAAAAGCGCACTACCAAGCAAGCCTGGCAGGGACAGCAAAAGCTCAAAGACGCCAAGCTTGATGCAATAAAAACCCCTCCACATTCCATTGAAGCAGAACAATCCGTATTGGGTGGACTGATGCTGGATAACCAAGCGTGGGATACTATTGCTGGGGAGTTAATTGCCGATGACTTCTATCATCGCGGTCACCGCTTGATCTATCGTGCTATGCATCATTTAGCCGAGCGAAGCCAACCGATTGACTTAATTACGGTATCAGAAGTACTCGAGGCAAATAATGAATTGCAAGATGTGGGTGGTTTTGCCTATCTAGGTGAAATTGCAAAAAACACCCCGAGCGCAGCTAATATTAGGGCCTATGCACAAATTGTGCGTGAGCGAGCGATTTTGCGCGAGATGATCGCCGTTGCAAATGATATTGCTGAAGCTGGATTTGATACCCAGAATCGCACCAGTGCTGAGTTACTTGATATGGCTGAAACAAAGGTTTTAGCTATTGCTGAGAAGCGTACTAGCGAAAATGATGGGCCCCAAGCTATCTCTCCGATTTTGGCCAGAACTATTAGTAAAATTGAAGAGCTTGGTGCTATTAAGAATCATAATGGCGTAACTGGTGTTGCTACTGGCTTCTTAGATTTGGATCAGATGACAGCAGGTTTGCAACCATCCGACTTAATTATCGTGGCAGCACGGCCATCGATGGGTAAAACAACCTTCGCCATGAATTTAGTCGAAAACGTTGCCATGAGAAACGATAAACCGGTAGTGGTTTTTAGCCTAGAGATGCCTGCAGAACAAATCATGATGCGGATGATGGCGTCCTTAAGTTCTGTCGATCAAACTAAGGTTCGGACCGGCCGGTTGGATGAACAGGAATGGTTGAGAATTGCATCAACAGTCAATATTTTAAAAGAAAAGAATAATATTTATATCGATGATTCGTCTGGCCTGACTCCGACTGAAGTGCGCGCTAGAGCACGACGTATTCACCGCGATCATGGGGGTTTAGGCTTGATTATGGTGGATTACTTGCAGTTGATGACGGTACCTGGAATGTCTGAAAATCGGACGCTAGAAATAGCAGAGATTTCGCGCTCCTTGAAATCGTTAGCGAAAGAATTGAAAGTACCTGTCATTGCCTTATCTCAGCTTAACCGTTCACTCGAACAGCGTTCTGATAAACGTCCGGTGAACTCGGATTTGCGCGAGTCTGGCTCAATTGAGCAAGATGCCGACGTTATCATGTTTATTTATCGAGACGAGGTTTATCACCCGGAATCAGAAGAGAAGGGGATTGCCGAAATCATCATAGGTAAGCAGCGGAATGGTCCGATAGGACGGGTTAAATTGAAGTTTAAAGGGCAGTTTTCAAGATTTGATAATTTGGCCAAGATGGATATACCAGACGGGCCAGACTATTAATTGATTGAGCTAGCAGTTGCCAACTGCTAGCTCACGCAATCTCGACAGAGACCATGAGCTTCGATGGTTTGTGAAACGACCACAAACCCTTGGTCTTCTGCTTGTTTACGCAAAGCCTCGTAAACCCCATCTGATTGAATTTCTTGTACCGCACCACATTGCTCGCAAATCAACATTTGTACTGGATGCTGATGATCAAAATGAGAACACAAAACGTAGCTGTTTGAGGACGTGATTTTGTGCACAAAGCCCTGTTCTTGAAGAAAATCAAGAGCACGGTAAATGGTCGGTGGTTTAGCGTTAGGTACAGCCGCTTTAAGCTTGTCTAATAAATCGTAAGCTCCGATAGCGCCTTCTTGACCTGCTAAGATTTCAAAAACTTCGCGCCGTGCGGGCGTTAGTCTAGCCCCACGTTGTTCGCATAATTTTTCGGCCTTGTTTATCAGGCGTTGGGTTTCTTGTGTGTTCATGCAACGAAGTTTATCATCGCTTATGGATACGGCAAAGTATAACCTTTCATCAAACGTTTCGTGCTAGGAAAAATCAATGAAAATAATAAGAACATTAAGCACTGCCTTGGCTTTTGTTGCTTTGTTAACGACAGCACAAGTTCTGGCGCATGAGCGGACTATTTCTGATATTCAGGCG
The DNA here is from genome assembly GCF_032227045.1 of Pseudidiomarina fusca. Classification (NCBI taxonomy): domain Bacteria; kingdom Pseudomonadati; phylum Pseudomonadota; class Gammaproteobacteria; order Alteromonadales; family Idiomarinaceae; genus Pseudidiomarina; species Pseudidiomarina fusca. Next base: position 11,706 of record NZ_JANFPJ010000001.1, read on the forward strand.
GAATTTCAATCGGGTAAGCTCACAAGCGTGGCACTGGTTGAAGAATATTACGCTACCATCAAAAAGCACAACACCGATGGTGCTGATCTACGTGCTGTGATTAGTTTAATCGATTTAGATACCTTACGAGAGCAGGCGCGGCAGTTGGATAACGAGCTAGCTGCTGGTCATAGTCGCGGTGAATTGCACGGTATTCCGGTATTGTTGAAAGATAATATTGATACCGCAGACGGTCTCGCCAATACTGCCGGTTCGTATTTATTACGTGATCATATGCCCCCTGATGATGCCTTTATTGTGCAACGGCTTAGAGCAGCAGGGGCGATTATTATGGGCAAAGCCAATTTAAGCGAGTGGGCCAACTTCCGCTCCACCAACTCGGCATCGGGGTGGAGTAGTTGGGGCGGCTTAGTTAAAAACCCTTACGATACTAGCCGTACAGCTTGTGGGTCGAGCTCGGGTTCGGCGGTTGCAGTTAGCGCTAATTTCACAGTGTTGGCCGTAGGAACTGAAACCGATGGTAGCCTTATTTGTCCAGCAGCTATCAATGGAATTGTCACCATCAAACCTACGGTCGGGTTGCTTAGTCGCGACGGTATTATTCCTATCTCTGCGAGCCAGGATACAGCCGGGCCTATGGCTCGCAATGTCACAGATGCGGTGTACATGCTTGATGCGATGGTAGGAAAAGATTCGGCTGATAGCGCCAGTTTTGCTCCGACTGCAAATTACAGTCGTCATTTGCGTGTCGATGGCTTGGCTGGGAAACGTATTGGTGTGGTGCGAGAGTTGATGGGCTACAACCAGGCGATGGATGCTATTTTTACTGAGCGTTTAGAACAACTAAAAGAAGCCGGCGCAGTTATAGTGGACGACGTGAAATTCACACAGGGACGTAACTGGGGTAACGACGAGTTCGCCGTTCTCTTATATGAGTTTAATCAAGGCATGACAGAGTACTTTGCCGCTAGCCCCCATACGCAGTATAGCTCGCTGCAAGACCTGCATGATGCAAACATAGCCCATGCTGAAACGACCATGCCTTGGTTTGGGCAAGAACTCTTTACTATGGCGCTAGCAGCTACGGATAAAGAGGCTTACCTAGCGGCGAAGAAAAATGCACGAGAAAAAGCTGGTAAATTAGCCATAGATGCCGCTATGGCTGACTATGATCTTGATCTACTAATTGCTCCATCGGTGTCGCCAGCTTGGAAAATTGACTTGATCAATGGCGATAACTTTAGCGGGTCAGCCAGTGGTGCTGCAGCTGTCGCTGGTTATCCACATATCACGGTACCCATGGGATTTGTCGAGCATTTGCCGGTAGGAATGAGTTTTTTTGGGACCGCAAAATCTGAACCTATCCTGATTGAAGCCGCCTATGCTTTTGAGCAGTTAAGCCAAGCTCGTCGCGCACCTGTCTTGCGGTAGTAGCAGGCAAAGGGTGCTTCAAGGTATACTATGGGGCTAATGTATTAACAAGAGTTAGCCCCATGTCTGAGCTGTATCACTCGCCTGCTGGTCCATCCCCTGAAGTTGCCAACGCCTATGCGTGGAACCGTCTCGTTTCCGTAGCCCCGATGCTGGATTGGACGGATCGCCACTGCCGTTACTTTCATCGACTGCTAAGTCAGCAGGTGGTGCTCTATACGGAGATGGTGACCACAGGTGCAATCATTCATGGCAAGGGCGATTTCTTACGATACGCTGCTGCTGAACAACCGCTGGTGCTGCAATTGGGAGGTAGTGATCCGGCTGCGATGGCGCACTGCACAGCCGTCGCTGCAGAACGTGGTTATCAAGAAGTGAATATTAATGTTGGTTGCCCATCAGATAGAGTTCAAAATGGTAGTTTTGGCGCCTGCCTCATGGCTGAGCCAGAAACCGTTGCCGCATGTGTTGCAGCCATGCAAGCAGCGGCACCAGAGACGGTGATTTCGGTTAAAACGCGGTTAGGTATAGATGAGCATGATAGTGACGACTATTTACAGCGTTTCTTAGAGCCGGTGATGGCTGCTGGGTGTCAATTTTTCACTCTACACGCCCGCAATGCGTGGTTAAAGGGCTTAAGCCCAAAACAAAATCGAGAAGTACCACCGTTGCGCTACGATCGTGTTTATCGCATGAAAGAGCGCTATCCCCAGTTACATATAACGTTGAACGGCGGGGTAAAGACTGTTGCTGAGATTCAACATCATTTAGAGTTTGTTGATGGTGTGATGATTGGCCGCGAAGCTTATCAAAATCCCACGCTACTTACTGAGTTTGATGCTCTGTGTGGTGACAGCCATCGCCCTGACTTACAACAAGTGATAGCGCAAATGGCTGACTATACTCAAGCCCATGTGGCTGAAGGCGGACGGGTCTGGCATGTTGTAAGGCATATGTTAGGACTGTTTCAAGGTGGCCCCGGTGCTAAACGTTGGCGTCAGGTCTTAAGCCAATACGGGCCTACAGCTAGTGATGCGCATGAGCTGTTGCAAATGGCTCTGCATGAGGTTGAAATAGCTCGTGAAAGAATTGCTCAAAAAATGGCGGATTACGCTAACGGTAGTTAAAAGTTGACATTAATTCTCAGCAAAGGCACTCCATCATCAGGGTGCCTTTTTTATTTATCTTTATAAAATACCTATTAATCATTGGTTTATGATAGTTGGCATGCTCTTTGCTTAAGTCTTAGTACCGAATCGTCGGTTTCACAATGGTACAAAAGGAGATAAGCAATGAAAACTTCAGTAACTATGTTGGTAGCATTAGGTGTCTTAGTAAGCCAGCTCTATGTAGGTGTAGCATCTGCACAAACAGCGGATCAAACCACCGATAATGTAGCGGTCGAACCGTTACTAACTGAATTAGTTCATGCCGATGCACAAGCTGTTAGTAGCTCAGTAAAGCAAGCAGCTGACAACGAACTCTTAGATTGGGTTAATGATATTAAGGTATCCTTGTCATTGCCTGCAATTGTTCGTAGTGCCGCTGATTATGCCAGTGAGATGTTGCCTAGCTTAACTGGTCAGCAGCCAGAATAAGGAGGTGGCATGCAGCAGAGTATCTTAGTTATGTTAATGATTGCGCCGGTAGTTGGTACCGTTGTTGCCGGTGCGGTCGTTACAGTTTCAGCTGCGGTGAGCGCCGGTAAATCTGAGTGATTGGAGATTAGAGCTGTGGTAGGCTGATGTTCCACCGCTCATAATCATAACAACAGAGGATACTGCCGCGTGAATAAATCCGTTACTTTCACTTATAGCTTGGCAGCACTTGGCGTAGCCAGTTTTCTTGGTCTAAGTGCTAGCAGCGCACTTGCACATGATGGTAAAGAAGGCCACAAACATTATACCGCCAGCGCAAAAGCGCATCAGATTGCGCAACAGAATTTAATTATTGATACCCATATTGATGTGCCTTATCGCTTAAAAAAGGATTGGGAAGATGTCACCAAGGCCACGGCTCGCGGTGATTTTGATTACCCGCGCGCCAAAGCAGGCGGTTTGAATGTACCTTTTATGTCCATTTACATTCCCGCGAATTTAGAGCGCACTCCCGGTGCTAGTTATCAGCTCGCGCATGAGTTAATTGATAGCATGGAAGCCCTTGCCTATCGAGCTCCAGGTAAATTTGCCCTAGCGGCAAGTGTTGACCAAGTGATGCAGCAGCAAGAGCGTGGCGTTATTTCTATCGCAATGGGGATGGAGAACGGCTCTCCGATAGAGGGTGACCTTAACAATTTGGTGAAATTCTACAACCGTGGCATTCGTTATATCACCTTAGCTCACAGTGAATCTAATCATATTGCTGATTCATCTTATGACATTCGCAAGCAGTGGAATGGTCTCAGCCCGTTCGGTAAAGAATTAGTAACAGCCATGAATGAGATTGGAGTGATGATAGACATATCTCATGTCTCCGATGATGCGTTTTGGCAGACCATCGAGTTATCCAAAGTGCCGGTCATTGCCTCGCATTCCTCTTTACGTAAATACACTCCCGGTTTTGAGCGAAACATGAGCGACGATATGATCAAAGCGCTCGCCGAAAACGGTGGAGTGATTATGATTAACTTCGGCTCATCTTTTGTAACCCAACAAGCCAACCGCTATGGTGCCATGATTCGTGGTCAAATCGAAAAAGTCCAAGAGCAATATGGCGCGGACTCTGATGAAGCCAAGCAGCGTATAGCTGAGCTACGAGCTAAAAACCCTTATCCGTTTGCTACCTTAGAACAGGTACTTGATCATATTGACCATGTGAAAAACCTTGTGGGTATCGACTATATCGGCATAGGTTCGGACTATGATGGGGTGGGTGATTCTCTACCTGAAGGCCTAAAGGATGTGTCGAGCTATCCTAATTTGGTGCAAGGTCTTTTAGACCGTGGTTACAGCGAAGCAGACATCGAAAAGATTCTCTACAAGAATTTTGTTCGAGTATGGCGTGAGGTAGAAGCCTACGCTGCTGCAAACTAACAGCGATGCTCGTTGCTCGTCCGTTTGCGTTGCTCACTGTTCAGGTTTGGTTTTTCGAACAGCGTGAAACGCGGACGACCAGCGAAGCGCACGAATAACGAATAACGAATAACGAATAACGACGTTGCTTTTTAACTACGAAAGTGTATAATTCGCGGCCACAGTTGATGAACTCCTTGGAGCTCTCGCGACTGTAATTGGTTGCCACAGCAGTCCCGATAGGGGATTGAATGGATTTTCGTTGAAAATACCTCGCCCGGTATGTGCCAGGGTGTAGGTTTTTTTCTGTGCTCTTTTTTAAATGCTCTTTTATTGAGGCTTTGATTTTATTATGGCTAATCAAAGAATTCGGATTCGCTTGAAAGCGTTCGATCATCGTCTGATTGACCAGTCGACTGCAGAAATCGTAGAAACTGCAAAACGCACTGGTGCTCAGGTACGTGGTCCAATTCCACTGCCAACGCGCAAAGAACGTTTTACTGTGCTTATTTCTCCGCACGTAAACAAAGATGCGCGTGACCAGTACGAGATCCGTACCCATAAGCGTCTGATCGACATCATGGACCCAACTGACAAGACTGTTGACGCTTTAATGCGTTTAGATCTTGCGGCGGGTGTAGATGTACAGATCAGCTTGGGCTAAGCGGGCAGTAATAGGATTACACACGAGAGGTTTTAACAATGGCTATTGGTCTAGTCGGTCGTAAAGTAGGAATGACTCGCGTCTTCCAAGAAGACGGCGCTTCTGTACCTGTTACTGTGATCGAAGTGACAGCAAACCGTGTGACTCAGGTGAAAACTGAGGAAACTGACGGTTACCGCGCGCTTCAAGTGACTGCAGGTACTAAAAAAGCAAACCGTGTTACTAAACCACTTGCTGGTCACTTCGCAAAAGCGGGTGTTGAAGCAGGTCGCGGTCTCTGGGAATTCCGCCTAGAGGACGGTGAAGGTGAAGAATACGCAGTAGGTTCTGAAATTACTGTAGAAATTTTCGCAGACACCAAAAAAGTAGACGTTACCGGTACCTCAAAAGGTAAAGGTTTCCAAGGTGCTATTAAGCGCTGGAATTTCCGTACTCAGGACGCTACCCATGGTAACTCGTTGTCGCATCGCGCGCCGGGTTCTATCGGTCAAAACCAGTCTCCTGGTCGGGTTTTCAAAGGCAAGAAGATGGCAGGTCAGATGGGTAACAAACAAGTAACCGTACAAACTCTTGATGTAGTACGTGTTGACGCAGAGCGTGGTTTGTTGCTGATTCGTGGCGCTGTCCCTGGTGCTACTGGCGGCGATGTAATCATCAAGCCAGCAGTCAAGGCTAAGGCGTAACGTCTGAGGAGAATGGTGATGGAATTAACATTAAAAGACGCAAAAGGCGCTCTTGAAGTTTCCGAAGCTACCTTTGGACGTGAGTTCAACGAAGCTTTGATTCATCAGGTAGTAGTTGCCTATGCAGCTGGCGCTCGTCAGGGTACCAAAGCGCAAAAAACGCGTTCTGAAGTATCTGGCGGTGGCAAAAAGCCATGGCGTCAAAAAGGAACTGGCCGTGCTCGTGCTGGTACTATCCGTAGCCCTATTTGGCGCTCAGGTGGTACTACTTTCGCAGCGAAACCACGCAGCCACGACCAAAAAGTAAACAAGAAAATGTACCGCGGTGCAATGAAGAGCATCTTGTCTGAATTAGTTCGTCAAGATCGTCTAATCGTGGTTGAGAGCTTTGCAGTAGAAGCTCCAAAAACAAAAGAATTAGCAGCTAAACTGAAAGCTATGGATTTACACGATGTATTAATCGTGACTAAAGAAGTAGACGAGAACTTGTTCTTAGCATCACGTAACCTACACAAAGTAGACGTGCGTGACGTACAAGGTATCGACCCAGTAAGCCTGATTGCTTTTGAAAAAGTATTGATGACTGCTGACGCAGTGAAGCAAATTGAGGAGGTGTTATCATGATGCGCGAAGAACGTTTGCTGACTGTAATCCTAGCTCCTCATGTTTCTGAGAAGTCTACTATGACTGCAGAAACTGCTAACACTGTCGTGTTCAAAGTAGCAACGACTGCAACCAAAGCACAAATCAAAGCAGCAGTAGAAAAGCTGTTTGAAGTTGAGGTTGATAGCGTTCGTACTGTGAACGTAAAAGGCAAAACCAAACGTACCGGTATGCGCTTCGGTAAGCGTAGCGACTGGAAAAAAGCGTATGTCACCCTGAAAGAAGGTGCGGACATCGACTTCGTCGGCGGCGCTGAGTAACAGGAGGAATTCACATGGCATTAGTTAAGTGTAAGCCTACGTCTCCAGGTCGTCGCCACGTTGTTAAAGTGGTTAACGAAGACCTGTACAAAGGTAAGCCTTACGCCCCATTGTTGGATAAAAACAGCAAAAATGGTGGTCGTAACAACAATGGTCGTATTACTGTTCGTCATATTGGCGGTGGTCACAAGCATCACTACCGTATGGTTGACTTTAAACGCGACAAAGACGGCATCCCTGCAAAAGTAGAGCGTTTGGAATATGATCCAAACCGTTCAGCTAACATTGCATTGATTCTGTATGCAGACGGTGAGCGTCGTTACATTCTTGCTCCTAAGGGCATGAAAGCTGGCGATAAAGTACAGTCTGGTTCAGATGCACCAATCAAAGCGGGTAACGCTTTGCCACTGCGCAATATCCCAGTGGGTGCAGTTGTACACGCAATTGAAATGAAGCCTGGTAAAGGTGCTCAGCTAGCTCGTTCAGCTGGTGCGTCAGTACAGGTATTGGCTCGCGATGGCGCGTACGTAACAGTACGTCTGCGTTCTGGCGAAATGCGCCGAATTCAGGCGGATTGCCGTGCAACCATCGGTGAAGTAGGCAACGCAGAACACATGCTGCGTCAATTGGGTAAAGCTGGTGCGAAGCGCTGGCGTGGTGTTCGTCCTACCGTACGTGGTGTGGCGATGAACCCGGTTGATCACCCGCACGGTGGTGGTGAAGGTCGTACTTCTGGTGGTCGTCACCCGGTTACCCCATGGGGTACTCCGACTAAGGGTTATAAGACCCGTAAGAACAAGCGTACTGATAAGTTCATCGTACGTCGTCGCAACAAATAAGAGTTGAGGATTAGACATGCCACGTTCTCTTAAAAAAGGTCCATTTATCGACCTTCACCTATTGAATAAGGTGGAGAAAGCGTTGGAAGCCGGGGACAAAAAGCCAATTAAAACTTGGTCCCGTCGTTCAATGATTATCCCTGATATGATCGGCTTAACTATCGCTGTTCATAACGGTCGCCAGCACGTGCCAGTATTCGTTTCTGACGAAATGATTGGTCACAAGCTTGGTGAATTTGCACCAACCCGCACTTATCGTGGCCACGCCGCTGATAAGAAAGCCAAGAAACGCTAAGGGAGAGTTGAAATGGAAGCTATTGCTATTCACAAATTTGCTCGCCTATCAGCGCAGAAAGGCCGGTTGGTTGCTGACCAGATTCGCGGTTTACCAGTAGCGAAAGCTCTGGAAATTTTGGCTTACAGCCCTAAAGATGCAGCTGGCCTGCTGAAAAAGGTGTTGGAATCAGCCATTGCGAATGCTGAACACAACGAAGGTGCCGACATCGACGAGTTAAAAGTTGCAAAAGTAATGGTAGACGAAGGTCCTACTATGAAACGCATCATGCCTCGTGCGAAAGGTCGTGCTGATCGTATCTTTAAGCGTACCAGCCACATTACTGTGGTTGTATCGGATAGCTAGGAGATAAGTTATGGGTCAGAAAGTACATCCTAATGGTATTCGCCTAGGTATCACCAAACCATGGAATGCAACCTGGTTCGCGAATACAAAAGATTTTGCTGATAACCTGCACAGCGACCACTTGGTTCGTAAAATGTTGCAAAAAGAGCTGGCGGCAGCGTCAGTTTCTCGCATCGTTATCGAGCGTCCAGCTAAGAGCATCCGTGTAACTATCCACACAGCCCGTCCAGGTGTTGTGATTGGTAAGAAAGGCGAAGATGTAGAGAAATTGCGTCAAGCAGTTTCTAAATTGACTGGCGTTCCTGCGCAAATCAACATCTCAGAAGTACGCAAGCCTGAGCTTGACGCACAACTGGTTGGTGAAAACATCGCAGGCCAATTAGAGCGTCGTGTGATGTTCCGTCGTGCTATGAAGCGCGCGGTACAGAACGCAATGCGTCTTGGCGCTAAGGGTATCAAAGTGGAAGTAAGCGGTCGTTTAGGCGGCGCTGAAATCGCTCGTAGCGAGTGGTATCGTGAAGGTCGTGTTCCATTGCACACATTGCGTGCGGACATCGATTACGCTACTGCCGAAGCAAGCACCACTTACGGTATTATCGGCATTAAAGTTTGGATCTTCAAAGGCGAAGTTCTAGGCGGCATGCCAGTTGCTGAAGAAAAACCAGCAGCTCCAGCAAAACGCCCTAAAGGCCGTAAGTAAGGAGATACGATATGTTACAACCAAAGCGTACAAAATTCCGTAAGGTACACAAAGGCCGCAACCGTGGTCTGGCGCAAGCAGGTAACAAAGTTAGCTTCGGTACTTTCGGTTTAAAATCGGTTGAACGCGGTCGTATGACTGCGCGTCAAATCGAAGCAGCTCGTCGTGCCATGACGCGTCACGTGAAACGTCAAGGTAAGATTTGGATCCGCGTATTCCCAGACAAGCCAATTACTCAGAAGCCACTTGAAGTGCGTATGGGTAAAGGTAAAGGTAGCGTGGAATATTGGGTAGCTCAAATTCAGCCAGGTCGTGTCCTGTATGAAATGGACGGTGTTTCGGAAGAGATTGCTCGTGAAGCATTTACTCTTGCGGCACGTAAGCTGCCATTCAAAACCACCTTTGTGACTCGGACGGTGATGTAATGAAAGCGAACGAACTGAAAGAAAAAACCGTTGAGCAGCTGCAAGAAGAATTGCTAGGTTTGCGTCGTGAGCAGTTTAACCTGCGCATGCAAGCTGCAACTGGCCAGCTGAATCAAACTCACATGTTGAAGCAAGTGCGTCGTGATATCGCACGTGTTAAAACTATTCTGACTGAGAAGGCAGGTGCGTAATGGCTGAAGAAAAACGTATTCGTACTCTGCAAGGTCGTGTAACTAGCGACAAGATGGACAAGTCTATCACTGTTGCAGTAACTCGCCGTGTTAAACACCCGGTATATGGTAAGTACATTACCCGTACCACTAAGTTACACGCACACGACGAAAACAACGAGTGTAAAGCTGGCGATACCGTGATTATTCGCGAAACTCGTCCAGTATCTAAGACTAAGTCTTGGGCATTAGTTGAAATTGTAGAGCGCGCTGAAGTTATCTAATGGATCACTCGTTTGAGTGATAAATTGATACTTAAGACGTAATAAACGAAAGCGAAAACGGCTCCATCTGGGGCCGTTTTTTTTGGGCGCGAGAAAATAATATTAAAATCATCTATAATTAAGGCACTTACGAATCATCACGCAAGGAATTGTGTATGCATAGTACGACGCCTGCAAGACTCAATCCGCCGGTCTTCTATTCGGCCGCCGGGCTTATCACCCTTATCTTACTTTTCTCGGCTATTTGGCCTGATATCGCAAATCAGCTCTTTCAAACGGTACAAACAGCAATTATTGATAACGCTAGTTGGTTTTATGTGCTTGCGGTAGCAGTGATTCTATTGAGTGTGGTGTACTTGGGGTTTTCCCGTTTTGGTTTGATAAAATTGGGGCCTGACCATTCCGAACCTGATTACTCAAAAATAACTTGGTTTTCGATGCTATTTTCTGCGGGAATGGGTATTGGCCTCATGTTCTTTGGTGTAGCTGAACCTATCATGCATTTTTTGGCGCCTCCCGTAGCTGAAGCTGGTTCGGTGGAAGCGGCCCGCGAAGCCATGAAGATTACCTTTTTCCATTGGGGCTTACATGCATGGGCAATCTACGCCATCGTGGCACTGATCCTAGCCTTTTTTGCATACCGTCATGGCCTGCCGCTGACCTTACGATCTGCCTTGTATCCGTTAATCGGAGATCGTATTTATGGGCCTATCGGCCACGCGGTGGATGTGTTCGCGGTGATCGGAACCGTATTTGGGGTTGCTACCTCGCTTGGCTATGGCGTAACACAAATTAATGCCGGAATTAATTATTTGTTTGATATTCCTGTGTCAAACTTAGTGCAAGTGTTGCTGATTATTGGCGTTACCTTGTTAGCCGTGATTTCTGTAACAACCGGCTTAGACAAGGGCATCCGCCGCTTATCTGAGTTAAATATGGGGCTGGCAGTGTTGCTGTTAGTCTTTGTTTTGGTTTTGGGCCCCACGGTCTTTCTATTACAAGCTTTTGTACAAAACACGGGTGCCTATGTTTCTGAAATTGTCAGTAACACCTTCAATTTATTCGCTTACCAAAAAACCGATTGGATTGGCGGTTGGACCGTTTTCTACTGGGGATGGTGGCTAAGTTGGGCACCATTTGTGGGCTTGTTTATCGCGCGGGTATCGCGCGGTCGAACCATTCGCGAGTTTGTACTCGGGGTGTTATTGGTACCGGCCGGTTTCACCTTAATGTGGATGACCTTTTTCGGTAATTCGGCTATTGATATGGTGCTTAACCAAGGCGCGGAAAGCTTAGGTAAGGCGGTGCAAGAAGATGTCTCGGTAGCCCTGTTTGTCTTCTTAGAGCAGTTTCCATTCAGTACGGCATTATCCTTCATTGCGACCTTGATGGTGGTGGTGTTCTTTGTCACCTCTTCAGACTCAGGCTCAATGGTGGTAGATATGCTTTGTTCAAACGGACGTGATGATACGCCGGTATGGCAACGGATCTTCTGGGCCAGTGGCGAGGGTATTGTGGCGATTATTCTGCTGCTAGCAGGTGGTTTAGGGGCGCTACAGACAATGACCATTGCTAGTGCCTTACCTTTTACCATTGTCCTGATGATAGCCACCTACGGTCTAATTAGGGCGTTGCGTGTTGATGTGCACAAAAAAGACACCTTGCAGAATAACTACCTCACAGCGTCGGCAATGAGCAATAAGAACTGGCGTGAACGATTGCACAATATCATCGATTTCCCTAGTAAAGCCGTGGGTGAACGCTTTTTAGTTCAAGTGATTACGCCAGCCTTTAAAGAGGTTGCTGAGGAGATGCGTGCCAGTGGCTTAACGGTCGTGTTGGACACAAATGAGCAAGGGCAAAAGACCTTTCGAGTTCAGCATGGCGACGAGATAGACTTTATTTACCAAGTGAAATTGGCTGCTCACATACAGCCAGCCTTTTTGCATATGGATGAGGTGAGTGCCACCGCGGCAGCTGTCGAGGTTGCCGAGGAGCAAAAATACTACCGAGCAGAGGTGCATTTGCGTGAGGGCGGGCAAGATTATGATGTGCTGGGTTGGTCGCGCGAAGCGGTTATTGGTGACCTAATAGATCACTATCACAAGCATATGCATTTTTTACATATTCTACGCTAAGGAGAAGTCCCTATGAAACCTACCTCGGTAGCACTAGCGCTAGCAACCCTTGTTAGTTTGAATACGAGTGAAGCTGTTGCACAAGATGCAGAAACAGCGGCTGAATTAAAAGCCGTAATGCAACAGTTACAACAACTGCAACAACGGGTTATTGAATTAGAGCAGAAACTTGCTGAGCAATCAGACTCAGCAGCAACGACTACAACAACAGCAACGACAAATGCCACAGCGAACCAACAAGTAGAGCAAGTGGCGGCGCGTCGACAAGCTAAAAGCTCGGCCTTGGCAGCACGTGTTGAACGTTTAGAAGAGGATGTACAAGCAGCACAGAATGATCCTATCAGAATCGGTGGTGCTGTGCGCATGCAATACAAATGGGAAGATTATAACGATCCTCTTAAAGACCGCGGTGGTGATTTTGAATTTGATTTGGTCCGCATCGACTACAGCGGTGAAATAGGAGATGTCGTGCTGTCAGCACAGTATCGTTGGTTCCAGTACATGGATACGGTGCAACATGCATGGGTAGGTTACAACTTTTCTGAACAGTGGCAGGGACAATTGGGCGTCACTAAAGTGCCGTTTGGGATCACGCCCTATAATTCCAACAGCTACTTTTTTAGCTCGAACTTTTATGTAGGCCTTGAAGATGATCACGACTTAGGTGCCAAGCTACTTTACCGCAGTAGTGATTGGGACTTTGACGTTGCCTTTTTTAAAGGTGACGAAATGGGTGGCGTCAATGGCCTATCGCCAAGCAAAGCCGATCGTTATGCCTACGATGCCTTGGGCGTTCGTCTGGCTGGTGAAGGACTCTACGATGACCCTACTGCACTAGTGGCTGAATCGAATAGTGTGGCCTTGCGGGCGGCGCGTAAATACGACTTAGCCGCTGATAAGTCGGTTGAAATTGGTGCCAGCTGGCAGTTCGGTGATATGAATAACGGAACTGATAATATAGGTGAGCGGCAGGCATGGGCGGTGCACGGTGTCTATAATATCAATCGCTGGACCCTTATGGGGCAGGTGACTCAGTATGATTATGATATGGAGCTAGCTGAACAAGGTATCGTTGTTGGTGCTTATGCTTATTACGATACGATTCCTAGCAAAGCGACTTTGTATAGCGCTAACTTGGCCTATAGCCTTCCGGTGCAATGGGGACCTGTCACAGATCTTACCTTTTACAACGATTTTAGTTTAATGACGAATAAGCGCTTTTATACGGAAGATACGGTGATGAATGTGTTGGGCGTGGCTGTTAGCGCCGGTGGTTTGTATACTTATTTTGATTTAGTTACTGCGCGTAACCAACCGTTTGTAGGTGGCTCTATGAGTGGCGATAGTAAACAGACCAACACCCGTTTCAACGTCAATATAGGCTATTATTTTTAGTCAAAAATGAGTACAGTGGCTTTATTCAAACACTTGTTTAATTAGGGGTTAACGTGACGTCGCCATACACGCATTTATTTCAGCCGTTAGACTTAGGTTTTACTCAGATTAAAAATCGCATTTTAATGGGGTCTATGCATACTGGCCTTGAAGAAGAAAAAAATGGATTTGAAAAACTAGCGGCGTTTTATGCTGAACGAGCTAAGGGTGGCGTTGGGTTAATAGTTACTGGCGGTATTAGTCCGAATTTCCGTGGTCGTATCAGCCCTTTTGGGAGCGAGCTGAGTCGGCCTTGGCAAGTGGCCAAGCATCGAAAAATCACGACGGCTGTACATCAACATGATGGCAAGATCTGTATGCAAATTTTGCATACAGGTCGCTATGCCTATCATCCTTTTTCAGTAGCTCCGAGTAAACTCAAAGCACCGATCACGCCGTTTACTCCGAAAGCGATGACAGAGCGGCAAATCCAAACCACCATCAAGCATTTTGCACGGGCCGCTAAACTGGCACAGAAAGCTGGTTATGATGGGGTTGAGGTGATGGGCTCTGAGGGCTATCTAATCAATCAGTTTATTTGTCCGCGCACTAATCAGCGTAACGATAAGTGGGGTGGCGAATTTGATAACAGAGCGCGTTTCCCGGTAGAAATTATTAAGGCTATTCGTGCTGCGGTAGGTCCTGAATTTATCATTATTTATCGATTGTCCATGTTAGACCTAGTGCCAGATGGTAATCAGTTCGATGAAGTGGTTGAGTTAGGTAAACGGGTAGAACAAGCCGGCGTGAATATTATTAATAGCGGTATTGGTTGGCATGAGGCAAGGGTTCCTACCATTGTGACGTCGGTACCACGCGCTGCATTTAGTTGGATAACCGCGCGGGTACGCAAACACCTATCGGTTCCAGTGGTTGCTGTGAACCGAATTAATACGCCCGAAATAGCCGAACAAATCTTGGCTAATGATGAAGCGGATATGGTGTCTATGGCTCGGCCACTGCTGGCTGACCCCTATTTTGTGAACAAGGCAGCAGCGAACCAAGCTCAACACATCAATACTTGTATTGCCTGTAACCAAGCCTGTTTAGATCATGTGTTTGAGAATAAACGAGCCAGTTGTTTAGTTAACCCACAAGCATGTTATGAAACCGAGTTGGTCTTTAAGCCGGTGCTACAGCCGAAAAAACTTGCGGTGGTAGGTGCAGGCCCAGCCGGACTAGAGTTCGCCTGTCGCGCTGCGGAACGAGGTCATGAGGTGCACCTATTTGATGGTAGTGACGACATTGGTGGGCAGTTTAACTACGCTAAACAAATTCCTGGTAAGGAAGAGTTTTATGAAACCTTGCGGTATTTTAAGCAGCGCTTGCAAACAGCTGGAGTAAACGTGCATTTGGGCCAGCGACAAACTGCCGACAGTTTACAGCAACAAGGGTTCACCGAAGTGGTTTTGGCAACGGGGGTAGTACCTCGTGAAGTAGCAATAAGTGGTAGTGATTCGCCTAAGGTCTTGGGTTACTTGGATGTGTTGCGTGATCATAAACCAGTGGGCAAACGTGTGGCCCTTATCGGTGCTGGAGGGATTGGCTTTGATGTGGCCGAGTATTTAACGACGGCAACATCGCCATCGCTTGATATTAAAGAATGGTCTGCGATTTGGGGCGTTGATGATAGCTATCAACAGCGGGGTGCTCTAGCCGCACCCAAAGCCGAGACAAGTGAACGTGAGGTGTATTTACTGCAACGTAAAACCAGTAAAGTTGGCGCTGGCTTAGGTAAAACCTCTGGCTGGGTGCATCGTGCTACGCTCAATAAAAAAGGCGTTAAAATGCTAGCTGGAGTGACCTATCAAAAAGTCACGGACGAAGGTTTATGGATCGAGCAAGATGGGCAAAGCCAACTACTTGAGGTTGACCACATTGTTATTTGTGCCGGGCAAGTACCTCAGCGAGAACTGCAGCAGCAATTAGAGCAAGCGGGGATGCAAGTACATTTAATTGGTGGGGCCGATGTCGCAGCTGAACTCGATGCCAAACGAGCCATTCGTCAAGGGGCTGAATTGGCTGCTAAGATATGACCCTTTGTTACGATCTGCATTGTCATAGTAATTATTCTGATGGCGGCTTAACTCCTGCGGATCTCGTGGCGCGGGCTCATCACTATGGTGTGACCCATTTGGCGATTACTGATCACGATACCATTGATGCTCTGCCCGCAGCGCGTGCGGCAATAACGCAACAGCAGTTGCCACTGACGTTGGTGAACGGCGTTGAATTAACCTGCCGTTGGCAGCAACATGAAATTCATTTGGTCGGGGTGAATTTTGATGCCGAAGACGATAAGTTACGTCAATTGCTAGCGCAGCAGCAGCAGGTCAGGCGCGACCGTTACGCCGGTATGGTGGCTAAGCTTGCCAAAGCAGGTATTGCAATTGAGCCGCCCCTAGCAGAACAACTGACCATGCCAACGCGCAAGCATTTGGCTGAGGCTTTGCTCGAAGGTGGCTGGGTTAGTAGCTTTGAAGCCGCATTTCGGCGTTATTTAGGCAAAGGACAACAAGCCTATGTTGCAGCTGAGTGGGTTGATTTAGCCACTGCGATTGCGACGATAAAAGCAGCAGGGGGATCCACTGTATTGGCGCATCCTCACGCTTATCAGTTAAGTAACAAGTGGTTGCGGCGGTTATTGCAAGACGCCAAGGCAGATAATCTCGATGCCTTAGAAGTAGCCATAGGCGCACAAAGCCCTGGACACCGAGAAGCGTTGGCAACCTTTGCTAGCGAAATCGGCTTGCTGGCGTCGGCTGGTTCAGATTTCCATAATCCAGGTAGGTGGCGTGAGTTAGGCAAAAATCTTTGTCTACCAGCACACTGTGTGCCAATATGGAATACATGGCAGTAAGTTAATTTAAACCCTCGTAATAAGTTGAAGTGATATGAGCCAGTATTTCAGTATTCATTCAGAAAATCCGCAAGCGCGGCTGATACAGCAGGCTGTACAGATTATTATGCGCGGTGGGGTAGCCGTTTATCCCACCGACTCGGGTTATGCGATTGGCTGCCGTATCGGTGATAAAAATGCGATGGAACGTATCTGTCAAATTCGTGATATCGATAAAGAGCATAATTTCACCCTCATGTGCCGTGATTTATCGGAGTTATCAACTTACGCAAGAGTTGATAATACCGCCTTTAGGTTACTCAAGAATAATACTCCAGGGCGCTACACCTTTATTCTTAAGGGCACCAAAGAAGTGTCAAGGCGCTTACTTAATCCTAAGCGTAAAACGATTGGTATTCGAGTGTCCGATGACCCTATCACGATGGCTTTATTGGAAGCCATGGGCGAACCAATCATGTCGACGAGTTTAGTCTTGGGGCAGAATGAATTTGCCGAGTCGGATCCCTACGAAATTCGTGAACGACTTGAGCGTCAGGTGGATGTGATCATAGATGGTGGACATCGTGGTGAAGAGCCAACAACCGTGATTGATATGGCCGACGATGAAGTTAAGGTAAGCCGGGTTGGTGCAGGTGATATCACGCCCTTTGCAGATTAGTAGGTGTCATGATGCCGGCTGAGCAGCAATCACTCCCGTTGGGTTTTGTTCGTGGTGAACCCGTTATTGAAAAACCGGAAGATCTTTATATTCCGCCAGAGGCACTAGAGCTTATCCTCGAGAGTTTTTCTGGGCCGATGGACCTGCTTTTGTATTTAATTCGGCGGCAGCAATTAGATATTGTCGAACTGCCTATCCTCCCCATAACTCAGCAATACATGGAATATGTGGCCATGATGAAAGAGCTGAAGTTAGAGTTAGCAGCAGATTATCTCGTGATGGCAGCAATCTTGGCCGAGATTAAAAGCCGGATGTTGCTACCTAAGCCGGTTGCTGATGACGATGACGAGATCGACCCACGAGCGGAATTGGTGCGGCGCCTCCAAGAATACGAAGCTATTAGACAGGGAGCTGCGCAGCTTGAGCAATTACCACAGGCAGGGCGCGATTTTTCACCGATACAATTAGCTACGGACGTACGAGACCAGCTTGAATTACCAGAACCTAACGTCAGCTTGGCTGAATTGGCACTGGCCTTTAGTCAAGCATTGGCAACGGCACAATTACAGCATCACCATCAAGTAGAACGAGAAAAGTTATCAACGCGCGAACGCATGAGCCGAATTCTTGATCTCTTACAGACTAAGCCTCGCATTCGACTGCAAGAGGTTTTTACTGCTGCTGAGGGCCGACAGGGGGTAGTGGTTAGTTTCTTAGCTACCTTAGAATTAGTTAAAGAAGCCTTGATTGAGGTGGTCCAAGTGGAACCCTTCAGCGACATCTATCTATCGCAACGAGTAACTGCCGATGCAATTGAGACAGCTTAAGCAAGCTTTGGAAGCACTCTTGTTTGTTACCGAGCAACCGCTGTCTGAACAGCAGTTGTTAGCTTACTTTGCTCCTGAACAAGTGTCTAAAAAACAGTTGCTTGCGGTATTGGACGAATTACGACAAGACTATGCCGAGCGAGGTGTGCAACTGCAACAAGTTGCATCTGGTTATAGATTTCAGACGCGCACCGAATTGGGTGGTATAATAAGCCGTTTGTGGCAAGAAAAGCCGCCGCGGTACTCGCAAGCTTTACTAGAAACCTTAGCACTGATTGCCTACCGACAACCCATTACACGCGGCGATATTGAAGAAATCCGCGGGGTTAGTGTGAGTTCGCAAATCATGAAAACCTTGCAAGAACGCGGTTGGGTTAAGGTAGTCGGGCATCGAGAAGTACCCGGGCGGCCCCAGCTTTATGCCACTACAAGCGAATTTCTGGACTATTTTAGTTTACAGGATTTATCCGAATTACCGGCTATTCCCGACGCTCCGGCGCCGCTCAGGAATAGCGCGCAAGCAGCTCAGATACCCGCTGAGACAGCGACAGATATAGAGTAAATGCTAATGAGTGAAAAGTTACAAAAAGTTCTCGCCCGATCAGGCCATGGTTCGCGTCGCGAATTAGAAGCGAAAATTGCAGCAGGCCGAGTCAGTATTAATGGTGAAGTTGCCACGCTTGGCGAACGTGTTGATGCGGACGCTAAAGTTCGTATTGACGGCCATGAAGTGACAATTAAGCCGCCAGAAGATGTCATTTGCCGCGTGTTGATGTATCACAAACCCGAAGGCGAGCTTTGTACCCGACGTGATCCTGAAGGGCGTCCTACCGTTTACGATAAACTTCCAAGAATGCAGGGCGCACGCTGGGTTGCGGTTGGTCGTTTGGATGTTAATACTTCGGGGCTATTGCTCTTTACTACCGATGGTGAGCTGGCCAACCGGTTGATGCATCCAGGCCATGAAATTGAGCGTGAATATGCCGTGCGAGTGTTTGGTGACGTTGATGATGCAATGTTGCGCAAACTCAAAAAAGGCGTACAACTAGAAGACGGGCCGGCAGCTTTTAAAGAGATTAAACGTGGCGGTGGTGAAGGCATGAACCAGTGGTTCCGCGTGATGTTAACTGAAGGCCGCAACCGTGAGGTACGGCGTTTATGGGAATCACAAGGGGTGCAAGTAAGCCGCCTCATGCGTGTGCGCTACGGTAATATCAAACTCGAACAAGGCTTGCCACAAAGCGGCTGGGGCGAGTTATCCTTAACGCAAATTAACTACTTACGTGAACTGGTAGGATTACCTGCTGAAACGCGTAGCTTTGTTGATCCGCGTCAGCAAGAAACACGGCAGAAGCGCTATTCACGCGCTCGTCGAATGCAGGCACAAAAGCTGGAGCAGAACCGTAAAGGTAGCTCTGGCTCGAAAACAGCTGAGCCGAAACAGCCGACTGCTGCCGCTAAGCCAAAAGGTAAGCCACGCCGTCAAGAAAGCAGAAAAGATGCTTTCAATGAGCAGCAGCAAGAGCGAGCTGGTGGCCGCTCTAGCAATCGGCCTAGTAAAGTACGGGGCAAAGGCACTGGTAAAGCTACCGGCAAACCTAGTTCACGGCAAGGTACTCAGCATCAACAAACTAAGCAATCCGGCAAAGCTCGTAACCAATAAGGATGGGGTTATTAGCTGATTGGCAGCAACAACAGACGCTGTTGTTGCTGTGGCCTTATCGTGATGATGTATGGCGTTTACAAGGGCGACCTGCCCAGCAACAATTGCGGCAATTAGTGCAATTAGCAGCTCCCTATTGCAATATTTTCGTGGGTTGCCATCCTACCCAATTGGAGTATGCTCGCACCCAACTGCCGGCAACGGTCGAGTTGCTAGCGCTGAATTATGACGATGCTTGGGCACGAGATATCACACCGCTTTATACCGCACCGCAGTGGGGCGGTTCCGAGCAATTGTTTGCCCACGGTTTTCAGTTTACCGCTTGGCATGGGCTGTACCCTGATTTTCAGCAAGACCAAGCTTTCGCTAAACAACTGGCACGGCGCTTGTGCCAACGTTTTATCGCTCATGATCTGGTACTAGAAGGTGGCGCGATCACAACGGATGGTGCCGGCACCGCAATCGTACATCAAGCCAGCGTGCAGCGTAACAATCCGCAATGGACACTCGTGGCAATAGAAGCCTATTTAAAGCAGCAGTTACAGCTTCAGCAAATTGTATGGATGCGCTGGGCTAATCCGCTGGATGAGACTGGCGGCCATGTCGATAATCATGCGCAATTTATCGCTCCTGACACCCTTGTCACCAGCTTACCGCAGCCTTCAAGCCCGTGGTATCAGCATTACGCTGCACAGTTAGAGCAATTAAGACAATTAACCAATGTCTGCGGCGAGCCATATCATATTCTGGTGTTACCGCAACCTGCTGCGATTGTCCCAGAGCCAGATGAATTTGCCAGTATCAGGCGCCAACCTGGTGTCAAAGTTCGGGGCACAACTCCGTTATTAGCCAGCTATGTTAATTTAGTTAATCTGACGCAGTGTATGTTAGTGCCACAGTTTGGCTTACCCAGCGATGCTGAGGCGCTACAGATCATGCAGCAGTGGGCTGGTAAACGACCGGTACTGGCAGCCGCTGCCGACGAATTTATCAAAGCAGGAGGTGGTTTACATTGCATGACGGCCACCATTCCAACTTAAGTGACCGCTATAGGTTGGCTGAAATAGATAGCGGCGCCCGTTAGCGTAATGCAAAACTCACGCTTACTCGAGCTTCAATTTGAGTGGTGCCTGGTAGGCTGACATCGGCCATGGCTCTACTTCTAAAGGCCTCAACCGCTTGCGTTTTGACCGCTCTCGGTGCTTGACTATGCTCGCTAATTTGCACCACTTCGCCCAGCTCTGCGCCAGCCGCTGACGCCATCAGTTCTGCTTTTTGTTTCGCCACTGAAATGGCAGCTGCTAAGGCCTCATCATACCGCGCCCGCGCATCGCTAAAATCATACCTAGGCATGCCAACATCGGTCACGCCTTGGGCGAGGGCAAATTCAACAATACTATCGTAGTGATCTGGATTACGGAGCACTATGTTCATTTCACGTGACACAAGATAACCGCTAAGCTCGCGTTTGTTGTTGTCATAGTGATACATAGGTTGGGTAAAGAGTCGGTAAGAACTGATGTCTTGCTTCGCAATATTGAGTTGCTCTAATTGTTGTAAAAGCGCAGCGGTGATAGTGTCTACGGTTTGCTTCAGCTGAACCAGTTGTTGTCCCTCTTGACCAATAGAAAGCGTAAATTGCATGCGGTCAGGCACTTCAACTAAGCTAGCATCACCGCTTACTTGGATCGTACGTGCCGGCGCTGAAGGTGCGTTAGAAGCGGGCTGGCAGCCCAACAGAAAAGTACTGCCGAGCAGCAAGAGAGAAACTTTAGTTAAGTTAGAAATCCGTGACATAGCTTATTCCTTGATAGTTATTTGCTACCATTGTGTGGTTGATTAAATGGTTGGACCGCAACTAAGGCTAAAAGTTGAATTTTTATGACTGATACTAAAAAGACCGCTCAAGAACTTAACCAACAGCAGGCCGAAGAGGTACTGCTGCGACTGTTAGCCCGTCGCGAACACAGTGCCTTAGAGCTGAAGCAAAAACTACGGCAGCGAGGCTTTACCCAGCAACCATTAGAAGCAGCGCTTGCTAAAGCCCAGCAATTGGGCTGGCAAAGTGATCAAAGGTTTACCGAAAGCTGGGTTAAGCAATGCTTAGAAAAAGGCGATGGGGTGCGAAAAATACAGGCGCAAGCCCAACAAAAAGGGATTAGTGAAGCGCTGTTACAACAAGTATTGCTGGCGCACCAGCCAGACTGGCATCAGCAATGCTATCAGCGGCTCATCAAGAAATTTGGTGAGCAGCCTCCGGTGGACCAAAAACAACGCGATAAAATGATTCGCCATTTGTTACAACGGGGTTTTTCTTTTGATAGCATAAAAATTGCTCTGCAACGTCAATCAGACGCTGCGGCAGACTAGGCGTACCCTATGAATCGTGATAGGATTTTGCGCTAACTTTTAATTCATTTACACCCAATTTCTCGTAGGAAGTAGTCAATGAGTATGACCAGTGCCGATATCCGTGAAGCGTTCCTTGCTTATTTTGCCAGTAAAGGTCATCAGCGAGTCGCCTCGGCGTCATTGATTCCTGGCAACGATCCCACGTTGCTATTTACCAATGCTGGAATGGTGCCATTCAAAGATGTGTTTTTAGGTGATGAGCAACGAGATTACGTTAGAGCGACCTCATCGCAACGTTGTTTGCGCGCCGGTGGAAAGCACAACGACCTAGAAAATGTTGGCTATACTGCACGCCACCATACTTTCTTTGAAATGTTAGGTAATTTCAGCTTTGGTGATTACTTCAAACGCGAAGCTATTCAATACGCATGGGAATTTTTGACCGGTGTATTGCAACTGCCAAAAGAGAAATTATGGGTGACCGTCTTTACTGAAGATGATGAGGCTTACGACATCTGGGCCAAAGAAATTGGCGTGCCTACAGATCGTATTTCGCGCATTGGTGCCAAAGATAACTTCTGGGCCATGGGTGATACGGGACCCTGTGGTCCTTGCTCTGAAATTTTCTACGACCATGGTGCTGAGGTGTGGGGTGGCCCACCAGGCACACCAGAAGAAGACGGTGATCGTTATATCGAAATCTGGAACCTAGTATTCATGCAATATAACCGTCAAGCGGATGGCACCTTGCTGCCATTGCCGAAGCCGTCGGTGGATACGGGGATGGGATTAGAGCGTATTGCCGCCGTATTGCAGCATGTTCACAGTAACTACGACATTGATCTATTTCAGGCGTTAATTGCAGCAGCGGCAAAAGTTATCGGTACGGAAGATCTAACCAGCAAGTCGCTGCGCGTTATTGCGGATCATATTCGGTCATGTAGCTTCTTGATTGCCGATGGGGTGCAGCCGTCTAACGAAGGTCGTGGCTATGTATTGCGCCGGATCATTCGGCGAGCAGTTCGTCATGGCAATATGCTAGGTGCCAAAGGGCCATTTTTCTACCGTTTGGTCGCCGAGTTGGTGACGCAAATGGGCCAGGCTTATCCCGAGTTGGTTGATAAGCAAAGTGTGATTGAACAGGCACTGAAGCGCGAAGAAGAACAGTTCGGTAAAACACTTGAGCGTGGTTTAACCATTTTAAACGATGCCTTAGCCGAGTTAGAAGGCTCGGTGTTGCCAGGAGATTTGGTGTTTAAACTGTATGACACCTATGGCTTCCCGATGGATTTGACCGCTGATATGGCGCGCGAAAAAGGGCTGACGGTAGACGAGGCAGGTTTTGCCAAAGCGATGGACGAACAACGTCAGCGTGCTCAGCAAGCGTCTAATTTTGGTATGGATTATAACGAGCGTTTAAAATCCGCGCAGCGCAGTGAATTTACAGGATACGATCAGGTTGCTGGTAGCGCACAGGTGGTTGAGTTGTTCGCTGATGGTGAGCAAGTAGAACATTTAGCCGCCGAGCAACGGGGTATTGTGGTACTTTCGGCAACACCATTTTATGCCGAAAGCGGAGGCCAGATTGGCGATACTGGTAAGCTCATCGTTAATGGTGGCGAATTTATTGTTACCGATACGCAATATATCGGCAAAGCAATTGCTCATCATGGTCACACCACAGCTGCCATCAACCTTGGTGACTCGGTACAAGCCCATATTGATGCTGAGCGCCGTGCTGCGATAAAACGAAACCACTCAGCAACCCACTTATTGCATGCAGCGCTACGTAATCTACTTGGTGAGCATGTGACGCAAAAAGGTTCTTTGGTTACTGCTGAGCGTTTGCGCTTTGACTTTTCTCACTTCGAACCAGTAACCGCAGCTCAATTAGATGCTATTGAGCGCCAAGTTAACGAAGAGATAGTTAGTAATCACGCACTGCAAGCTGAGTTGATGTCAATTGATGCTGCTAAAGCTGCTGGCGCCATGGCTTTGTTTGGCGAAAAATACGATGATCAAGTGCGCGTAGTTCGTATGGGCGATTTTTCGATGGAATTGTGCGGCGGTACCCACGTGGAAAGAACTGGTGATATTGGTTCATTGCGTATTGTTAGTGAAGCAGGTATAGCTTCGGGTGTTCGCCGGATAGAAGCCGTTACTGGTATGGCTGCAAGCCAATACACCTTGCAACAACAACAACAGCTACGAGCGGCTGCTGGACTGTTCAAAACGGATTGGACGCACTTGGTTGAACGTATCACCCAACAGCAAGAGCGCAGCAAAGGCTTGGAGAAGACCATAACTGAACTGCAGCAACAGCTAGCAGCTCATGCTGGTTCTGATTTAGTGGCTGGTGCCGAAAAAATAAACGATGTTAAAGTGATCGTGGCGCAAGTACATAACGTAGAATCTAAGGCATTACGCAGTATGGTTGATGATTTGAAAAATCAGCTGCAAAGTGGTGTGGTGGTATTAGCCCTCGCCACCGACGATAAAGTAAGTTTAATCGTAGGTGTCACGTCAGATTTGACCCAACGAGTGAAAGCTGGCGATGTGGTTAACATTGCAGCACAAGCGGTTGGTGGCAAAGGGGGTGGTCGTCCAGATATGGCGCAAGCTGGTGGACAACATCCAGAACAGATCCCAGCTGCGTTAGCCGCGGCTAAAGAGAAGATTACTGAATTATTGCGATAGATGGTCGCGTGAAAATGTTCGGAAACATCCCTGTGCGGGTGTGCAAATAGATAAAGCCTGTTAGAATAAAGAACATCGGTTTATATCCAACTGCACAAAAACGCACAGGGTGCGTGACTATTATAACGTTTGTGATATATTTGATACGACTTTAAGAAAGGCTGAAACTGCGGTGAGGTGTGATGCCAAGCCGTCTGGAAATTGGATGTAGGGAAGGAGTGGGCACATGTTAATCTTAACCCGCAGAGTGGGTGAGACGTTAATGATAGGTGACGATGTCACTGTTACGGTACTTGGTGTGAAAGGTAACCAAGTTCGTATTGGCGTCAATGCACCTAAAGATGTCTCAGTACATCGCGAAGAAATATACAATCGAATTCAGGCAGAACATCAAGACGGCGACAAGTCTGAAGAGCCTTAATAGAGTAATGTCTGAAAGCTGGCCCACGGGTCAGCTTTTTTGATTGTGCGATTGCTAGCAAAACACTCTAAATTAGCGGTTGTGTGGAAAATTTAGTCGAGATGCCTAAAAATCCCACAAACGAACGCTGAAATAGAAAAAACTGTTTGACATATTTTTCAAGGTCGCTATCATTCATCGCCACAAGACAAGCGGTGAGGTGGCCGAGAGGCTGAAGGCGCTCCCCTGCTAAGGGAGTATAGGGTTTGTAGCTCTATCGAGGGTTCGAATCCCTCCCTCACCGCCATTTTGTGAAACAAACCAACGCACTCGTAGCTCAATTGGATAGAGTACTCGGCTACGAACCGAGCGGTTGGAGGTTCAAGTCCTCCCGAGTGCGCCATTGTTTCAACAGCAAAATGCAAATCGTCTTATCAATATGAATGTGCACTCGTAGCTCAATTGGATAGAGTACTCGGCTACGAACCGAGCGGTTGGAGGTTCAAGTCCTCCCGAGTGCGCCATTGTTTCAACAGCAAAATGCAAATCGTCTTATCAATATGAATGTGCACTCGTAGCTCAATTGGATAGAGTACTCGGCTACGAACCGAGCGGTTGGAGGTTCAAGTCCTCCCGAGTGCGCCATTGTTTCAACAGCAAAATGCAAATCGTCTTATCAATATGAATGTGCACTCGTAGCTCAATTGGATAGAGTACTCGGCTACGAACCGAGCGGTTGGAGGTTCAAGTCCTCCCGAGTGCGCCACTTCATCTCCTCCTTAGTTATTCCAGAATTATCCCCAAATTATCCCCAAATTATTCCAAAGTTATCCAAATAAATCTCCAGTACGCAAACATCGCACTCATCTATCCATAAATTCAAACCTAACCCTGCGAATCTGTTGCTTAAAAACCTATAACTCCCGCTTATGACTCGTATAGCCCGTGATAAGTCTCGTAATGAACTACTTTGTGTTATTCTGCTTTTCAGTTAGGATGTTGATATCTTTTTAACAAAAGAGGTAAGTCATGGGAGAGCTCTTTACTGACGCTTTAATGATCATGGTGACCGGTATGGTCACAGTATTTGCGTTTCTGAGCCTATTAATAGGTGCTATGGCGGTGTTACGTAAACTGGCCGATGCGCCGGAAGTAACGACCACCAGCAATACCCCCGCCACCTCTGCGCCGAACGCTGCTGAATATGCTGCGATTGCAGCAGCAGTGCATCAGTACCGTCGCAATCACTAATAAAAGAATAAGAGGACCCCTCGGATGAAAAAACCGTTGCAGTTAACCGAGCTAGTTTTACGTGATGCTCATCAGTCGCTGTTAGCAACTAGAATGCGATTAGATGACATGCTACCGATAGCAGAGAAGCTTGATAATATGGGCTATTGGTCAATGGAATCTTGGGGCGGTGCAACCTTTGACGCCTGCATTCGTTACCTGGGCGAAGACCCGTGGGAGCGGATTCGCGAATTGAAAAAAGCCATGCCGAAAACGCCACAGCAGATGCTTTTGCGTGGCCAGAACTTATTAGGTTACCGTCATTATGCCGATGATGTGGTAAAGCGCTTTGTCGAGCGAGCCAAAGAGAATGGCGTTGATGTGTTTCGTATTTTTGATGCTATGAATGACGTGCGTAATCTAGAGGCAGCCATTAAAGCTACAAAAGCTGTTGAAGGACATGCCCAAGGTACGCTTTCTTATACCGTGAGCCCGGTGCATACCTTAGATACTTGGGTGACGATGGCGCAACAAATGGCTGATTTAGGCTGTGATTCTATTTGTATTAAGGATATGGCAGGGTTATTGCGTCCGGAGCCAGCATTTGAGCTCATTAGTGCGTTAAAACAAGCCGTAGATATCCCTATCGCCATGCAGTGCCACGCCACGACCGGTTTAAGCACAGCCACCTATCAGAAAGCCATTGATGCGGGCATTGATATGTTAGATACCGCCATTTCGTCA
This sequence comes from Pseudidiomarina fusca, assembly GCF_032227045.1. Lineage (NCBI taxonomy): Bacteria > Pseudomonadati > Pseudomonadota > Gammaproteobacteria > Alteromonadales > Idiomarinaceae > Pseudidiomarina > Pseudidiomarina fusca. The sequence goes on from NZ_JANFPJ010000001.1 coordinate 38,479, forward strand.
ATGAGCATGACTTATGGCCATTCAGCCACCGAAACCATTGTTGCTATGACTGAAGGGACCGACCGTGATACCGGTTTAGCTTTGGAAAAGCTTGAAGAAATCGCCAGTTATTTTCGTGATGTGCGTAAAAAGTATGCCCAGTTTGAAGGCTCATTAAAGGGCGTTGATGCGCGTATTTTGTTAGCTCAGGTACCAGGTGGCATGTTAACAAACATGGAGAGCCAACTAAAAGAGCAGGGCGCCTTAGATAAATTTGATCAGGTATTGGCGGAGATCCCGAAAGTACGTGAAGATCTTGGGTTTATCCCATTAGTGACACCAACGTCGCAGATTGTCGGCACCCAAGCTGTGCTTAACGTGCTTAGTGGTGAGCGTTATAAGTCGATATCCAAAGAAACGAAGGGTGTTTTGACGGGTGAATATGGTGCAACCGCAGCCCCAGTAAATAAAGAGCTGCAAGCACAAGTGCTGCAAGGTAAAGAGCCTATTACTTGCCGCCCAGCTGATTTGCTTGATAACGAATTGGATAGCTTAGCAGATGAGCTTAACCAGCTTGCACAAGAAAAAGACATTAAACTGGCTGATGCGGTGATCGACGATGTGCTTACTTATGCGTTGTTCCCGCAAATTGGTCTTAAGTTTTTGCAAAATCGCGGCAATCCAGATGCGTTCGAACCGGCTCCGCAATTGCAAGCACAGGAGCCGTCAGCGCCGGCGGTTGCGAATAATAAACCAAGTGGAAGTAGTACTGGCGAGGCAGCTAGTTACGATGTCACAGTCGATGGCAAGCGCTTCAAAGTAGAGGTGGCGCCTTCCGGCACTATTACCTCAGCTACCGCTGCTGAATCAACCGCAACAACGGCACCTGCTGCCGCAGCAGATAGCGCTACGGCAGAAATCAAGGCGCCCTTGGCTGGTAACCTGTTTAAGCTGCTGGTCAAGCCAGGTCAACAAGTAGCTGAAGGTGATGTTGTTATCATTCTTGAAGCGATGAAAATGGAAACGGACATTAAAGCCCACCAAGCCGGAACCGTCGCCGATATTCTGATGAAAGAAGGTGATAGCGTGAGTGTTGGTGATGTTCTGGTAACCTTGAGGTAACAGCATGGAGCGCTTATTAGTTCTCTGGGATAGCACGGCAATCTCAGCCTTTACTTGGGGACAAGCGGCGATGATGGCGGTTGGTGCCTTGTTGCTTTATCTTGCCATTAGTAAAAAGTTTGAGCCCTTGTTGCTGCTCCCTATTGGTTTTGGAGCTATTCTAGCCAACATCCCACAGGCCGGCTTTAATGAGCCAGGTGGCTTACTTTACTACGTCTATTACGTTGGTATAGAAACGGGCGTGTTCCCGCTGTTGATTTTTATGGGCGTGGGGGCGATGACGGATTTTGGGCCCTTACTTGCTAATCCACGGACGTTGTTGCTTGGTGCAGCGGCTCAGTTTGGTATTTTTGCAACCTTGCTGGGTGCTATTGGCTTAAACTTCATTCCTGGCTTCAACTTTAGTTTAGCGGATGCCTCAGCTATCGCCATCATTGGTGGTGCTGATGGACCTACCGCTATTTTCCTTGCTTCACGGTTGAGCCCAGACTTACTGGGGGCTATTGCCGTGGCTGCCTATTCCTACATGGCGTTAGTACCCATCATTCAGCCGCCAATCATGAAGTTGTTTACGACGGAAGCTGAACGTAAGATTCAAATGGAGCAATTACGGCCGATAGCCCGCCGCGAGAAGATTTTATTCCCCCTTGCAGTGTTACTTTTAACCTTGCTATTTTTGCCAACGGCCACGCCACTGGTAGGAATGTTTTGCTTGGGTAACTTAATGCGAGAGGCCGGAGTGGTGGAACGCTTAAGTAAAACGGCGCAGAATGAACTGATCAATATTGTCACTATTTTCTTAGGCTTGGCGGTCGGTTCCAAGTTATCAGCCGAAGAATTCTTGTCAGTGCAAACCCTAGGTATTTTGGTGCTAGGTGCAGTCGCCTTTGCCGTAGGTACGGCGTCAGGAGTATTGATGGCCAAAGTGCTGGCGAAGTTTAGTAAAACTCCGATTAATCCACTCATTGGTGCAGCCGGTGTATCTGCGGTGCCAATGGCCGCTCGGGTGGTTAACAAAGTAGGGCTAGAGGCTAATCCTCAGAACTTTTTGTTAATGCATGCGATGGGTCCAAACGTCGCAGGGGTGTTAGGCTCAGCGGTAGCAGCTGGCATTTTGCTAGCATTAGTCGGTTAATGAGCCGATTGGATAATAGGTAACTAACGTTAACTGATAGCTTCCAGCTCATAAGAGTCACGTTTCACCGAACTCTGTGAGCTGGATTCATTTTTATCGACCGGTTAGCCACAGCATTAAGCTATAGAAAAGCGCAATAAAACCGCTAACTATCGCAATATAAATAAAGCCTCGCAGACCTTGCTTGAAGGTCCAGCCATTAACCCGTAAGTAGATAAACCAAGCGATGCTCAGCACCAACGGAATTAAAAATAAGAGGCGGATCATGGCGTGTCTCCATTTTGTTGCTGGTGTTGATGCCACAAAGCTAAGTCGCTAGCAGCCTGTTGTGCTTGTTCAAGCAGGGGATCAAGTTTCACGATTTGGTCAGCAACTTGGTCAATAGCACCTTGCGCCATACTTTCTTCTAGTTGTTTTGCCACCAAATGAATTCTGGTTAAACCTAAGTTCGCTGCAGCACCTTTAAGTGAGTGAAAAAAGCGTCGAGCTTGATCATGTTGCCCTTTACTTAAAAACTCGACAATTTTTTGCGGTGCTTGTTGGTATTCCTCAGTTAACCGCTCCACTAAACTTTGATAAAGCGGAATATTATGTCCGAGGCGGTCTAGCGCGCTAGCAAAGTCGATATCTCGGTGATTGGGATAACGTTGACGGCTGTTGTTGCTTACCGCAGTAGGCGTTGTTGTGGGCTGAGCTGATTGAGCTGCATAATCACCGCGTACACACCACTTATTAATGGCTTGTAATAATCGTTGCTCATCGATAGGTTTGCTAATGTGGTCCTGCATACCAGCGGCTAATGAGCGTTCAATGTCCTCGCTACTGGTATTGGCAGTCATGGCTATAATAGGCAGCTGCTGGTAGGAATACAATGCGCGAATTTTTTCGGCGGCGGTTAAGCCATCCATAATTGGCATTTGTATGTCCATAAATACCAAGGCATATTGCTTTTCGGCTACCTTAGCAACAGCCTCTTGGCCATTTCTTGCTAAGTCTACGACTAAGCCGGCATGAGTCAGCATTTCTTTGGCAATAATCTGATTAATATCGTTATCTTCTACCAGTAACACAGGTGCATTGCAGAGATCACATGGTACCCCTTGGTGAGGCTGCATGGTGGTTTCCGTTGTAAGTGCTAATGCCGAACATAACACTCGCAGCAGTGCTGAACTGGTGTAAGGTTTAACAATGTACTCAGCCACGCCAAGCTGTTTCGCTTGAGCTATCATGTCTTGAGCATGATAGCTGGTAGCAAGAATTAAGCGAGGTGCTTGTTCTGGTTGGCGCAACACGTTCTGACAGAAGCTTAAACCGTCCATACCTGGCAACTGCCAATCGACAATAACGGCATCAAAGTCTTCTTGTTCGAGCCACTGCAAGGCTTCTTCCGCACTTCTACAGGTGGTTACTGCCACCGCATAACTGCGTAATAGCTCCGTGAGCATTTCGCGGGTGGTTAAATTATCCTCAATGGCCAGAACCCGTTTGCCCTGTAATCGAGCTTGCAAAGATTCATGACCGTTTTGATTAAACTCAGTTTGCGTGGGCAGACTCAATTCCAAAAAGAAAGTTGAGCCCTGACCGACACTACTCAATACCCCTAAGCCGTGGTTATTCATCAGTTTTACAATGCGCTGGCTGATTGCCAAGCCCAAACCAGTACCACCATATTGGCGAGTCGTCGAAGTGTCAGCTTGGGTAAAAGCATTAAATAACTGAGCGCGTTGCGCTTCGTTCATCCCAATCCCAGTATCAGTGACTGAAATACGTAGGTAGACATCCTGATCGCTGCGGTCAAGCAGGGTTACAGCTACGACAATTTCACCGTGCTCGGTGAATTTGATGGCGTTACTCACCAAGTTAACTAGCACCTGATTAAGCCGCAGTGGGTCACCAATCAAACGCTTAGGAATGTTGGTGGGGAGGTTAATAATAAACTCTAGATTTTTATCGTAAGCGCGATAGGCAAACATATCCGCTAAGTTACTGAGTACTTCTTCTAAATCGAAGGGGATATGTTCAATACTGAGTTTGCCGGCCTCTATTTTAGCAAAGTCGAGCATGTCATTAACAATGCCCAGCAAGGTCTTTGACGAGTTTTCAATAGAGCGCAAATAGCCGCGTTGTTGGTCGTGTAAGTCAGTTTTTAAGCAGAGCTGGGTCATCCCCAAGATGGCATTGATAGGCGTGCGTATTTCATGGCTGACATTAGCTAGGAATTCACTCTTGGCTTGGTTGGCTGCTGCCGCTGCTTCAAGTTCTTGCTCTTTAATAGCAATCCGTTCGGCGTCTTGCTGCGTATGAGATGCCGCAGTTACTTTGCGCCCCAGCCGCTTTAGCCAATTCAAAGTTGTCATGGTAGGTTCACCGTATGCGCTACTAGTCTTGGTATGATGCCACGAGTTAGGCACTGTGCCAATGGTGGTAGTTGCTATACTTTCATAGACTAACGAGCGATAAAGCTTTAGTATTTCGGGATGTCGTTCAACCTTATGAGCAAAATTAAACCCAACTGCCGTTGCATGCTTTTCTGCAGGTTTCGTGCGCACACATCGTTGGCTTTAACTTTGCTCGTTTAAGCAAGGCAGGGAATTATTTTGCAGTCACAATTTGCCACTAGCGTCGCACTGTTAGCGACCGCCGAGAACATCGGAACCTTACGCGATATTCAGCGTGGTGTTGAACGCGAAGCATTGCGCATAACCACCCAAGCGAAATTGGCGCCAAGCCCTCATCCATTAGCTTTGGGAGCAGCGTTAACGCATCCACTCATTACTACCGACTACGCTGAAACTTTAATGGAGTTTATTACTCCAGTTAGCACTGATATTGCTATTACCTTGCAGCAACTTGAAGATATTCATACGGTTACCTATCAGCACTTAGCTGACGAGCTGCTTTGGCCATTGAGTATGCCATGTTTTGTGGGTGAAGAAAGCGACATTGTGATTGCTCAGTATGGGCAAAGTCATAGCGGCAAAATGAAGACCTTGTATCGACAAGGTTTGACTCATCGTTACGGCGGTGCGATGCAGATTATTGCTGGAGTGCATTATAATTTTTCGGTACCCGATAGTGTCTGGGAGATCCTTGCTGAGCAAGAGCAGGTGGCCTTAACCAGTGATTTTGTGTCTGCGAAATATTTTGGTTTGATTCGTAACTACAAGCGGATCTGTTGGGTTATCCCTTATCTATTTGGTGCCTCACCTGCCATTTGTAAGTCTTTTTTGCGCCATACCGAAGGCAACATGGACTTTAGTGAAACTGGCAAAGGTACTGTGTATCGGCCTTATGGCACCTCATTACGAATGAGTGACTTAGGCTACACCAATAAAGAACAAGCGGATTTAAAAATCACCTACAACTCGCTGAACGAGTATGTGGCTGGTTTGCGTCGGGCGATTTCCACACCCTCGACGGCATTTGCCAAAATTGGCGTAAAAGATGGAGATACTTATCGCCAGCTCAATGCCAATATTCTACAGATCGAAAATGAGTTTTATTCACCGATTCGACCCAAACGAGTTACTCGTGCTGGTGAGACGCCAACGCAAGCATTAGCTCGAGCTGGGGTTGAATATATTGAAGTTCGTGCATTGGATGTGAACCCCTTTAGTAATGTGGGTATAACCGCAGCGCAAATGCGTTTTTTAGATATGCTACTCATGTATTGCGTGTTAAAGCCAAGCCCGACTATGGATTGGGATGCACAGGTAGTGGCGGATAAGAATTTTAATCGGGTGGTTATGGATGGTCGTAACCCGCGCCTAACTTTGCTTGATGGTGATTATGAACGCCCGATTGCTGACTGGTTAGAAGATATTTTTGCCGACTTACAGAGCCTAGCTAAGTTATTTGATCAAGCTCATGCAACGGATGACTACACGAAGACGGTAGCTGATCAATATCGAGCCGTACTGAACCCTGAACTCACCTTGTCTGGCCAATTTATGGCGCAGTTGTTAGAACAAGGTTTAGATAACATTGAAGTTGGGATGCGCTTGGCGCACGCCTACAAAGCGCAGTTGCTAGAACGGCCGTTACAATATTTTACTGAAGCGGAATTTGAGCGCTTGCGTGAAGCTTCGCTAGATGCACAATTGCAACTTGAACAGCAAGATGAACTCACTAGCTTCAGCGATTTTCTAACGGAATACTTTGCGTCGGCGGCACAAAGTGCTGCACCCCAAGCACAAACGGACGAGATGGCATGAAGGTACGGGTAGCAGCAGGGGTAGTGGCGGCTTTAGTAGCAACTCTGTTAAGTGGGTGTGCTACACCGCCACCGAAAGAACCTGAAAATTTATGTAAGATCTTTTATGAGAATCGAGATTGGTACGATGCAGCCGCTAACATGCGCGACAAGTGGGGCGTTCCGATCCAAGTGCCGATGGCCATCATGTACCAAGAGAGCTCGTTCAAAGCCGATGCTTTGCCGCCTCGAGATTATCTGTTATGGGTGATTCCTTGGGGACGGGTCAGTAGTGCCTACGGTTATTCACAAGCAAAAACAATGACCTGGGAAGATTACGTACGCGAAACGGGAAACAGCTGGTCCTCGCGCGATAATTTTGATGATGCGATTGATTTCATGGGATGGTTTATTCATAAAAGCCACCAAGTTAATGGCGTATCTAAATGGGATGCCTACGCTCAGTATTTAAATTATCACGAAGGGTGGGGCGGCTATAAACGCGGTACCTACCGCAACAAACAGTGGTTAGTTAACACCTCAAAACGTGTCGCTGAGCGGGCCTCGCGTTACGGGGAGCAACTACGAGGCTGTGAAGAAGACTTACAACGTGGTTGGTTATGGCGTCTGTTCTTCGGCTAAAAAACGCACCCGTTTAACTAAGCTGTCAGTACTCTCGACAATCTCAATGGCGTGGCCATTGATGCGTAAGCACAACGGATATTGTGGGATATCGCCCAGCTGCTCAATGATCAGGCCACTGACAGTTTTTGGTCCATCGGTAGGCAGCTGCCAATTCATTTCTTTATTTAAATCACGAATATTGGCCACACCTTCTACCAATACTGAGCCGTCAGCTTGCAGTTGCGCCGTTTCACTCGGTGCCGGTGCGATGCTAGTAGTAAAGTCACCAACGATTTCTTCGAGAATATCTTCTAAGGTCACTAAACCCTGAATATCGCCGTATTCGTCAACGACCAGACCAATGCGCTCTTTGGCGCGCTGAAACTTCAGCAATTGCACGTTGAGTGGGGTCCCCTCAGGGATGTAATAGATATCCCGTGCCGAACGAATAATTTCAGCTTTATCGGTTTCTTGGTTGTTCTTGGTGAGCAGTTGCATGATATCGCGAGCATGCAAAAAACCAATCGCATCATCAATTTCACCGCGATACAGTAACAGTCGAGTATGTTGGCTTTGACTCAACTGTTTGATCATCGATTTCACATCATCTTGCACATCGATACCGGCGATTTCTGCACGTGGTACCATCACATCTTCCACGGTCACTTTCTCTAAATCAAGAATGCTTAATAGCATCTCTTGGTGACTACTAGGAATCATCGAGCTAGCTTCGTTCACTACGGAACGCAACTCGTCTGAACTGAGAGCGTCTTGGCTACCAGCGGCCGCTGGATTAACTCCAAGCATGCGCATAAAACCATTGGTAATAAAGTTTACTGACGCCACTACCGGATAAAGAAGCGTAAGCATAGGCTTGAGTAGCAACGAGCTAGGAAAGGCAACGCGCTCTGGATGGAGCGCAGCAATAGTTTTGGGGGTAACTTCAGAAAAAATTAATACCAGTAAGGTCAGGCCAAAAGTTGCAACAACAATACCGGCATCACCAAAGAGTCGAATACAAAGAATCGTGGCAATAGAAGACGCTGCTATATTGACTAAGTTGTTGCCAATCAGAATCAGGCCAATCAGACGATCAGGACGGTCAAGCAGAAACTGAACGCGATTTGCGCCGGGGTGTCCTTGTTGTGCTAAATGTTTTAGTCGATAACGGTTGACCGACATCATGCCAGTCTCTGAACCCGAAAAATATGCTGAGCAAATAAGTAAAACCGCCAGCATGATGACTAGGGTTGAGGTTGATATTGCGTCCAAAAAAACTTACCTGTTTTTAAAATAATTAGGTCTAATTTAATCACCCCACTGATCAAGTCAAGCAGATAGCGTTGAAATGCGGTGAATAATGCGTATGGGTAGTAAATTTGCGTTAATGATTACATCGAAAGCAGAATATCTCTCACCATGCGGCTACCAAAATAAGCGAGTGTCAGAATACCGCTACCAACCACACTAGCGATAACTAAGCTGCGTCCGCGTACCTTTCTAACACGATGGAAAAATAGCACCATGGCATAGATGATTAACGCGATGAAGGTAAGGATGGTTTTGTGAGCTTGACCTTGTTCAAACATGTTGTCGAGAAAGATAAAGCCACTGCTAATCGCCAACAACAACATCAAGGTACCGGTAGCAACCAACCGAAAAAAGTAGCGCTCTACGGTCATGAGTGGCGGAAAGTAACCCGTTAGTAAGTTACTACGGTGATGTTTGAGTAAATAGGTAAGATAGAGAATTTGAACCGCGTACAAACTCGCGAGTACTAATACTGCGTAGGCCAGTAGTGAAAGGACGATGTGAATGGCTAGACCATTCGCAATATCAACGCTAGCACCCCAATTAACCGGGCTAGCTACCATCAGCACCAGACTGACTGCGGCAAAAATGTAAATGATAGGACGCAATAGCAGGCTGTTGGCACGCTTATTCTTAACTAAAGTGAGCGCGCTCAATAAAAACGCTACGGTGCTTAAACTGCTGGTTATATTCAAATGATCAAAGTCGTCACTTTTCAGGTAGCTCCATAATAAGCCTGCATGACAAAGCAGTGCCGCAAACGGCAATAACCACTGCCAGCGTACCGCCTGAGCACGGGTGAGGCCTCGCCACACCACAATGGCGCTAACCACATAGAGAGCTAACGTAATTAAAAGCAAGATAATCATAGGTATCATCAGCATTGAAACAAGTAAACCTAGTATATGCATTGTTGTTGCTAAACCCAATAGGATCAGGAAACTTTGCTTGAATTAAGATATACTCGGCGCAATATGGTCAACAACCCAGATAGAAAGTGGATGCATTGGCATGTTTGAAAATTTAAGTGAACGTTTATCCCAGTCGTTACGCAACATCAGCGGGCGTGGTCGATTAACGGAAGAAAACATTAAAGAAACCTTGCGTGAAGTGCGAATGGCACTGCTCGAGGCCGACGTGGCGTTACCGGTGGTGCGTGAATTTGTCGCACGGGTAAAAGAACAAGCTGTGGGTGCTGAGGTGAATAAAAGCCTGACGCCAGGGCAAGTGTTCTTAAAAATTGTTCAAAAAGAGCTTGAGCATGCGATGGGGGATGGCAATGTCCCACTTAACCTAGCTACGCAGCCGCCGGCCGTGGTGTTGATGGCTGGCTTACAAGGTGCGGGTAAAACCACCAGTGTGGGTAAGCTAGCGCGCTATTTACGCGAAAAGCAAAAGAAAAAAGTGTTAGTGGTGAGTGCGGACGTCTACCGTCCTGCAGCGATTAAGCAGTTAGAAACCCTAGCAGCGGAAGTTGAAGTTGAGTTTTTTCCATCAGACATAAGTCAGCAGCCTGTTGCCATTGCCGAGGCTGCCATCGCGCATGCCCGCAAAAAGTTTATGGATGTGGTGTTGGTGGATACTGCCGGACGAACCGCAATTGATGAACAGATGATGGCGGAAATCAAACAGTTGCATGCGGCCATCAAGCCAATTGAGACGCTGTTTGTGGTAGATGCCATGACTGGTCAAGATGCGGCAAATACCGCAAAGGCGTTTAGCGAAGCGCTGCCATTAACCGGGGTGGTGCTGACTAAAACAGATGGTGATGCTCGCGGCGGTGCTGCTTTATCGATTCGTCATATTACTGGCCAGCCCATTAAGTTCTTGGGGGTTGGCGAAAAGAATACTGCGTTAGAACCGTTCCATCCTGAGCGGGTAGCTTCGCGAATTTTAGGGATGGGCGACGTGCTCTCCTTGATTGACGAGCTAGAACAAAAAGTTGATAAAGCAAAAGCTGAGAAAGTAGCCAAAAAGGTCATGAAAGAAGGTAAGTTTTCGTTAGAAGACTTCCGTGACCAGTTGGCGCAGATGCGTGATATGGGCGGCATGATGGGGCTGATGGATAAATTGCCGGGGATGGGCAATATGTCAGCACAAATGAAAGGCCAACTTGACGATAAAGTAACGGTTCGGATGGAGGCTATCATCAACTCCATGACTCCGAAAGAGCGAGAGCATCCAGATTTAATCAAGGGCTCTCGCAAGCGTCGAATCGCGACTGGGTCTGGTACTCAAGTGCAAGACGTGAACAAATTGCTGAAGCAATTTATGCAGATGCAAAAGATGATGAAGAAAATGAAAGGTGGCGGAATGGCAAAAATGATGCGCGGCCTAGGTGGCATGGGTGGTAAATTACCGCCAGGCATGTTCCCCAAACGCTAGACAAAACTTGCATTTCGCACAAATTTCGGTAAAATTGCGCGGCTCTTCGACCTAGGTCGGAGCTTTTACTATTTACTTAACATTAAAACTGTATCGAGGAACGTAATGGTAACCATTCGTTTACAACGTGGTGGCGCTAAAAAACGCCCATTCTACCAAATGGTAGTTACTGACAGTCGCAATGCCCGCGACGGTCGTTTTATTGAAAATGTAGGCTTCTTCAACCCACTAGCTCGTGGTCAAGAAGAAACCTTACGCGTAGATTTAGATCGTGTTGACCACTGGGTTGGTACTGGCGCGACTTTATCTGAGCGTGTAGCTAAGTTAGTTAAAGACGCTCGCAAAGCGGCTTAATTTTTATTGCGCATTAGGTAGCTATGAGCACAACATCTGAAACAGTAGTACTTGGTCAACTTGGTGCCGTATACGGTGTTAAAGGTTGGCTTAAGGTGCAAAGCTATACCGACGATGCGGAAGCCATTTTTACATACAGCCCTTGGCAAATTGTAATCCAAGGCAAGCAGCAAACAGTCACGGTCGAAGAATGGCGTCGACATAATAAAGGACTGATTGCGAAGTTGGCTGGCATTGAAGATCGGGACCAAGCTCATTTAATGACTGGTGCTGACATCATTATCCCAGCAGAACAATTGCCAGAATTGCCAGCGGATGAATTTTACTGGCGCGACCTGATTGGTATGACTGTAGTGAACACTGACGGTTATAACATGGGGGTAGTTGACCAGATTATGGCCACAGCATCGAATGATGTGATGGTGGTGAAAGCGAACAATAATGATGCGTTTGGTCGCACTGAACGTTTGATTCCGTTTATTCAGAGTCAATATGTGCAGTCAGTAGATAAAACAGCTCAGCGCATTATTGTTGATTGGCCGTCGGATTTTTAATGACTAAACAATTACAGGTAGGGGTGATTAGCCTTTTTCCTGAAATGTTTCAAGCCATTACCGACAACGGTGTGACCGGCAGGGCGGTTCGTGACGGGTTATTGGATATTCATCTGATTAATCCGCGTGATTTTACCCACGATCGGCATCGTACCGTTGATGACCGTCCCTATGGAGGCGGGCCAGGCATGTTAATGATGGTGCAGCCGCTCACTGATGCGATTGCAGCAGCCAAACAGCAGCTTGGGGCCGATGCTAAGGTGATTTATTTATCACCTCAAGGTCGCAAGTTGGATCATGCTGGAGTTAAGCAATTAGCTCAGTATAGCCAACTTATCCTAATCGCCGGTCGCTACGAAGGCATTGATGAACGAGTGATTACTCGTCATGTTGATGAAGAATGGTCGATTGGAGATTACGTGTTAAGTGGTGGTGAATTACCGGCCATGGTGTTAATTGATGCTGTTGCTAGAATGATTCCTGGAGTTTTAGGACATCAAGATTCAGCTAGCGAAGATTCTTTTGCCACCGGGTTGTTAGATTGCCCACACTACACACGACCAGAAGTTTTAGATGGTGAGGCGGTTCCTGCTGTATTGCTCAGCGGTAACCACGAAAATATACGCAAGTGGCGTCTACAACAATCACTAGGTCGTACCTGGTTAAGACGTCCTGAATTAATTAATCACCTAGCTCTGACTGACGAGCAGCGGCGACTTTTAGATGATTTTATTGATCAACAACAAGTTGCAACTGATAACGAATCGGGCAGTTAATCTAGGCAAGTGAGGCTATTATGGCAAAAGTTAGTCAGAATTTGATCAAAGCGATCGAAGACGAGCAATTAAAAACCGACCTGCCGGCGTACGCGCCAGGCGATACAGTGGTCGTTAATGTTAAAGTAACTGAAGGTAACCGTGAGCGCGTTCAGGCATTTGAAGGTGTGGTTATCGCAAAACGTAATCGTGGCTTACACAGCGCAGTAACCGTTCGTAAAATCTCTAACGGTGAAGGCGTTGAGCGTACTTTCCAAGTACACAGCCCAATCATTGATAGCATCGTAGTTAAGCGTAAAGGTGCGGTTCGTCGCGCTAAGCTTTACTACCTACGTGAGCGTTCAGGTAAATCTGCACGTATCCGTGAGAAGTTGTCAGCTAAATAAGCTAGCTCAAGCTTATATCGAAAAACCCGCCGCTGGCGGGTTTTTTTATGGTACAAATAAGCACATGATTCACTCCCCCAATAATGCATGAGGTAGCCTTCCATGTTAGATCCACAGCAGCACTTGCAGCAACTGCGCGAGGCCATTGATAACACCGATAGTGAATTGGTTCAGATCCTTCTTAAACGCAGACAACTTGCAGCAGAAGTGGGGGTGGTGAAACGCCAATTAGGGCAGCCATTGTATGTTCCCGAACGAGAAGCAAGCATGCTGGTAGCGAAGCGCAAACAAGCGGAGCAAGCTGGACTTTCTCCCGATCTTATTGAAGATGTGCTGCGCCGCATTATTCGCGAGTCTTATCAACAGCAGCAAGCGGCAGATGTGCATTTAAATGACAAGACAGTAGTGATAGTTGGTGGTAACGGGGCGCTGGGGCAACTTTTCGTACGTTTATTTAGCTCTGCTGGCGCTAAGGTACTCATACTAGATAAAGACGATTGGCAGCACGCCGAGCATTTTTGCGAGCAAGCAGATTTAGTGCTGATATCCGTGCCTATAGCTCATACCTTGACTGTTATTGAAGCATTACCCAGCTTGCCTCCAGGTTGTATTTTGGCAGATTTAACCAGTGTAAAGCGGCAACCCTTGAATGCCATGTTGGCCAAACATAGTGGCCCTGTTGTGGGCCTTCACCCAATGTTTGGCCCCAAACAAGTCACCCTAGCTAAGCAGTTAGTGGTGGCCTGCCATGGTCGTGATGAAGACCAATACCAATGGCTATTAGCAAGCATTGAACGCTGGGGTGCCCATATTAAGGCGCTCACAGCAGCAGCACATGACCAAGCGATGGCGTTTGTGCAGGTACTGCGACACCTATCTAGTTTTGTCTATGGTTCGCATTTAGCCGCAGAACAAGCTGATCTGCAGCAGTTATTAGATTTAAGTTCACCAATCTATCGCCTCGAGCTGATGATGGTAGGGCGTCTGTTTGCCCAAGATGCCGAGCTGTACGCCGATATATTGCTGGCTGAGCCGAATAATATTGCTATGTTAAGGCGTTATGTTCAGCGTTTTGAAATGGAACTAAAGCGGCTCGAACAAGGTCGTAAAGATGAATTTTTACAAGAGTTTACTCGTGTGCGCGAGTATTTTGGCGAATTTGCCGAGCGCTTTTTAAGCGATAGCCAGCGGCTGTTAGATACCGCTGGCGATAGCCATCAAATCAGCTAATTGGGTGGGAGATACCGGTTTAGTCAGCTGATGTTTGATTCCAATCGTTTGGCATTCTGCGCTTATTTCGGCTGTGCTATGGCCGCTGATCATGGCTGCTAGAGGGGCGTCATCACCTAACTCCGCAACGATTTTGCAATAGGCTTCAAGGCCAGTGAAATCCGGTAACTCTTGGTCTAGGAGAAGCAAAGCAGGCCGTTCAGCTAGTGTTTTAGCAACAGCCTCGGAACCAGATTGAGCGGTAATAATTTCGACAGAATAATGACTTAACATAGCTTTGAGCACTTCAAGCGAAATAAAGTCATCATCAACTACCAAGACTTTGGCGGGTGCTGAGTGAGCGTTTGCTGCGGTCATTGGGTACTCCTATGATTGATTGTTGTTACTAGCTATTGAACAGAAGGAAAGAAGAAAATGCAACGGGTAAAAATTTGGGACGCATTCGTGAGGCTTAATCACTGGCTGATGGTCGCTTTAGTGGTAGCGCTTTGGTGGACCGCCGAGCAGGGTGAAATGGAACGTCACTTACAGTTGGCTGGCATATTGGGCGGTTTAATCGTTGCACGCATACTGTGGGGCCTTTTCGGTAGTGAATCAGCACGCTTTAGTCGCTTTGTAAAAGGCCCTGCTGCAGTCGTTGAGCACTTCAAAGAATTAGGGCAAGGACAGTATCAACCAGGCAATACTCATAATGCAGCTGGCGGCTGGGCGGTCGTTGCTCTACTGCTAGTATTGTTGGTGCAATTTACCACAGGGTTATTTGCCGATGATGAGATTTTCTTTAGTGGCCCGCTGGCTAGTGCTGTAAGCGGTGACTTGTCAGATTTTTTAACGGGTATTCACAAAGATAACTTTAATGTGTTGATTGCTGTTGTGGTGTTGCATGTTGTCGCAATTATTCTCTATCGCTTACGCGGCATTAACTTAGTTGCGGCCATGATTCACGGCAAACGAGAAGGGGTAGCAGCGCCGCGTTTGGTCAATGCTTGGTGGGCAATAATAGCGGCAGCCGCACTGGCTACCGCATTCTATTTCTTCATTAACTAAGTATTGGTTTAGTCTTTGTATTGGTCGTGGCAGGCTTTGCAGTTTTTCGCCGCGGCCATAAAGGCTTTGCGAATATCACCTTGGTCACCAGACTCCGCTGCCGCAGCTAAGGCTGCAGCGTCTTGTTGAAATGACTCGGCGCGCTGCATAAAGTCGTCCCAATTATCCCAAATGGCAGGTAAAGCATCGCTGTTATTACCTGGCATTGCACCAGTTTGGCTAAAGCCAATCCAAGGCATAGCGCTTAAGGCTGAAAAATCTGCCGCTCGAGCTTTAAAAATTTCACCATCAAATTCCATATCACCTTTCACCATATCGCCAAGGTAAGCAAAGTTATTTTGCATGAGCGAGAGTGCTTTTTGACGATATTCTACGGCTTTATCGGCATCATTAAAGGCATGTTGTGCTTGCACCGGGCTGAAAGCTACCGCACCAAACACTACAATGCCGCTTAGACATGACCACAGAGCTGATTTTAAACGCATAATAATCTCCTTGATTTTAGCTATTTAACGTTTGCAGTACGCTTTTCATCCCTAAATGGATTGCACACTGATAAGACTCAATTTACTGTAGCATGATAATAATCACAAAACCTTATTAAGGGGAACCAGATGAAAGGGAATAATCACCTAAGTAAACTGGCGTTGGCACTATGCGCAGCCTTACCGGCTACTGTCATGGCATCACAAACAACGCCAGTACAAGGGTTACACGATCACAGTTCAAGTTTTGTGGCACTGCAAAATGCTACAGTTGTTACTGAGCCAGGAAAACAACTTAAGAATGCCACATTAGTTATCCGCAATGGTAAAATTGAATCTATCTTAACCAATAATCAAGCTCCTGCTGGCGCTCGGGTTGTAGATGCGAGTGGTCACACGATTTATCCTGGATTCATTGACGCCTACAGCGACTACGGTTTGCCTAAAGCGAATGGTGGTGAACGTGCGCCTTATCGCAGTCAACCACCGCAATACAACAACAAGCGTGAAGGTGGTAACGCAGCGAACGATGCAATTCATGCTCAAGTAGATTGGGTGGATTCTTTCGCAACCTCAAGTAAAGATGCTAAAAGCTACATCGAACAGGGCTTTACGGCGGTTCAATCAGCTCGCTTAGACGGTATTTTCCAAGGGCAAGCGACCACTGTGTCACTAGCCGATACGATTGCTAATAATGCCGTGTACAATGCCAAAGCACGACATTTTGGTTCGTTCGATAAAGGCTCATCAAAGCAACAATATCCATCTTCTTTAATGGGCTCTATTGCGTTGATTCGACAAACTTTGTCTGATGCTGCCTGGTATGAAGACGCAGCTGGCAAACAAGCTTACAACGGCCCGGTAGAATATAATGCCGCACTGGCAGAATTAGCTCCCATAGAGCAAGAAGGCATGGTTTTTAAAGTGTCTGACGATAAAGACTTGCTGCGTGCCTATGATGTCTTTAGTGGATTTAAAGTTCCTGTAACTTTTGTTGGCTCTGGTTTTGAATACGCTCGTTTAGATGCGATTAAAGCAACTCAAGCACCAGTCATTCTTCCTCTTAACTTTCCGGCAGCACCGGAGGTAAAAGGAGTGGATGATGATCTTGATGTGAGTCTTGCTGACTTACGTCATTGGGAGCGTGCGCCGGGTAATGCTGCTGCATTAGCGCAAGCTGATATTGACTTCTCTTTTACGTTACACCAATTAAAGAAGGCTAGTGACTTCTGGCCTAATTTACGTAAAGCCGTAGCCCACGGGTTATCTAGCGACAAAGCCTTGGCCGCGCTAACAACCGTACCAGCACAAATTGCTGGGGTTAGCGATAAAGCAGGAAAATTGGCTGCAGGTTATATGGCCGACTTTGTGGTTGTCGAAGGCGATTTGTTCGTTGATGGAACCATTAAATCAGTTTGGCTACAAGGACAAGAAGTTGAGTTGGAGCCACTGCAACAAGCTGATTTTGCCGGCAACCTCACTCTTAACCTTGCGGATAGTGAGGTAAGTCTTGAACTCAAAGATGGTAAGCGGCCATCTGGCAAGCTCAAAGTAGGGGACGAATCCGTTGCCTTGAAAGATCTTCGTCGCACGGAGTCGACCTTAGAATTCGTAGTCAACACTGCACTGTTGGATCAGACAGGTGCTTGGCGCATTCGTCTCGATCAAACCGCTGCTGATAGCTTTACCGGTGTGGCTATAGCTCCAAATGGCTCTAGCCTACCAATCAGTGCTAATCGTGCCGCTGCAGCAGAGCCCGCTGCAGAAAAAGCAACCACAACTCAAGCGAATTATGTGAGCCGGTTAACCTTCCCGAATGTGGCGTACGGTTTAGATGCTTTGCCTGAGCGTCAGAATGTACATATTAAAAATGCGACCGTGTGGACCGCCGATGAAGCGGGCGTCCTCGAAAATACTGATGTGTTAATTCGTAATGGTGAGTTTTACAAAATTGGTAAAGATCTTGCGACGCCATCCGGGTATACCCTGATTGACGGCACTGGCAAACATGTGACGCCAGGCATTATTGATGAACATTCACACATTGCTATTGAAGGCGGCGTGAATGAGGGATCAGAAGCGATCACTGCTGAAGTGCGAATTGGTGACGTGGTTAATCCAGATGACATCCACATTTATCGCTCGTTGGCAGGCGGTACCACCATGGCGCAACTACTTCATGGCTCAGCGAACCCTATGGGTGGACAGGCGCAAGTTATTAAACTGCGTTGGGGAGCAACGGCCAACGACATTAAATTTGATGCAGCGCCACCAAGCATTAAATTTGCGTTGGGTGAAAACGTGAAGCAAAGCAACTGGGGCTCGGCTTACACCGTACGTTATCCACAAACGCGTATGGGCGTTGAGGCAGTTATGCGTGATGGCTTTATTGCTGCACGTGAATATCAACAACGTCGCGATGCCTACAACAAGCTAAGCCGTAAGGAGAAGGCGCGTACTGCACCACCACGTCCAGATTATCGCTTGGAGACCTTACTTGAAATCCTCAATAAAGAACGATTTGTTCATGCGCACTCGTATGTGCAATCAGAAATCTTGATGTTATTGCGCTTAGCTGAGGAGTTTAACTTCACGCTAACCACCTTTACCCACATTTTGGAAGGCTACAAAGTTGCTTCAGAAATGGCCAAACATGGCGCTGGTGCATCGACCTTTGCTGATTGGTGGGCATTTAAGTTTGAAGTTTATGATGCCATTCCTTACAACGCCTGTCTGATGGCTGACAAAGGCGTGTTAACCAGCATTAACTCGGATAGTAACGATTTGCAGCGGCGCTTAAATACTGAAGCAGCGAAGTCTGTAACCTACTGTGGTATGTCAGAGCATGAAGCTCTACAAATGGTCACTTTGAATCCTGCTAAGCAACTTAAAATTGACCAATACGTAGGTAGTATCAAAACCGGTAAGCATGCTGATTTTGTGATTTGGAGTGGTCATCCATTAAGCGCTTACTCGCACCCAGAACAAACTTGGATCAATGCTCGTAAATACTTTGATCGTGAGTACGACCAGCAGTTGCGGGCGCAGTTGCAGCAAGAAAAGCAAGGCCTGATTCAGAAGGTATTAGGTGCCACTGATGAAGAGCGTCAGGGGAGTGCTAATGGTTACAAACCACAGCAGCCAACCTGGCACTGTGATGACAATCATGATGTCTGGAGCGATGCTTATACCGCTCATGGTGAGCACATCCACATCAACCATTCGCACACTCAGGCTGAATAAGGAGAGCAACGATGAAAAAATTAGTAACAGCGGTAGTTGCCGCCAGTTTAAGCGTTGCTGCATCAGCACACGATATGGTGCCTGGCAAAGCACAGCAACAGCCCATTTTACTGCAAGGTGGCACCTTGCATACAGTGACCAATGGGGTACAGCAAAATACTGATTTGCTGTTTGAAGATGGCAAGATCACAGCCATTGGCAACGATTTAACAGTACCAGCGAATGCTCGTGTGATTGATGTGAGCGGACGTCATGTTTATCCGGGTTTAGTTGCCCTAGATACCACGCTAGGTTTGATTGAATTAGAGGCAGTGCGTGCTACGAACGATATGCGTGAAGTTGGCCAAATCACTCCTGAAGTAAGTGGTCATGTGGCTTACAACCCTGATTCGGAAATTACTCCAACGGTGCGTTTTAACGGCATCACTCATGCCCAAATCGTACCACAAGGTAATTTGATTGCGGGGCGTTCAAGCTTATTGCAAACCGATGGCTGGACTTATGAAGATGCTGCGGAAGCACTCGATGTGGGCGTGCATGTCAATTGGCCACGAGCAGGGCTTAATAATGCTTGGTGGGAGCGCCGTTCAGCTGATGAGCAGCGTAAAGCCAATGCCGAGGCACTAAAAAAATTAAAGCGTGCCTTTACCGACGCGCGGGCTTATTTTGAAGCGAAAAAGGCTGGTCAGCTGAATGGCACAGATGTGCGCTGGGAGGCTATGCTTGGGTTGTTTGCTGGTAGCAGCAAACTGTTTGTGCATGCCCACGACAAACGCCAAATGGAACAAGCACTTGAATTTGCTAAAGAACAAGGCTTTGACTTGGTATTGGTGGGCGCCCGTGATGCGTGGCGTATCGCTGACCAACTAGCGGCAGCTGACGTGACTGTTGTTTACGGCGAACCCTATGGTTTACCAAGCCGTCATGACGAAGCTTATGACCAGGCCTATAGTACGCCTGCATTATTAGCAGCAGCTGGCGTTGATTTTGCCTTGGCTTATTCTACGGGCTTCTGGGATGTGCGTAATTTAGCATTTGCCGCAGGTAATGCGGTAGCTTACGGCCTCGATAAAGAACAGGCGTTAGCAGCTATTACGATAAAACCAGCAGAAGTCATGGGCGTTGCGGATAAAATCGGCTCGTTGGAAGTTGGAAAACAAGCGTCGTTGATTATTTCGCAGGGCGATGTCATGGATCATTTGGGGCAAAAAATTCAGCATATGTTTATTGATGGTGCTGAAGTAGACCTAAACAATCGACATAGACAGTTGTATCAGAAATATCAGCAAAAGCCTTGATTTTAAAGGGCTGACGTATAAAAAAGAGCTCCATCTGCAAAGCTGGAGCTCTTTTTATTTAAATAGCTGTTATGGGTGCGATAAAGTATTGTAATGTGCAGCGCAAGTTGGCAGTATCTTGCTATTCATAACAGTTGAAGAGGACGTGCAGATGCCTTTACATCGCCAATTCGCCAATGATGGCAAAGAACTCATTATTGCCATCAAAGGCAAATTTGACTTCAGTTTAGTGCAAGAATTTCGCCAATCCTATAGCGATATAGGGGACCAACAGCCCACCGTATTTATAGACCTGCGTGAAACTGAATATTTAGATAGCTCAGCGTTAGGAATGCTACTGAATATGCGCAAATCCCTTGGTAAGTCAGTGAAATCTATCCATGTGATTAACTGTCGACCAGAAGTGCGTAATATTCTTGATATTTCGCGTTTTGATAAGCTTTTTGTAATTGAGTAAGTTCCTTGTATACCAAGGTTATGGCACCGTCCTTGTCAGCAACGAGTGAAATGAATAGCCGCACAAACTCAGCTGCAGCAGCTCCTTTGTGGGTACTGCAGGATGGGTCGGCTAATGCTCAGGCCTTATTGCAGCGTTTACAGCAGTTGGGTTACCACGTGGAGGTGATTCAGCCAGCGCAGTTGTTAACAACAGAGGTTACTGTGGTTCCTTTGGTTGTTATCGTTAATGAAACGCGCGAAGCATTGCTATCTGAGTGGTGGCAACAGGTATCCAGTTACCTGCGTAACTCGGCTTTATTAGTGTCGGATAGCCAGGCCTTGGTACAGAATCATGCACACAAATTTGCGTATGTAGCCTCTTATCACGATGTTGATGACGTGTTGCGGTTGAAAATTCAGTTATTAACTAACCAGAGTTGTTACCGCCAGCAAATAGTGGAGCTCAAACAGGCACTGTCTTGGCATAAGGCGCGGGTAGACCGAGAACATCAACTGGTTGAGCATATCTTTCAGAATGCTCTTAGTCGTAACTACCTGGATTATCCTCACGTAAATACTTATTTAACGCCGGTGTCCAAATTCAATGGCGATCTTTGCTTAATAGCTCCGGGGCCGTTGGGGAATTTGTACATGTTAATGGCGGATTTTACCGGTCATGGTTTAGCACCAGCAACAGGAGCCTTACCGTTGTCGCAGGCGTTTTTTGCGATGTCAGATCGCGGTGTTTCGGTCGCAGAGATGGTGACTGAATTTAACTTTCGGTTAAACCGGTTACTCCCTAACGATATGTTTTGTGCCGCAATTTTACTAGAATTATCAGCCAATGGTGAACGCGTCACTTATTGGAATGGTGGCATGCCAGCAGCCTTGGTCTGTGATCAAGCAGGAACCGTGTTACGGCGCCTAGATCCGCAGCATATGGCGCTAGGGGTGTTAGATGATGATGATTTTGATAGCCGTGTCACCACATTTAGAGCGGCACCACATAGTTCCATCGCCATGTTCACTGACGGTGTGATAGAGTTACTTGGCCATCAGCAAGAGTTTCTTGGGGCTGATGCGCTTGAAAAAATGCTAAGCCAGTATCCTAACACAGAGCGCTTTAATGAGCTGGTCAACGAACTTGAACATTTTCGTGGCGAAACGCCATTACGCGATGACCTATCGTTAGCTATTCTTTATTGCCGTCCCACCGGTTTAGGTGAAGTTAAGCCAGAGCCGGATATGCAAAGTTTACCTTTCAAATTAACTAGTGAGCTCCACCCTGAGCAGTTACGAAGCATTGATCCGGTCAGTAATTTAATGGCGGCGCTAAGCCAATTACCCCTATTACGACGGCATCGTACCACTATCTATCTGTTGTTAGCGGAAGCCTTTAATAACGCATTAGAGCATGGCTTATTGGGGTTAGACTCGGCACTGAAGAGCCAGCCAGAAGGGTTTGCTGAGTACTATCAACAACGTGCCGATAGGCTCAATGCACTTCAGCATGGCTGTATCTTGGTCACCATAGAGCTTCAAGCGAGTACTAAGCAGCTCAAAATCACCGTGGCTGACAGTGGTGATGGCTTTATCGCACCCCCAAGTGAGCCCTGCGTTAGGGTGGCAACGGAACAGAGTTACGGGCGAGGATTAGAGCTATTACGACAGATGACAACTGATTTACAATGGAACCAGGCGCAGCGCGAAGTCTCTTTTACCTACAGCATGTAGTCGACAAGTTTGCATGGCTTTGCCATTACATCTTATCCAAACTTAACCACCAGCGAATTTAACCTTGTAGCCCTGTTGTTCTAACCACTGTTTGGCGCGCTCACGCTGATCGCCTTGCAGTTCGATCGTGTCCTGCTTTACAGCACCGCCAACGCCGCAATGCTTCCGTAAGGCAGAAGCCATATTGGCCAACAATTCTGGCTGCTTGGGAAGATCTAGAATAACGGTTACCCCTTTACCTTTACGTCCTTTTGTTTGACGTTGCAAACGTAACGGATAATCGCTCGGTTGTACGCTAGTTTCATCGGCTTCTGGATTACTTTCAGCGGCTGTGTCCGTGAGTTTAAACCCCAGCCCCTGTAACTGATCTTGTAAACTACTCACCTTCACCTCGAACTTGTTACTAGTGAAAACTGCCAAGTTGATATATATTTTAGTTATAACGAATGCGGTTATAAAACCTTAAATGCTATGAGGTGTCTATGAAGTTACAACAGCTCCGCTATATTGTGGAGATATTAAACCACAACTTAAATGTTTCAGCGACCGCAGAAAGTTTGTATACCTCTCAGCCGGGTATTAGTAAACAGGTAAGAATGCTAGAAGACGAATTAGGAATTCAAATATTTGCCCGCAATGGCAAGCTGCTAGATGCCGTCACCCCAGCGGGCCAAGAAATTATCAAAATTGCACAGCAAATGTTAGCTCATACGGATGCCATCAAGGCAATTGCGGCAGAATACACCTTACCTAATCAAGGTAAGCTCCATATTGCTACAACCCATACCCAAGCTCGATATGCTCTGCCAACCATGATCAAAGCTTTTACCAAACGCTATCCGCAGGTAACTTTGCACATGCACCAAGGGTCGCCAGAACAAATTAGTGAGGCGGCAGCCAAGGGTAAAGCGGATTTTGCTATTGCGACCGAGGCGTTACACCTCTATCAAGACCTGATCATGTTGCCGTGTTATCACTGGAATCGCTCGATTATTGCCCCACCAGATCATCCTCTAGGGCAACTAGCAGAAGTGACCCTTACTGATTTAGGCAACTATCCCATCATTACCTATGTGCATGGTTTTACTGGGCGCTCCGAGTTGGATAAAGCATTTAATCAAGCGGGTATCAGACCCAACGTGGTATTCACGGCAACCGATGCCGACGTGATTAAAACCTACGTACGAATGGGCTTAGGAGTAGGCGTGGTAGCAAGTATGGCGGTAACTAAAGAGCAAGATAGTGATCTGATATGTTTACCAGCACAGCATTTATTTGCGCCTAGCACCACTAAAATAGGCTTTCGTAAAGGGACTTTTTTACGTAGCTACATGTACGATTTTTTGGAAGGTTTTGCGCCCCATTTGAGTCGCAGTAAAGTGGATGAGGCCATGCAAAAACGTTCACAAGAAGAAATAGATAGAATGTTTTTGCATACCCAGTTACCTACTTGGTAAAGCGTCTGTGCGCAGCATTAAGTGAATTCATGCTGCGCACTATTGAGCTAGTTAGGTTTGGTCATTAGCACTCGATGATATTTACCGCCAAACCGCCGCGAGCCGTCTCTTTGTATTTGGTTTTCATATCATTCCCTGTATCCCACATGGTTTTGATGACTTTATCCAAGGACACTTTATGATCGCCGCTACCACGCAATGCCAACCGCGCCGCATTTATAGCTTTTATCGATCCCATTGCATTACGTTCAATACAAGGAACCTGCACTAAACCGCCGACCGGGTCACAGGTAAGCCCGAGGTTATGTTCCATGCCTATTTCTGCAGCATTTTCTACGGCACTTACGCCGCCACCCATGAGCTCGGCCAAAGCTCCGGCTGCCATCGAACATGCAACACCAACCTCGCCTTGGCAGCCCACCTCGGCGCCAGAAATCGAAGCGTTCTTCTTGTATAGAATGCCAATTGCCGCAGAAGTGAGTAAAAAGCGCACCACGGTTTCTTCATCCAAAGGGGCAATGAACTTGTCGGCATACTTCATCACCGCCGGAATAATTCCAGCTGCGCCATTGGTGGGCGCAGTCACGACTCGTCCGCCTGCTGCGTTTTCTTCATTCACCGCTAACGCAAATAAGTCCACCCAGTCCATCGCTTGCATGGGGTCTGTTGATTTTTCATTCTTCAGACGTTGGTAGAGGCCCGGTGCACGCCGACGTACTTTCAAGCCCCCGGGTAAAATGCCTTCGGTGCGGATGCCGCGGTCGATGCAGGCATCCATGGTATGCCAAATGTGCATCAAGCCACTACGAATATCGGCCTCACTGCGAAATACTTTTTCGTTTGCCAACATCAGCGAACTAATCCTTAGCCCGTGTTCATGACATAGCTTGAGTAATTCATCACAACTATCAAATGGATACGGAATAGGTTTGCTTGATTGCTCAATAGCTTCTTCTAAGCTGTCGTCAAAATCAGCATCTCGGACAATAAAACCACCACCAATAGAGTAGTAGAGATCTTTGTAGATCACCTCGTCTGCGCGATACAGCCGTAGTTCCATTGCGTTAGCATGACGTGGCATGGTTTTGCGACGGTGGAAAACAATCGCCCCGGTAGCAGGGAACTTCACCGGATATTTGCCTAGTAAAGCCAATTCTTGAGTGGTTTCAGTTTGTTGTAAAAACTCATCAACTTTGGTGGTATCTACGGTTTCAGGTTGCTCTCCGGCTAAGCCAAGGATCACGGCTTTACCTGTACCATGGCCTTTTCCGGTTTGCCCGAGTGAGCCAAATAGTTCCACCACAATGCCATCCGCTTGTTCGAGGCCTACGGCTTGTTCTGCTGCTAATAAAAATTCGTAAGCAGCCCGCATGGGGCCCACAGTATGAGAACTTGACGGGCCGATGCCAACTTTGTAGATATCAAACACGCTAATCATAAATAGGTTCCATATTTAAAATTTAATCATTTAAAGGGCGATAGAATAACTTACGTTCAGGGTAAATGTGGTCTGCTAACTCACGTAACATACCTGCCGTGGCGCCCCAAATATTTCTTTGTTGATAGGGGATAAAGTATACCTGATCGTAAATAAAACGCTGTAGCCGATACACATAATGTTGATGTTGATGCAGCACATCTTGTAGCGGCACGGTAAAAATTTCCGCAACTTCGCGTTGCTCAGGGACAAAGGGTCGTTGGGGCGTGATCAAGCCTACATAGGGGCGGATCAGAAAATTACTAATGACGGGATAATCTTGTAGTTGCCCCACAATCGTTACATCTTCTGGGTGTAAGCCTATTTCTTCGTGACTTTCGCGTAAGGCGGTGGCCAATAAATCTTGGTCTTGAGGGTCTTGGCGGCCGCCAGGAAAGCTAATTTGTCCCGCGTGATTACGCAATTGCGCACTGCGCTGAGTTAAAACCACATGCAATTGGCCATGCTGTTCTAACAAGGGAATCAGCACCGCTGCCGGGCGTAGTCGTTTGAGCACAGGCCGCTGCAGTGGCTGTCGGTGATGGAGTTGGAAACGCTGCAAAAACTGTTGCCGATTCATGTCTGTGCCTCTGGTTTTGGGAGAGCGCTTAAGACTGGCAAAATTCGCGCAACCTTATCAAAGGTTTCTTGATATTCGCTGGCGCATTCAGAGTCGGCAACTAAGCCGCCGCCGGCCCAGCAATGGATGGTACCGCTATGACTATTACCGGGCTGTGTATGAGTTGCTACTAAGGTGCGTATAGCAATACTGGTGTCAGCTTGGCCATGTTGTGAAAAATAACCAAAGCTACCGCAATAGTAACTGCGCCGATGAGGCTCTAACTCTTCAATAACTTCCATGGCGCGGATTTTGGGCGCGCCAGTAATAGAACCACCAGGAAAGCATTGTCCCAGTAGTTGCAGGCCTTGATTTGCCTGCGCTAACTTACCAACCACGGTGCTGACCAAGTGATGCACAGCAGGGTAAGACTCAATGGCGAATAAGCGAGGCACTTTGACCGAGCCCGGCAAACAACAGCGACTTAAATCGTTACGCAATAAATCGACAATCATGACGTTTTCTGCTCGATCTTTACTGGCTTGCTGTAGCTGGTCAGCTAAGAGCTGATCTTGAGCAGGATCTGGATGACGTGGCCGAGTGCCTTTGATCGGTTTAGTCTCTACGTCACCCGCAGGTGAAATAGCTAAAAAGCGCTCAGGCGATAGTGAGAGTAGAGCTCCCTCAGGCAACTGCATATAGGCAGAATAGGGAGCATTATTGTGGCTTCTTAAGGCTTGGTACGCAGCCCAAGTCGAGCCTTGAAAAGAAGCGCTAAAACGCTGAGCTAAATTCACTTGATAGCAGTCGCCAGCACGTAGATAAGCTTGTACTTGAGCAAATTTTGTCGCATAGCTAGTGGCGTCCATATTGGCTTGCCAGTCACCCGCCAACCAGAATGATGCTGGAGTTTGCTGTTGGCAATGTTGCTGTGCCGTTAGCCAGAAGTCGGTTAATTGCTGTACTTGGGCGGCTGGCGCTAGCAAGTAAGTATCACCACTACTGCGCTGTTGCATCAGGGCTTGGTGATAAACGCCAACATTCAGATCTGGTAGTTCAATGTCTGCCGTTGCTAAGCTGGGCAACTGTTCTAAAGCGCGGCCACAGTCATAACTCCAAGCCCCAGCAAGGCCCCCTTGAAAGGGTAAAAAATCGGGACCAGTATAGGCTGGTACTTGGGCTAACGCTTGCGCCAATTGCTGCGGCCAAGCCTGGCTATTGGTTACAGTGGTCACCGGTTGACGAAAGATCATATCCCATTGCGCTTGAGCATTATTACAACTATCTAGCAAGAGTGCCCAAGGCTCGCTGGCGCAGTAGCTAAAAAGCTGCGCTAAGGTTAGTTTAATCGGAATTTTTACGGCAACTAACTTCAAACTGATAACTCCTGTAACTTATTCGCCGCTAGCATAGCATAAAGTCGTAGTCTGCAAGCATTAGCAAAACTGGTCAGAGCCGTGACAAAAGGCTATCATACCGTCAACTTTACGTTACCTGCCGCAACTCCGAAGAGTTCCTTGCCCGCGTTCTATTAAGCTAGCTCGAGCAAGGATCAGAGAGGTGGCTATTAGGTATCCCATCTAAGTGACAACCTGAGGTATCCATGGCTATTATTCGTCAGTCTGATTTTATTGAAAGCATTGAAGATGCGTTGCAATACATTTCTTATTACCATCCACTTGATTTTGTTCAGGCATTAGAAAAAGCCTATCACCGCGAACAAAGCGAAGCTGCTAAAAATGCCATCGCACAGGTGTTAACGAACTCTAGAATGTCAGCCCAAGGGCACCGTCCAATTTGCCAAGATACTGGTATTGTCACTTGTTTTGTGAAAGTTGGCATGGGAGTGCAATGGGACAAGACTGATATGACAGTACAGCAGATGGTGGATGAAGGCACACGCCGCGCTTACACTAATCCAGATAACCCATTACGTGCATCGATTGTGGCGGACCCAGCAGGCAAGCGAAAAAATACTGGCGATAACACCCCGGCCGTAGTGCATATTGATATGGTTGCTGGCGATCACATCGAAGTGATGATTGCCGCCAAAGGGGGCGGTTCGGAAAACAAATCCAAAATGGTCATGCTCAATCCTAGCGATAACATCGCTGACTGGGTAGTGGAGACCATGCCTAAATTAGGCGCAGGTTGGTGTCCACCGGGTATGATTGGGCTAGGAATCGGTGGTACGGCAGAGAAATCTGCGGTGCTAGCTAAAGAAGCTCTGATGGATCCTGTTGATATTCAAGAGCTATTAGATCGCGGTGCGCAAACTGCCGAAGAAGAACTGCGCTTAGAAATTTATCATCGCGTGAACAAGTTAGGGATTGGTGCCCAAGGTTTAGGTGGTGTCACCACAGTGATGGATGTGAAGATTAAATCTGCACCAACTCATGCCGCATCAAAACCGGTTACCTTGATTCCGAACTGTGCAGCTACACGGCACGCACACTTTGTTTTAGACGGTTCTGGTCCGGCGGACTTACAACCACCTAAATTAGAAGACTGGCCAGATATTACCTTTGAGCTAGGTGATAACGTACGTCGCGTTAACTTAGATACCGTAACCCAAGCGGATATCGAAACATGGAAGACCGGTGAGACTGTGCTGTTGTCGGGTAAAATGTTAACTGGCCGCGACGCAGCACATAAGCGAATCAAAGATATGCTGGATCGCGGAGAGCAGCTACCGGTGGATTTCCGTAATAAGTTTATCTATTACGTGGGCCCTGTTGATCCGGTAGGTGATGAAGTAGTGGGTCCGGCCGGCCCAACTACTGCAACTCGCATGGATAAATTTACCGACATGATGCTAGAGCAGACCGGTATTCTAGGCATGATTGGTAAGGCTGAGCGTGGGCCAGCAACGGTTGCAAGTATTAAGCAACACAAGGCGGTGTACTTGATGGCCGTGGGTGGTGCAGCTTACCTTGTTGCTAAGGCGATTAAAAAAGCACGGGTGGTAGGCTTTGAAGATTTAGGAATGGAAGCCATTTATGAGTTTGACGTAGAAGATATGCCAGTGACGGTGGCAGTGGATAGTACCGGTGAAAATGCCCACGAGACTGGGCCAGCCATTTGGCGGGTAAAATTGGAAGCTGCCGATGCTTAACTTGCCGTTATGGCAGATACTAGTGAGTGTTGCTGGTATCGCGGCGATTGGCATGTTGTTAGCTTGGTTCGTCTGGGTGCCGCGTTTGCGCACCCAGCTGCGGCATCAACAACAGCATGCGCAGCAGCAACTGGACTTTGCCCAGCAACAGTTGGCTCAACTGCAACAGCAGTTACAACAGCAACAAAGTGATGCGGAGCAGCGGTTAGCCAAGGCTGAGCAACAGCGTGAGTTAGCTCAGCAACAGGCTCATACTGCGCAAGCTAAGCTGGCCGCCTTAACAGCTGAGTTGCAAGCAAAACTTGCTAGTGCAAAAGAAAAGCAACAGCTGCTAGAAGACAGTGAAGAGCGCTTAAAACAGCAATTTGAGCGTTTGGCACAACAGATTTTTGAGCAAAAATCTGAGCGTTTACAGCACACGAGTAAGCAAACGCTAGAAACGACTCTGGCACCTTTTAAGCAGCAACTTGAGGCTTTTAAAACTCAGGTGAGCCAGCAATACGCTGATGAAATAAAGCAACGTTCTGCGTTATCAGAGCAGGTGAACTCGTTGCGTGAACTCAATCAGCAGATGGCGGCCGAAGCTGAGGCCTTAACTAAAGCATTAAAAGGTGATGTAAAAACTCAGGGTAACTGGGGCGAGGTCGTGCTTGAACGTATACTTACCCAATCAGGTTTACGCGAAGGCCATGAGTATGAAACCCAAAGTCATTATCGTGATGACGATGGTAAAAGTTTTAAACCTGATGTGATTGTGCACTTACCTCATGCCAAAGACGTAGTGATCGATTCAAAGGTCTCACTGGTTGCCTACGAGCGTTATTTTAACAGTGATGACGAGTTAGCCCGCGAACAGGCGCTGAACGAGCATGTCACGTCGCTACGAAATCACATTAAAGGCTTGGGTAAGAAGAATTATCAACAGTTAGACGGGGTTCGAACTCTTGATTACGTGTTGATGTTTATACCTATTGAACCTGCTTTTTTATTGGCTGTTGATAGAGATCCTGAGCTGATTCGACTGGCGCTAGACAACAATATTATGTTGGTAAGTCCAACCAATCTGCTGGTGGCATTAAGAACGGTCAACAATATTTGGCAATACGAGTATCAGAATCAAAATGCTCAGAAGATAGCTACAGATGCAGCAAAATTATACGACAAGTTTGTCGGTTTTATTGATGATATGCAGCGAATTGAAGGTAGTTTAGATGCTCTTCGTAAGCATTACGATGGAGCGATGAACAAACTTTCTACGGGGCGTGGCAACTTAGTGGGTAGGGTTGAACAATTCCGTAAGATGGGAGTGCAAACCAGTAAGCAACTTGATCCTAAATTACTACAAAACGAAACTACCGACGATAATGAGTGATGGTTCTATTTGGATGTACAAAAAAGCCCGCTATAAGTAACGGGCTTTTTATTTGTGACCGTATTAACGGTTAAACCAGAGAACCCCACAAATCGTACTCGTCTGCATGCTCAATGAGCACCTCAACACGGTCGCCAGGTTGTACGTTGTGTTCGCCATTGAGGTAGACCAAACCATCAATTTCAGGGGCGTCTGCATAACTACGGCCAATAGCACCTTCGTTATCAACCTCATCAATCAAAACGGTTAAAGTACGACCAATTTTAGCCTGTAACCTAGCTGCACTGATTTCTTGCTGCACTTGCATAAAACGTTCATAACGCTCTTGCTTAATATGTTCTGGCACAGGGTCAGGTAGATCATTAGCTTTGGCGCCTTCGACATCAGAGTAGGTGAAACAGCCCACTCGATCTAACTGTGCATCGCGCAAAAATTGGAGTAGCTCTTCAAATTCTTCGTCAGTTTCACCCGGAAAGCCAACGATAAAAGTGCTACGAATGGTTAAGTCTGGGCAGATTTTTCGCCAGTTTTGAATACGTTCAAGCGTGCGTTCTGCTGAACCTGGGCGCTTCATTAAGCGTAAAATACGCTTATTGGCATGTTGTAACGGAATATCCAAGTAAGGCAAAATTTTGCCCGCCGCCATCAGTGGAATCACATCGTCTACAGAAGGGTAGGGGTAGACGTAGTGCAACCGTACCCAGATGCCGAGTTTACCAAGGGCTTCGCACAGAGCAAGCATGCTGGTTTTAACCGGTTGGCCATCCCAAAAACCAGTCTTATGTTTTACATCCACGCCGTAAGCACTGGTATCTTGAGAGATCACCAGTAATTCTTTTACACCAGCATTTGCCAGTCGTTGGGCTTCGCTTAGTACATCACCAATAGGACGGCTGACTAAATCGCCACGCATGGATGGGATGATGCAGAAAGTGCAGCGATGATTACAGCCTTCTGAAATTTTTAAATAGGCGTAATGACGGGGAGTTAGCTTAACTCCAGTGTCTGGAACTAAGTTCTCAAACGGAACTCGCTCAGGTGTTGGCACGTATTTATGCACATGCCCCATTACTTCTTCATAAGCATGCGGGCCCGTAATAGCTAGCACGTTAGGATGAACTTCACGAATCTCGTCATCTTTGGCACCGAGGCATCCGGTGACAATTACTTTGCCATTTTCAGCCAAGGCTTCACCGATAGCATCTAACGATTCTTGTACGGCTGAATCGATAAAGCCACAGGTATTAACGATAACAAGGTTGGCATTATTGTAGCTGTTAACGATATCGTAGCCTTCGGTACGCAGCTGCGTAAGAATGCGCTCTGAATCGACTAAGTTTTTTGGACAGCCGAGGCTAACAAAGCCAATTTTTGCGCCAATATCATTGGCTGTTTCAGGGGTAAAGGTTTCAACACTCATGCCAACACTCTGCAAGTTTCATAAAATAGCCGCAGATTATAGCACCCACGGCTATTTGTTGCCTATGGCTACGAGCTGATCCGATTAAACTTAATATGATCTACCCACAATGCAGTGGCACCACAGACTGCGACTGGAATCATGATTAAGTTAACTAGCGGAATGGTCGCTAAAAAAGCAACTAAACAGCCAAAAGACAGGCTTTTACCTTGGCGCGCACTCAGTTCTTGGCGCATTGCTTTGAAGCTTATCTTATGATTATCGAACGGGTAATCAGCGTATTGAATGGTCATCATCCAACCACTAAACAAAAACCAAAGAACCTGACCAATAATAGGCACAAATAGAAGCAGTAAGCCAAAGGCTAATGCTCGAGGTATAAAATAAATGATTTTCTGAAACTCGCGACCAATAATGCGCGGGATATCTTTAATCATACCGCTAACACCGCCATCGACAGGGACAATCCCAGTAAGTTTATATTCTACTTTTTCAGCCAACAGGCTGTTAAAAGGAGAGGCGATAATATTAGCGACACTGGTAAAGGTGAGAGCAAAAATCAAGACCACGCCAATCACGATGAGTGGCCATAGTAAAATTTCTAACCAACGTAACCATTCGGGTAGCCAAGCCACCAATTGCGTAACACCGATACTGGTGTAGTGAAAGGTAGCGTAAATGGCCACAGAAAATAAGAGAATGTTAATGATTAGAGGAATAAGCACATAACGTCTTACTCCCGGCTGAAAAGCTAATTCAAATCCGCGCGCCACGTAGCTGGCACCAAAATCGCTGTAGGCAATCATTCTTGATCCTTGAGTTGAATTATCCATTGCAGTATATCTTGCCCAATGGCCGTTCTATAGGTCAAATTGTAAGGGTAAGTTACAAGCTTGAAAATAAGTAAATAGATTACAAATAACAGGAATATTTGCTAAGGTTTTGCTTGTATCTTTAACGGGGCCATGTGCACTTGTATGAGCTCACAATATAACGACAATAAATGCGCTTAAAATACATAAAACTCGTTGGTTTTAAATCTTTTGTTGATGCCACTAAAGTTCCTTTCCCACACCAGATGACTTGTGTGGTTGGCCCTAATGGTTGTGGCAAATCAAATGTCATCGATGCGGTGCGTTGGGTGCTGGGCGAGAGTTCGGCCAAAAATTTGCGTGGCGATGCCATGACGGATGTCATTTTTAATGGCTCAACGGCACGTAAACCCGTATCACAGGCTAGCGTTGAGTTGGTGTTTGATAATAGCGCCGGACGGATGCAAGGAGAATATGCAAATTACGCCGAGATTTCTGTTAAACGTCTAGTGACTCGCGATGGCCGCTCTGATTATTTTTTAAATGGGAGCAAATGTCGCCGTCGTGATATCACTGATTTATTTCTTGGTACCGGTTTAGGTCCGCGTAGTTACGCGATTATTGAACAGGGCATGATTTCGCGCCTGATTGAGTCTAAGCCGCAAGAATTACGTGTTTTTCTTGAAGAAGCCGCCGGTATCTCTAAGTACAAAGAACGGCGTCGAGAGACTGAAACGCGCATGCAGCATACTCGCGACAATTTAGATCGCTTAAACGATGTCCGTGAAGAACTGGGCAGTCAATTAGACAAACTGCAACGACAAGCCGCAGCAGCCCGCCGTTATAAAGAACTTAAACAGCAAGAACGACGTTATAAAAGTGAGCTACAAGCATTACGTTGGTTAGCAACGGAGCGTCAAGCCGAACAGTTGCGTCTACAACAAGCTGAACAAACCACAGAATTAGAGCGCTGGCTAACTGAGCAACGAGGTAGTGAGCGAGGCAGTACTGAGTTACGCGAGCAAACGGCACAGAGTAAACAGCAGTTAGAACAGGTACAACATCAGTTTTATCAACTAGGCAATGAGGTAACTAGGCTCGAGCATCAGTTGCAACATCACCAGTTACAACGACAGCAGCGACAACGTCAGCAACAACAGCTACAACAAGAATTAACGCAACTGTCAGAAACGCTGGCGCAAGATAACGATCAACATCAGGTATTGGCCGCGCAATTACTTGAACTTGAACCTGAGCAAGCGCTAACTGACGAACAAGTGGTTGAAGCTCAGCTCCGATTTGAACAACATGAAGAAGCTTGGTTAGCTTGGCAAGATGATTATCAAGCAGCATTGAATCAGGCGCAGCACCAGCTGCAGCAACAACAGCAATTACATTTGCAACACGAACGCCAACGAGACCAAGTAGCTAAGTGTGCAGAAGCGATTGATGCTAATCAGCAGCAACAACAGCAACTGCTAGCTGAACTTGAGCACTATAACCTAGCCGCTACGGATCAACAGCGACAGCAGTTACAGCAGCAGATTAATGCAGCACAACAACAGGTTGCAGCATTATCAGAACAACTGAATGTGCACCAACAACAGTTTGAGCAAGTTGAACAGCAACGCCAGCAGCAGCAAACTCAGCAGCAACAAAACTTAGGCCTGCAAAGTGCCTTGCAACAAGCCCTCAAACAAGGCACGCATGAAGCGACCACCATGGACGTGCAACATTGGTTGCAGCAGCACCAATGCCCAGCGTTGGGTCAAGTGCAACAATTACTGAAGGTTGAACAGAGCTGGCAGTTAGCGCTAGAACAACTGGTACAGCCCTGGCTGGGGGCATGGGTCATCACGCAGCCGTTGCCAGAGTGGCCTCTCTTCGCTGGTGCTCAAGTGGTACAGTTACAAGTAAAGCAGCCCCCAAAGGGGAGTGTGGCAGCGCTAGTAAGCGGACCTTTGCAACAATGGAGCTGGTTGCATTGCATTGCTGCCGTTGATGATGCGGCACAGGCGCAACAGTTGCTACAGCAAAACCAGTGGCTAGGTGCTATCAATCAAGCTGGGCAACTATGGTTAGCTGGAGGGTATCAAGCCAGCACAATGGATGCTGCTGCTAGTAAGCTCTTGCAGCAGCAACAGTTATTGCAGGTAGAAGCAGATCTAACTCGATTACAACAGCAGTTACAAGATTCCAGCCTTCGTAAACAGCAACTTCAGCAGGAGTTAAAGCTCCGGCATCAGGAATTGGATCAGGCCAAACAGACTTTGCACCTCTATCAAGCGGATTTACGTTCGATAGACGAGCGTTTTCAATGGCAACAACATCAGCAGCAGCAATTAGAGCAACGTCTACAGCAAGCCAAACAGCAGCACCAACAGTTGCTACAACAGCTCGTTACCGGCCAGCAGCAACAGCAGCAATTAGCTGAGCAGTGTGAGCAAGCAACGGAGCAGTTGCAGCCACTTGATGAGCAGCATTGGTTAACGCAACGCAATCACTTGCAACAACAACGTCAGCATTTACGTGAGGCATTAACAGCCCTACAACAAAGGCAAATGACGCAAGCAAGTGAGGTACAACAACTGCGCCAACAATTAACGCATTATCAGCAGTTAGCTCAACGAGCACGACAGCAACAGCAACATCTCCAAGCGCAGTTACAGCAATTGAAGCACCCAGAACAGGATGACGATACTGACGTAGAAATGTTAGCGCTAACGTTAGAAGAAACCTTAGCGCAACGCGAGTTGATTGACGAGCAACGACGCGACTTAGCTAATAAAGTGCATGAATACGAAGAGCAATTACGCCAGTTGACCAGCGGTGCTCAAGGAGTGCAGGCAAAGATTGAGCAAGCAAGGATGCGAGTACAAAGCACGCAAATGGAGCTAGCTGCAGTGCAAGAGCGTAGTCGCAGTATTTTAGCTGTATTAGCTGACCTGCAACAGTCACTTAAACCTATTCTTGAGGGGTTAGCTGAGGATGCTAACGAAACCGAGTGGCAAAGTAAGTTGGAACGCATCCAACAGGCTATCAGTCGCTTAGGTGCAATTAACTTGGCAGCTATCGAAGAAGCTGAGACACTAGCTGAGCGTAAGCAGTATTTGGATCAGCAGAATGATGACTTAGCGGCATCATTAGCAACGCTCGAGGGAGCTATTCGTACCATAGATAAAGAAACCCGACAACGATTTAAGGCAACCTATGATGCCGTGAATCATGGCTTACAAGAGCTGTTCCCAAAAGTGTTTGGCGGCGGGAATGCGTATCTTGAACTTACTGATGATGATTTACTTGAAACCGGAGTGACTATTATGGCGCGTCCCCCCGGTAAGAAAAATAGTACAATTCACCTGCTTTCTGGTGGTGAAAAGGCGTTAACAGCTTTATCATTAGTGTTTGCCATTTTTAGACTAAATCCAGCGCCATTTTGCTTGTTGGATGAAGTTGATGCACCTTTGGATGACGCCAACGTGGGACGTTTTTGTCGGTTGGTAGAAGAAATGTCGCAAAGTGTGCAGTTTATTTATATCAGTCATAATAAAGTCGCGATGGAAATGGCCTCGCATCTTGCCGGTGTTACCATGCAAGAACCCGGTGTATCGCGCTTAGTTGCTGTAGATATTGAACAAGCTGTAGCATTAACAGAGGCTTAGAGTACGATCCAATGCACCTGAGTGCGAGCAACATACAACAGGAATATCGACATAAATGAGTCACATGTTATGAATACAGTGCTGATTATTGGTGGTTCGTTATTAATTATTGCCATTATTGCTCATGGTATGTGGACCATTCGTAAGAATGAAAAACGCCAGCGTGAGCAAGTAGATGCTATTGCCAACAAACGGCGACAGGTGGATTCAGGGGGCTTTGATGATGATGGCGTAGGAGCGGTTCGGGTTATTGCTAGTGCTAGTGCTAGTGCTAGTGCTAACAAGAGCAAGACTACTACGCCAAAAAGCGGCGCCAAAGCGCGCCCCAGCGAAGCTAATAAACCAGCTCAAACCAATGAAACCACGCCGACTGTAACTCAGTCAGCAGCCGTGGTAGCGACGGCTGCCGAGGATGCGGCTATCCCTGCGGTGGCGTCCGATACCTCAGCAATTCGTGCTACGGATGATGGATTACCTGACGAGCTGCCTTTGGCGCCGATTCGGGCTGAACATGATGATTTGTTTGCGCGAGGTCAACAGCCAGCGAGCTCGGTTGCGGACAAAGCAACAGCCGCGGTTAAAAAAAACCGAGATTCAGCGCCGGCCGAAACACCGCAAAGTATGGAACTACCGTTACAACATAGTGAGCAGGAGCCGGTCCTAACTGAAGAACCAGAAGAAGTTATTGTGCTGCATGTGGTCGGTCATATTGAAGGCAGCGTGTTGTTGCAACAAATGACCGAGCTTGGATTTAAATATGGAGATTTCGATATTTTCCATCGGCACGTAGATACTGCTGGTACTGGCCCTGTGCTGTTTAGTTTGGCTAATATGTATAATCCCGGCACGTTTAACATAGACACCATAGAAACCTTTACCACAGGCGGGGTTGCCCTGTTCTTAGCGTTGCCGATAAAGAGTAATTCGATGACGGCCTTTACCATGATGCATAACGCCGCAGTCAAATTGGCAGCTGCTATCGATCAAGGCCAAGTGTTAGACGAGCACCGTAATCCGCTCACTCGTCAAGCGACACAGCACATTCATCAGCGCATTCGAGAGTTTGAACGCAAGCGCCTGATAAGTGGTAAAGCTTAAGCCAAATCAGACCAAGACAGTGAGTTATGACCAACGATTTATTTGCTGACCAAGATGCTAGCAACCAGACTAGCGCAACCCATACACAACTGCGCTATCAGCAGCTGGTGCAACTTATCATGCGTTACAATCAAGAATACTATGAGTTGGATCAGCCGAGTGTTCCTGATGCTGAATACGATCGTCTATTTCGTGAGTTACAGCAATTAGAGGAGCTCCATCCAGAGCTAGCTAGCCCCAGTTCACCCACCCAAAAAGTAGGTGGAAAGGCCTTAACGGCTTTCACCCAAGTGACTCACGAAGTACCCATGTTAAGTTTGGATAATGCATTTGATAGCACCGAATTTATCGCTTTCGCTGAACGTGTGGCTGAACGATTAGATAGTGCAGAGGCAATCAGCTTTTGCTGCGAACCTAAACTTGATGGCGCTGCAGTAAGTATTCTATACGAGCAGGGCCAATTAGTTAGGGCCGCAACTCGTGGCGATGGTCAAACGGGTGAAGACATTACTGAAAACGTTAAAACCATACGTAATGTACCGCTGCAACTGCAAGGAGATTTTCCGCAGCGCTTAGAGGTACGTGGTGAAGTCTTTATGCCGCTAAAAGGCTTTAATTCATATAACCAGCAAGCGGCAGCTGCCAGTGAGAAAGTGTTTGCGAATCCGCGTAATGCGGCAGCTGGTAGTTTGCGGCAATTAGATTCCACTATTACGGCAAAGCGGCCACTCCATTTTTATGCCTATAGTATGGGTGTGGTCAGTGATGAGACACAACTCGCAGGCACTCACTTTGGGCGATTGCAGCAACTACAGCAATGGGGTTTACCCATCAGTGATGAGATTAGAGTGGTTGCTGATGCCCATGGTGTTAATGCTTACTATCAAGATATTTTGCAACGTCGAGCTGAATTGAGATACGAAATTGATGGGGTTGTGATCAAGGTTGATGATATTGGTCAACAACAAAATTTAGGCTTTGTATCGCGCGCACCTCGTTGGGCAATTGCATGGAAATTTCCAGCTCAAGAAGAGCTGACGCAACTGTTAGGAGTGGATTTTCAAGTCGGGCGTACTGGTGCAATAACGCCGGTAGCAAGGCTTGAGCCAGTTACTGTGGCCGGCGTAGTGGTCGCCAATGCCACCCTGCATAACGCCGATGAAATAGCTCGGCTTGATATCCATATTGGCGACACAGTGATTATTCGCCGAGCTGGTGACGTCATCCCGCAAGTGGTACAGGTGGTGTTAGATAGGCGTCCAGCCTCTGCCCAGTCAATTCAATTTCCTCAGCACTGCCCGGTGTGCGGATCGCATATTGAACGTGCAGAAGGCGAAGCAGTTGCCCGTTGTACAGGTGGACTTATTTGTGCAGCACAGAGGCGTGAAGCCTTGAAACATTTTGCCTCCCGAAAAGCAATGGATATCGATGGACTAGGTGATAAGCTAATTGAGCAACTGGTCGACAAAGAGTGGGTGAAATCGCCCGCTGATTTGTACCGTTTAAATACTCGTGAATTAGCTTTCTTACCTCGTATGGGAGAAAAATCGGCTGATAAAATAGTAGCCGCTATTGCCGCAAGTAAACTTACGACCTTGGCTCGATTTATTTATGCCCTTGGTATTCGAGAGGTAGGCGAGGCTACTGCGGCTAATTTAGTGGCTCACTTTGCGTCACTCGAGGCCTTGCAACAGGCTAGTTTAGAAGAGTTAGAGCAGGTTAGTGATGTTGGCCACGTGGTAGCAAACCATATTTTTCAGTTCTTTCGAGAGCCGCATAATCAAAAGGTGATTGACGAATTGCTTGAACTTGGCATTCATTGGCCGGCGGTGACTAAACTGAGTAGCAGCGAGGCTACATTGGCAGGTCATACTTACGTGTTAACTGGCACTTTGACCCAATTAACGCGTGACCAAGCTAAGCAAGCTTTGCAGGCGCGAGGAGCTAAAGTTGCGGGAAGTGTATCAGCAAAAACGACGGCAGTGATTGCAGGCGATAATGCGGGTTCAAAATTAGCCAAAGCTGAGCAACTCGGTGTGAGTGTACTCAGCGAAGATGATTTAATTCAGTTAATACAGCCAGATTAACTTTGTGAGCTTAGCCGGGTGACATCAACAAGCAGTTTAAGTTGTTGTCCCGGCTGAAGGTATTTACTGCGACTAATTTGGTTCCATTTTTCAATATCCTGAATACTGACATTAAAGCGCGAGGCAATGCGAGCAAGGGAATCACCGGCCCGAACTTTATATTGTACACTGCGGACTACACCGCTAGCTTTTTGTTGTTGCGGTAACCATACCACCAACGTTTTACCTGGGCGCAAAGGGTCGGTTGGCGCCATACCATTCCAGCTCGCCAACGAGCGTAAATTCACTTCGTATTCACGGCTGATATCCCACAAAGTATCTCCGCTGACCACAGTATGCTCTATTTTATAAGCTCCGCGTGTTTGTGCTTGGGTACTTGCTAAACGCTGATCTGCGGACAAGCTGTAATCGTCTAAATCGCGAGTGGCCACCGGCACTAATAAATGATCACCAGCGCGAATAATATGACCATTAATATTATTGGCTTGTTGAATGGCTTGGGCAGTGGTGTGATAACGTTTTGCAATCACCAATAAGCTCTCACCCTGCTTTACCTTGTGGCGTGTCCACTGCACTAGCTCACTAGCATCTGCGCTGTTTAGCCATTGTTGTAACGTTTCTGCTTGTGGTAGCGGTAATAATAAGCGATGCGGGCCGTTAGGATCCGTGGCCCAACGATTATAGGCTGAGTTATAGTGATGGAGGGTGTCTAAATCTATGCCGGCTTGCTCAGCTGCTTTGGCTAAATCGATTTGAGCGTTTGCTTCAACCACCGCCAAAAATGGCATATTGGCAATCGGTAACCAGTGCTGTGCATACTCATCGTGATTGCGTAAAATATCAGCTAAGGCTAACAATTTGGGTACGTAAGCACGAGTTTCACGAGGTAAGTCAAGGGCCCAAAAGTCAGTTGGTAAGCTTTGCTGTTTATTGCGACGAATAGCGCCCGCGACACGCCCTTCACCAGAATTGTAGGCGGCTAAAGCATGCAACCAGTCGCCATCAAAACGTTTTTGTAGTGCATCTAAATAATCTAAAGCAGCGTGAGTTGCAGCATAAACATCACGTCGACCGTCGTACCACCAATTGATCTCCAAGCCATAGTGGCGTGCAGTTCCTGGAATAAATTGCCAAATTCCAGCAGCTCGACCATGGGAGTATGCAAAGGGATCAAAGGCGCTTTCCACAATAGGGAGTAAAGCCAATTCTAATGGCATGTCACGCTTTTCAATTTCTTCCACAATCATGTACATAAAAGGTTCAGCGCGCTTAGCCACTCGCTCCATATACTGTGGATTATTCATGTACCAGTTGCGTTGGCTAATGAGTCGCTGATTTTCTGGAGCTTGCATGGTTAGCTGGCGGCGAATACGCTGCCACAAATCGGCCTCTTGTTGTGGGCTTAGTTGCTCTAACTCAAACGTTGGCTGAT
Organism: Pseudidiomarina fusca; assembly: GCF_032227045.1. Lineage (NCBI taxonomy): Bacteria > Pseudomonadati > Pseudomonadota > Gammaproteobacteria > Alteromonadales > Idiomarinaceae > Pseudidiomarina > Pseudidiomarina fusca. The sequence goes on from NZ_JANFPJ010000001.1 coordinate 79,263, forward strand.
CGGTAAATACCATCAGGGAACTTGTGGTGGTGACAGGCTCTGCAGGTTCTGCTACCTCATTGGCTAGGTCTGTGTTTACATTCACAGCAGAGCTAGCTGTTTTGTTATCAGCGGTAAGGTTACAACCTACAGTACTTACTGAGGTTAATGCGCAGAGTGTTAAGGCCAGCCATTTATTCATCTTGTAGTTATTTCCATTATTAATGCAAATTGCAGTTTACGGTATTAAAAGTTGTCTTTCCAGCGCCTTAATCGAGCAAATTCTGCGACCGACTGAGCTCGCAGAAATGGATTTATTTCCAATTCTTTCCCTAGTTGGCTTGGTAAGCTGCTTAATCCTTGCTGGCGTTGCTGTTTAACCCATCGTTGATGCATGAGCAATGCTTGATTCTCTGGTTCAGCTGCTCGCGCGAAGCGCAAATTTGCCTCGGTGTATTCATGTGCACAATAGACGTTGGTACTAGCTGGTAGTTCAGCTAAAGACTGTAAAGATTGCTGAAATTGCTCAGCGGTACCTTCGAACATGCGTCCGCAACCAGCTGAAAAAAGGGTATCACCGCAGAATAAGTAACCGGGAGTATAAAAGCATAGGTGATCTAACGTATGCCCTGGTGTGGCAAAGACTTGCCATTGGTTATCAAGCTCAGGGAGACGGAAGAGCTGACCATCATGCAAAGGATCGGTAATGCAGGCAATGGGTGTGGTTAAAGGTGCTGCCAAGGCTGGATCTGGGCCGAAGACTGGGATGGGCTGTCGCGGATAAGCCTCCAGCAAAGCTGCGATGCCATCGGTATGATCCCAATGATGATGGGTGATTAATATGGCTGCCAATGCCACTTGTTGTTCTGCAAGCCACGCAAGGACAGGCTCAGCGTCACCAGGGTCAACAATAACCGCAGCCGACCCCACCCGTGCTTGAATAGCCCAAATATAGTTATCATTAAAGGCTGGGATAGCTGAAACTAACATAAAGAATCTCCATCAGGTAAGTCGCATTAGATTACGCTTTCACCAGATTATCGCTTGAATAACTGTTTGATTAAAGTCTACTCTGAATGGAGCCTAACTTAGGAGTATCAATATGTGGTTTGAACCGGCGTTGCGACCTGATATCGCAGCAGGCCCGACTGATTGGCAGCAGCTTGTTCATGGCATTTGGCTGCGCGAACAAATCGAACAGCAACTAGATCCTCATTTGACCAAAATGTTTGGTTACCATTTTGTTCGTGTCGGCCAGTTAGCGCAGCAATTACAACTGACCCAAATACGCATCGGACACGAACTCCAAGTCGCTAAACAGTTGCCAGCAGAAGTGCTGGCTGACACCAATCATTGGCCTTTTGCCGAACATAGTCTGGATGCCATTCTCATGGTTGCAGAGCTTGAATTTGAGCGTGATCCGCATCAAGTACTGCGAGAGATGAGTCGTAGTTTAATTGCAGATGGGTATCTGATATTGGTAGGGTTCAATCCTTTTAGTCCCGCATTATTGCCAGGTCTTTGGCCTGGGCGAGGTGATCGTTTTCCGTGGTGTGGACGTTATTTTAGCAAAGCGCGAATTAATGACTGGCTTGCGCTGTTAAACTTTGAAATAATCACCAGCGAGTATTTTGTTCCAAGTTTATTTATTGAGCGTTTAAACCCAGCTAATAGTGTCTTGCAGCGTCTTTATCAGTGGTTTCCGCAACTGGGTAGCATGTATCTGGTGGTGGCGCGTAAGCGTGAAATGCCGTTGACGCTAACCCGCCAACGGGCACCCTTAAAAGCGAAACTGAAGCAGATGCCAGTGGCAAATAGAGTGGAGTAGTAATGGCAATTTTAGCGGCACTAATTATCGGTTTGAGTTTGGGATTGTTTGGTTCAGGCGGCTCTATCCTTACCGTCCCTGTGTTGTTGTATTTACTTGGTTTTGCTCCAGATATGGCGATTGCCGCATCTTTATTAATCGTTGGAGCGATCAGTTTGGGAGCATCGATACCGAACTTAACCAAACGCATTATTAGCTGGCGGCATGTGGCCTTTTTTGGTATCCCAGGAATGGTAGGAACCTATGCCGGTGCTTGGCTGGGCGGTTTGTTAAACCCAACCATTCAGTTGGTTACTTTTGCGATACTAATGCTGCTAGCAGCGGTCATGATGTGGCGTAAACGAGCTGCCGTAAATCCTGCGCCAGTAGCAATCAATCCTGTAAAGATCATCATTGAAGGCACCGTGGTTGGTATTATTACTGGCTTCGTCGGAGTAGGTGGTGGTTTCTTAATTGTGCCAGCCTTGGTCTTACTTGGCGGACTTAATTTAGTTGCTGCAGTGGCAACAAGCTTGGTGATTATTGCGCTAAAATCTTTTGTAGGCTTTTTCAAATATTACGAAATCCTAATAGCTAAGGGTTTTGAGTTCGATTGGCCAGCTATTACTGTGGTGATTATTGGCGGTATTGTTGGTAGTTATGCTGGTGGTTGGTTAGGAAAACGGATTGCCACTGCACCATTGCAAAAGGGGTTTGCTGTGTTTCTAGTGATCATGGCGGCTTTTGTGCTCTGGCAAAGTTTGTAGGTGACTGAAGCAACTGCTGTTTAGCAAAGATAACAGGGTTCAAAAGAACTCCAAAATAGCTGGTTAAACAATGTACATTATGGAGAAATGATCATGATTAATTCCCAAGATTTGTGTGCACGAGCTCGTGCTAATGTTAAAGAAATCGATGTCCATACCTTGCAACAAAAAATTGCCGAAGGTGCCCGAGTGATTGATGTGCGGGAACCTGCTGAGTATGCCGTTGGCCATATTCGGCAAGCGGTAAACATGCCACGAGGCGTGTTAGAAATGCAAATTAACCAGCATCCGGCTGTAGCTGGCTACGATGATGCCTTACAACGTATTGCAGCTGAACCCTTGTATTTAATTTGTCGTAGTGGTGGACGTTCGGCGCTGGCAGCAGAATCTTTGTTACGGATGGGATTTGATGCCGATAAGGTGATTTCAGTAGCAGGTGGCATGAATGCATGGGAGGAAGCTAAATATCCGCAAGTTGCTGGAGAGTAATCAACGTGAAGGCTTAGTTGTGACAAAGTCAGTTTGAGGAACTGGCTCTATCTCAATTTAGCAATATAGGTTGCCAGCAGTGGGCAGAACTACGCCTACGAGGGCCACAACCGCCGCGTTAAGGTGGCGGGCAACGGTGATACCCGCTACTATCTCTACAGCCGGTCGGGGCAGCTGTTATTGAGCGAAGACAACGGCGTTCAAACGAACTACATTTACCTTGGCAATAGGCTTATCGCTGAGGACCGCCAGGCAACAACCACCTTTATCCATACAGATAGGTTGGGCAGCCCGGTAGCACGAACCAACAGCGCAGGAGCGGTAGACCTTAACGCGGTGGTTGTAGGTATACCTCATCTAACAGTATCCGCTCCGTTGTAAGCGCAAGGCGGCCGTTTGTTTGTCGTCACGCTCTGGATAGGTGTGTTTTAAGTAGTAGAGCGCAGCATTAAGTTAAAACATTTTGGGTATTCGTAAAAGTGGGTTGTAGAGCGCCCTGCTGCCCGTCGATGCGCACGCATCAACATTCGTAAAAGCGTGTTGCTTTCTACTGAAAGACGGTGCATAGTTATACCATCAAAAATCGCAAAACGGTGTTGGTCATGAGTGCAGAAATCAAGTCTCTTGTTCTGGATACTTGGGCAGGCCGCCGCTATTACGCCGTCGAAATTGTTGGCCAGACTCCCAAGAAAGTGCGAGTTCGTGTTCTCACGCCGGGCGGCGTCATGCTGCCGGGTCGCCGCTACGTCAATTGTGGCGAGACTGTTTTGGTTCCCAAGCACGCAGTTGTTGACCTCCCCAAAGATACTCACAAGGTCGAACAGGGGTACTACGACGGCCATTTAAATGGCTATGGAGGCGTGGTTGATGCCCGCTAATATTCTGAACCTCCCGCAGTACAGGGTGCTGCGGGTTGAGGAAACCGACCACGATTACCACGTCACCGCCGAGCCGGTGGACGTGTCATCAAGCTGTCCGCACTGTCAGTCCGACCGCCTGACCTCGTGGGGCACCCGTCAGCAGGTGTTCAAGGACTTACCCATGCACGGCAAGCGCGTGGGCATCTACATCGACACCAAGCGGCTACGCTGCCAAGCCTGCGGCAAGACCTTCTCGCAGGCGCTGCCAGTGCTGGCCGAGAACCGGATGATGACCGACCGGCTGGTGAAGTGGATCGGGCAGCAAGCATTGAAACGCACCTTCACCTCGCTGGCCGACGAAACCGGCGTGGTCGAAGGGACGATCCGCAACATCTTCCGCGACTACATCAACGAGCTTGAGCAGACCGTCCGCTTCGAGACGCCGAAGTGGATGGGCATCGACGAAATTCACATTATCAACAAGCCGCGCTGCGTCGTCTCGAACATCCAGAACAACACCATCGTGGACATGCTCCAAAACCGGAACAAGGACACGGTGGCGAAGTACCTGTTCAAGATGCCGAACCGGGACAAGGTGCAGTATGTTGCGATGGATATGTGGACGCCCTACCGCGATGCGGTGGGCGCGGTGCTGCCAGACGCCACCATCGTCATCGACAAGTTCCACGTCCTCAGGATGGCGAACGATGCGATGGAGAAGACCCGCAAGGGGCTACGAGGCGAACTGACTATCAAGCAGAAGCGCGGGCTGATGCACGACCGCTTCGTGCTTTTGAAGCGCGAGCGCGACCTGAACGACCAGGAGCGGCTGCTCCTGGACGGCTGGACAAAGAACTATCCAGCTTTGGGAGAAGCCTACCGGCTCAAAGAGGACTTCTACGGCATCTACGAGGCCGGGACGCCAGAGGAAGCCATGCGGCGCTACGAGGCGTGGTACAGGGCAATATCGACCGAGATCAGACCCTACTTCGCCGACCTGATCCGCGCCTTCACGAACTGGCAGCCCTTCATCCTCAACTACTTCGAGCACCCCGTCACCAACGCCTACACCGAGAGCCTGAACAGCTTGATCCGGGTGATGAACCGGCTGGGGCGCGGCTACTCGTTCGAGGCGCTACGGGCCAAGATTCTCTTCACCGAGGGCATCCACAGCAACAAGCAGAAGCGACCACGGTTCGAGCGCAAGCGCGAGGCGGAGCCGGTCGAAATGGGATATGGACTGCCGGACGATGCCATCGGCTACGGGTTGCCGGTGATGGAGAAAGTGCGCTCGATGCGTCCGCCCGAAGCCTACGACCCACACAAGCACGAGAAACGGGAGAAGAACTACGGGGCGGACATTTCAACACTCATCCGCATGATCGAGGCGGGGGAGCTTTGACCCCCGTCCCAACCCACTTTTACGAATACCCAATAAATCTTACAAAGAACCCTGGTTATTGGTGTCATCGTTACCTGAGTGTCTTGACTATGCGGATAAAATCGCCAAATGCTACAGCAGCCGGATGCAAATTGAAGAAAGCTTCCGAGACCAAAAAAGCCCGCGCTATGGCTTAGGGAGTGACTTGCACGGCACCAAATCCAAGTCACGTTTGAACTTATTAGAGTAGCGCTTCGTTGCAATTTGATGGTCTGATGCAGGCTATGCGGGTTTGCTTCAAAACTGAAACAGGTAGACCACCATCTCAACAAAAGCGCACAACCAGGCCATGCGCTTCCTCCCAGGGGGAAAGGACCACTAAATCGGTTGGGCGAGAGCTTGAAGAGAGCTGCGCATAATTTGTGTGTGCTCCTCTTTGTTGCCACCCTCAATTTCAATTTGTGCTAAGCGACCAGAGTTTTCGACCACCATTTTACAGCGCTCATAGCGTCTTTTCTGAAAGCTGGCTAAGGCGAGTTCTGCGGTGTGCTTTGTAGCTAACTCTTCAGCAAGCACCAATGCATCCTCGATGCCAATACAGGCACCTGAAGCTAAATGAGGTGTTGTTGCATGAACTGCATCGCCGATTAGCACGATCCGATTTTTGTACCAAGGCGCCGGCATTAGCACACGTTCCAGTGGTCTATACTGGATTAACGAAGTTTCATTTAACATCGAAGCCATTTGTTGCACCAGCGGGGCAGGGAATGCTTTTAAGAGTTCTTTTAGCCCAGACAAAAAAGTCGACGGTTCGATAAAATCGTTATTTACGCGATTTTCTGTCAGGAAAAGATACATAGAATCAGCTGACATTGGATTAACGCCAACCTTTAGATGCTGACTTACCCACATCATGGTGTTGTTTACTTCTGGCAGCCGAGGCAAAACTGCCCGCCACACACCTTGTCCAATGTACTCGGGCGGCTGAGCGTTCGGAAATACAGCTTTGCGCACCTGCGATAGTAGGCCGTCTGAACCGACAACTAGATCATAGTTTGCGCTGGTACCATCAGAAAAGGTGACAACAACGCCATTCTCTGAGTTTTCAAGTTTAGAGAATGTGATACCGAGTTTAACATTAGTACCAGCCTGCCGGGTCTTCTCTGCAAGAATTTTCGCCAAAGCCGGTCGCATAATAGCGCCTGAGCCCGGTAATTCATCTCCGCCAATCGGAGGTGTAGGGATGTGAGCCAAATGCACACCGTGTGGTGCATGAATGTCCACGCCGCTATGTGCGCTGCCGGTTTTGTGAGCAGCTTGCTAATGGTCAGTTGATCAGACTGTTAGCTGATGTCACTGCGCTCCCTGAACCTATTTCAATCCTGTATCCGCAAAGCCGCCATCTTTCTCCGGCTATTCGTGCTTTTATTGACTGGTGTACAGAGATCATCAGAAATGAAGCCTATGGTTGGTGAGTCTGGCACAGAAGTGCTGGTATGCGGTAATACCTGATATTTACACATGCTATATTCTTGGGTAGAATCTGCAGCTTCTCTTTGGGGAGTAGCCGGCTTTCGAACGTTGTGTTGAAAGCGCCTGTATCAACATACTCGGTATTACCGTGGTGCAGGCAACCGAATTGGTAGGCGAGACCAACGGGCAACCCGCGCCGTCAAGGCCGGACGCATGGGCTGTTCGTTGTATGTCTTATCGGCCGGAGTAACTTCCATGAATCCTGTTTCAATTCTTTTACTTGGCCTTGCCATGTCTACCGATGCTTTTGCCGCTGCTTTGGGTAAAGGTGCGGGAATGCTTAAACCACGACTTTCAGAAGCTCTGCGTATCGGTTTGATCTTTGGTGTAGTTGAAGCCATAACTCCTGTTATCGGATGGCTGCTCGGCTCTGCAGCTTCCAGCATTATTGAAAATATCGACCACTGGATTGCCTTTGGATTGTTGTCTGCTCTTGGTGTTCATATGATTTATAAGGCCCTTAAGGCTGATGACACCGCTGAAGCAGAAAGCATGGAGAAAAAGGGATTACTACCTATTCTGCTGACAGGACTTGCAACCAGTATTGATGCTATGGCGGTAGGTGTCGGCCTTGCTTTTATCGAGGTAAACATTTTCATCATTGCAGGGGTAATCGGATTTTGTACCTTTGTGATGGTTACGATAGGCATTATGGCCGGAAGAGTTCTTGGATCGTTAATAGGAAAGCGTGCCGAAATTGCCGGAGGCATCATTCTTGTCTTAGTCGGCACGACTATCCTTTATGAACATTTGAACGCAGTATCGTAGCCAGTCATGCTGTTACAGCCAGCGGCGCACACTGGCTGTATAGCGGGTGTATTCACTACCAAACTGAGTTGTTAATATTTCTTCTTCAGGTTTAATCTGAAACATTGTCAGATACCAGATGAATACCGGAATACAGGCAAAGGCAGATAACTTACCCAGGAAAAATGCCCAGGCCAGCAACAGTAACAGAAAACCTAAGTACATAGGGTTACGGGTATAGTGATAAATCCCTGTGACAACCAATGAACTGGCTTTTGCCGGATCTGTCGGATCGACAGTAGTTCTGGCCAGCCGGAAAGCCAGAACACCTGCCAAGCAGATTATGATACCAAGCAGTGCCAGTATGGTTGTGAGCAAAAAAGATAGCGCTATGCCAGGAAGATACATTCCGGCAGGAACGGCCCACATCATACCGGCAATCAGCAAGGTTAGGGCAACTGGCGGCACTTTCAGAGCCAGTTGCTGAGAGCAGGAATGCCATCGTTTTTTATATTGAGTCATGTTATTCCGCTATGTTTTTGGCTGGAGTATAAGCCAGCAGACGCAGGGCGTTAAATACCACAATCAGTGTTGAACCTTCATGTACAGCCACCGCAGCACCGATGCCCAGCCCCATTATGGTTGCTGGCACCAGTAATGCTACGATACCAAGGCTGACAAATACATTCTGCAGAATAATGCGGCGGGTACGACGGCTTAAATCTACCGCAAAAGGCAGATGGCGCAGGTCGTCTGCCATCAGGGCAACATCTGCGGTTTCCAGTGCAACATCAGAGCCGGCTGCGCCCATGGCAATGCCGACACTGGCATTCGCCATAGCCGGTGCATCATTAACACCATCACCCACCATCGCAACCTGGGTTGTTTCGCGTAATTTACGGATAGCAGTGACTTTATCCTGTGGCATTAAATCGCCCCAGGCTTCATCCAGGCCAACTTCTTTTGCCACAGCTTCTGCAACCTGCTGGTTATCACCGGAGATCATAATCATTCTTGAGATACCCAGCTGCCGTAAGGTCGCTAACGCAGCTTTAGCGGCAGGGCGGGGGGTATCCATCAGGCCAATAGCGCCTAAATCGCGCTCTCCGTGGCGTATTGCCATAACAGTACGGCCACTGTTGCGCAAATCATTGATGGCTTCTGTTGTCTGCGGGTTTAGTGGCGCGATAGCTTGACCGGTTTCTTCATTACCAAACATCTTGGCTTTGCCAATCCAGACCGTTTTTCCATCCAGTTGTGCACTTACTCCCAAACCGGCATAGCTTTGCAGGTTTTCTGCCTGGGCTGGTTCTTTACCGGCCAGCCGTTTGCGGCCATCACGGGTGATTGCTGCGGCCAGCGGGTGGTCACTCAGTGCTTCTACTGCAACGGCTACACGCAGCAGTTCTTCTTCTGATACACCTTGTGCCACAACAATATCGGTAATATGCGGGCGGCCTTCAGTCAGCGTGCCGGTTTTATCAAACGCCATGGCGGTTAGTGCGCCCAGCTCTTCCAATGGTGCGCCGCCTTTAATTAATACGCCGCCACGGGCAGCTCTGGCAATACCGGATAATACGGCACTGGGGGTGGCAATGGCCAGTGCACAGGGGCTGGCGGCAACCAGTACCGCCATGGCACGGTAAAAACTATCGCGGAAAGGCTCGTCAATAACGACCCAGGCAAACAGCAATATCACGACCAGTCCCAGTACGGCGGGCACAAAAATACGCTCGAATTTATCGGTAAAGCGTTGAGTAGGGGACTTGCGTATCTCTGCTTCGCTCACCATCTTGACCGCACGGGCCAGAGCGGAATCGCTGGAGCGGCTGGTCACTTCTATCTCAATGGCTCCGCCACCATTTATGGTTCCGGCGAACACTTTGCTGGCAGCTTCTATAGAATCCGGGCGCTTGCGGGCAAACTCCGGATCATCAACCGGGTGTTTATCAACCGGAATACTTTCCCCGGTAACCGGCGCCTGGTTAATGCTGCTGGTGCCTTTAATCAGAAAACCGTCTGCAGGCAGGCGTTCGTTGGGGCGAACGACCACAATATCGCCCACTTCCAATGTTTCTACCGGAATTACCAGCAGTTGCTCATTACGGCGAACCATCGCTGTTTTAGGGGCCAGCTCCGCCAGTGCTTCGATAGCCCGTTTAGCTCTGCCCATGGCGTAGTGTTCCAGCGCATGTCCCAGACTAAACAAGAACAATAACAAGGCACCTTCAGCCCAGGCACCCAAAGCAGCCGCACCAGCCGCCGCAACCAGCATCAAGGTGTCAATTTCAAAACGTTTATGGCGAAGGTTTTCAATTGCTTCACGCAGGGTAAAAAAGCCACCGAAAAAATAGGCGCTAAGGTAACAGATAAAAGGTAGCCAGGCAGGCGTACTTGCTGACACTTTACCGATAATAAAACCAGCCGCCAGCATAAAACCACTGGCAAGTGCGAACAAAAGCTCTGTATTGGCGCCTAAAAAACCGGCATGTGAATGGGGTTCTGTCTCAGAATGAGAGTGATCTTTATGTTTATCGCTCATATCGGCTCCTTATATCTCACCTTTATACTATACCCCAGTATAGTAGTTGCTGTTTTGAGCAGGATCAATTGCTGAGCAGATTTTATTTATACGCTGATAGATCATTCTGGCACTGGCTAAACAATTCAAGTTGTGTTTCTCGCATCGTGGTTTGTACGTTAAATATTGCCAGCAGGGTATGAAAAAGGTTGTCGTGGCTGGCTTTCTGTTCTGTCTGCTGCTGTATACATGAGGTGTTTACCTTTTGACCTGTGATGTAGTTTTCGGACATCCACCATAGCAGTGGTATATGTGTCTGAGCTGTGGGAGCCATCCAGTACGGTAGCCCATGCAGGTAAATGCCATTTTCGCCCAGAGATTCCCCATGATCTGAAACATATAGCATGGCGGTTTGATAGTCCTTGGCCGCTGACAACTGCTTGATAACGGTAGCCAGCAACTGGTCGGTTGCAATAATGCTGTTATCATACGCATTGATCACATCTTGCTGTGAACACAACGGTAGTTGCTTGTTTTGACATTCCGGCACAAAAGCTTTGTCGGTTATTGCACTGCGCCGGTAATACTCCGGGCCATGACTGCCCAGTTGATGAAGCACGATCAGGCGGTCTTTTGTGGCGGTATTAGCCTTGCTAAGGTAAACCGGTAGCCGCTCGGTGAGTACACTGTCCAGACACTGGCCTTTGTCACAGCTGGAGTGATTTTGTTGCTCAAATAAAAACTCTGACGGTACACGGTTGCACACGCCTTTGCAGCCTGAGTTATTATCAAGCCAAGACACTTCAACACCGGCGTGTTGCAGTATATCCAGAACATTACTGCTGTTTTTGGCAGTGCTTTCTATATAGTCGGTACGCGACAGAGCCGAAAACATACAAGGTAAAGAGTGAGCCGTAGCCGTACCGCATGATGACGCTTGTTTAAAGCTATATACAGGCAGTGCACTGAGCAGCGGGGTGGTATTTCTGACATAACCATTTAGCCCAAAGTGATCGGCCCTGGCTGTTTCTCCGACCACCAAAACAATCAGCTTGGGTTTTGTCGAGGACGTTGCCGCAGGTAGCTGTTTGGCATCGAGACCAAGCTGATTAAAACTGACCGGAAATGCCGTTTTACGGATGTTATTGGCCAACGATACTGTGGCTGACAGGGTGCTGACGGGCAGTGCCAGATAACGTACTTCGCGGAAGTTGCGAAAAAAAGGCGCTAACTGTGAGTAATTGATTGTAACAATACTGAGCAGCGTTAGTATAATCAGCAGTATTGCCGCCAGCCAGTGCAGTAAAAAGCGTTTGCTGCGCACCATTTTGGTTCGGATAACGGTAACCGCCAGCAATGGAAACAGCATCAGCTTGGTCAATTGCCACAACATCCCGCCAGACAACAACCCTTGTGCTTCAGCCGGATCGGTTTCCAGTGCATTTTGCAGCATACTTTTATCAATGACGACACCGTAACTGGTATTAAAATACAGTGCGGTTGAGCCCAGCAGAAAGAGCAATAAAAATACCGGCTTTTGTACAGGCCGGAAGCTGAACAAGGTGAGTAACAGAAAATTCAGTAAAAATAATAATGATACAAGGCTGAGTTGTAATGAATACTGGCCTGCTGCCCTGGCTTGTATGGCATCGAAAAAGGGCGTGTTCAGTAGTAGGGTCATTGCCAAAGCGCCGACAAAAGCAAACCAGAGCGGATGCCATAGTGGCGAGCTATGGTTAAATGCTATGGTTTGCCGGGGCAGGGGTACTGTTTGCAAATGTGCGGTGGGCGTTAGGTCTGACATAAGCTTTCCATAATCTACTGATATGCAACGCAGCTTATGGGGCGGTGCTTAAGAAATGCTTAAATTCCTGTGGATCCTTAACAAACTATTGCTGCTACCTATAGCAGAAAGCCCTTTAAGGGCTTTCACAAGGGATATCATCGTTGTATTTACGTTCACGATACAGGTAAGAAGGAAGTTGTACCTGTGCTAAAGCCTGCTGTTGTTGCAAGGGGCTTACCGCTTCTTCAGAGAGCGTTAATTGCTGGTGTTCACGATTATAGTTGGCACTAACCGCCTTACCATCGGGTTTCAGAATAGTAAGTTTATCCTCTGTCATCAGGGCAAACAGATTGTCAAACTGTATCAGAGCCCGCCCAGAACTGGTACTGTCCAGCAACAGATCACGTCCCGTCATCGGGTGACAGGACGATATCCCAGCCATGCTAAGCAGAGTGGGAGCCAGATCAATCTGACTACTTAAGGTTGTGAGTATTTCAGGCTGAGTGTCTGCGCCCAGAATTAGTCCTGGAATGCGAAACTTTTCCACCGGGATCAGGTTACTGCCATATACCCTGTTATCATGATCTGCTACTACCAGAAACAGCGTATCCTGCCAATAAGGGCTTTTCATTGCTTGCTCAAAAAAGCGGCCCATTGACCAGTCTGCATATTTCACTGCATTGTAAGCCGTATTTTTAGGCTCTTGGTATAGTGAAATCCGGCCGTCCGGGAATTCGAAAGGTTCATGATTGCTAGAGGAAAATATCAGGCTGAAAAACGGTTGCTGCTGTTGATGCAGGGCCAATAACTGCTGATGTGCAGTTCTGAACAAGTCTTCATCGCTGGCTCCCCAACTACCTACCAGCACCGGATTACTGATTTTAGGTAAATCCACAATCTCCTGAAAACCATTGCCGGTAAAAAAGCTACGCATATTATCAAAGTGTGCTTCGCCACCATAAATAAACTGAGTGTGGTAGCCCTGTTTTTTTAAGATGGATGCCAGAGTGGTAAAACCTTGCTGACTGTTTGACAGCTTTACCGTGCTTTGGGCCGGTGTCGGCATAAAGCCGGCAACAACCGCTTCAATACCGCGTACTGAGCGAGTACCGGTAGCATACAGATTGTCAAACCAGATGCCTTGCTGTTTCAGCTGTTCCAGCTCTGGAGTGACCGGTGCGCCGCCAAGTGATTCAACAAAGGTGGCGCCCTGGCTTTCCATCAACACTATTACTATGTTCAGCGGTTTATTACGCTGTTTTACGGCTTGTTGCCAGTGTAAGGTTGGGTATTCTGCATTATTAAAATCATATTGCTGCAGCCAGGGCCAGTTAAGGCTTAAATTCAGCATTTGTGTCTCTGGCAGTTTACCGTATATTTCGCTGGAACGGGCTTCATGTTTGAGGTTATACAAGGCAAATAAAACCGAATAGCCCGAGTTGATGACGAGAGAATTCACCATAGCATCAGAGGTAATTGCAAACAGCGCCGGGTTAGCAGGGCGGTGTGCTGTAGTGGAACGGATGCCGGCAAATACCATAAAAACCACCAGGGGCCACAGTAGTAAATGCTGGCGCAGTGGCCATACTTGCAATGTGTGCTTCGGTAGCCTTAGCGCCCGGTGCAGCAGTAGAGCGGCTGCGACAGTTAACACGGTTCCTGCCACCAGTGGCAATCGGAAGCCATGCCATAAGGTAGAGAAAACTTCTTTCGGGTATTTCAGATACTCAATGTACAAGCGGTTTGGCCGTATATCGTATTGCTGAATAAAGGCAGGGGTGGATAGTTCGATAAATGCAATAAGGATTAAACCCGTCAGGCACCACCAATAGCTAAAACGAAACCAGCTGTGCTGTAATCCGGGACGCGCCCAGCACAGCGATAACAGAACGGGTATTGCAGACCAGATACAAAGTAGAATCAGGTCGGCCCGAATCCCCTGCAGGAATATCATGCCCAATTGGTCTGTAGGTGCTACCCTGTCATATAGCCATAGCACCAGACCAAGCCGGGCCGCACTTAATAGTACCAACCCGATAAGAATCATACGTAGTAAGTAGGTGTAGGGACCGCATGTTATTTGTCGTAATACCGGGAATTTTACTGCAGAAACTTTAGTCATAGAGGCTCGCCGTACTGCCAGATAGAGTGGCTGCAAGGCTAACGAACAATGCTTAAGACTTTCTTAAGACTGTGCTTTTATACTGTTATCTCCAATCATAGGGGGGTATATGAAATCAGAGGCTAAAGGGGTTAAACGGATCATGCTGGCCGGAGTCAATTCGTGGCAAGGGCTGGCCAGTAGCTGGAGATCAGAAGCGGCAATACGGCAGGAAATTATCTTATTACTGGTATTGCTACCTGTAGCCTTGTGGGTTGATGTATCTGCGGCCGAGCGTGCGCTATTGTTATTGAGTGCATTACTGATTCTGATCGTGGAGCTATTAAATACCGGCATTGAAGTGGTGGTGGATCGCATTGGCAGTGAATATCACGAGCTAAGCGGTAAAGCGAAAGATATTGGGTCGGCAGCTGTATTAATAACGCTCGTTGCCAGTGCCGCCGTCTGGTTATGTATTTTACTCTAAGCTAGCTGGAAAAAGCCTTTATGAGATTGTTACTGGTTGAAGATGATAGCCTGCTTGCGCAGGGGTTAATTACTGCATTATCACGTATGCATTACCGGACAGAACACTGTATTACCGGTTCGCAAGCCATAGTGGCAGCAACCAGTAGCGGGTTTGATGTGATTATTCTGGATCTGGGGTTGCCAGACGGGTTGGCATTACATGTAATTAAAACCTTACGGGCTAAAAAGGTTACAACACCTATTCTGGTGCTGACGGCATGGGATCATCTTGAAACCAAGGTTGAGGCATTAAATGCCGGCGCTGATGATTATGTGCTGAAACCCTGCGATAGCAGAGAAATTGAAGCCCGTTTAAGAGTATTACTGCGGCGTTATCAGCAACGACAGCAGGACATCCTGACTTGTCAGGAAGTAGAAATGAATATGCAGCAGCATCTTTGCCGCTATCAGGGGCGGGATATAGTACTGACTTCACGTGAGTTTTTGATCCTGAAAGAGTTTATGTTACATCCGGATAAAATTCTGAGTAGACAGTATCTGGATGAACTCAGTTCGGGCTGGACAGGCGAAACAGAAAGTAACTCCATAGAGGTGCATATTCATAATATCCGTAAAAAAACTACAGCATCGCTGATAAAAACGGTCAGAGGAGTCGGTTATATGCTGGTGAGTCATCGTGAAAATTAACAGTATTCGCCGGATGCTGTTGCTCAGTGTTAATGCGGTTATCCTGTTAATGTTACTGATTACCAGCCTGAACACATGGTTTAATGTTCATCATGAAATTGACGAGTTATTTGATGCTCAGTTGGCACAGTATGCACGGTTAGTTCGTCATTTACTGGTAGAGCCCAATACTCCCCTGACTGCAGATAGTGATCACGCCATTGAAATGCCATTTTTGCTGGACGATGGCATAGAGCGTACTTCTGCAGAAGAACGGTATTCCGAGGGGCATAAGTACGAAAGCAAAATTGCAGTTCAGGTCTGGCATGAAAATGGTCAACTGTTAATCCGTTCCGGTAATGTCGGCAAAACGCCATTGTTGCCCAAACAGTCAGGTTTTCACGAGATCCGGCATAATCAATACCTGTGGATTGGCTTTAGCTTATATGTGCCTGATGAAAAAGCCTGGATCTTTACTGCGCAACGGGAAGATGTTCGGGACGAGTTAAGCTGGCATTTAACACTGAATCAGTTGTTACCGCTGGGGATAGCGATATTGCCAATAATATTACTGGTTTGGCTTGCTGTGGAATGGGGCACGAAGCCGGTGCGGGAATTATCGAAAAAGCTGGCAGAAACCAACCCTACTGAATTACAACCTATTGAGATGCCGTTGCCGCGAGAGTTAAAGCCATTCAAGGACGCTGTGAATAAACTAATGGCTGAGTTAAAAGCTTATCTTAAAAAAGAAAAAATGTTTATTGCGGATGTATCTCATGAATTAAGAACCCCGCTTAGTGTTTTACAAGTGCATACCGATAATCTGGAAAAAGCGACCGATAGCCAAGAGCAACGTACAGCGATACAAGCCATTGGAAAAAGTACACGCCGTCTGGCACACCTGGTTAAGCAGTTAATGGAAACAGAAAAACTGGAGCATAATATTGTACTGCAATATCAGGAAATTCAGCTTCTTAGGCTAACAGAAGATGCTTTGGCGTCGGTTGATTTGCCGCTAATTGATCGCGTAATTTGGGTGGTCGATATACCAAAGCAGCTACAGGTTCGTGTCGATCCTGCATTATTTCATGCTGCATTGCGTAATTTACTGGACAATGCGGCTAAGTATGCACCTGCTCAAAGTGAGGTCAGTATCAAGGCGCGTATAGAACAGCACGCTGTAGTGATAAGTGTGAGTAATGCAATTAATGGTGATATTACGCTTGAGCTAGCCCGATTGGGAGAGCGCTTTTTCCGGAGTTATGGTCATCAGGATGTTGCAGGAGCTGGCCTTGGATTATCGATTACCCGCAAAATTGTTAACTTACACGGCGGAAAGTTAGTTTTTTCACAAGACATAACCGGGCGTTTTGTAACAGAGCTCTTTTTGCCACAAACAACATAAAATAAGAGACAGCTTTTATAGCTACAGACTTGAGAAAGATTAAAACTGACTATACTATAGGGGAGTATAGTTACGGAGTACGGTATGACTCATTCAATTACCAATAAACCCAAGTTACTGACGCGGGTACGGCGGATTAAAGGTCAGGTTGAAGGGCTGGAAAAACAGCTGCTGGCCGAAGGTGATTGTAGTAAAGTACTACAGCAAATTGCTGCGGTGCGAGGTGCTATAAATGGCCTGATGACTGAGATACTGGAACACCATATTCGTGATCATCTGGCAGGCGATAACCTGGAGCCTTTACAGCGCGACGCGGATGTAGAACAGGTTATTAGCGTATTGCGCTCGTACCTTAAAAGCTAACTTCGTTAAATTAGTAAGGCGGTCATTATTTTGATAAGCAACTACGCACTGACTAAAACACCACTAAGCAGAATGTTGATGGCATTACTGCTGGTGGTGCAATTGTTATGCGTAGTTTCCAGCGCTTTCGCTGTTGAACATTCTGCTGATGATATTCATCATCAAATATCATGGTCTGACACCAGTACGGTTGTAGCCGCAGAACAATCATCATTAACTGATGCCTCACTTCATGCAGGTTGCGACCATTGTAGTCATTGCCATGCCGCACATATTGGCTTGTTTAAACCAGCTCCGGCTTTGCCGGTAATTGGTAATGAATTGCTGGTGTCTTACTTAAATTATCTACCCTCTTCCCCTAAACGAAGCATTTACCGCCCACCCATCAGCTGATTCTGTTTTTTTGGTTTTTACATTACCTATAACAGGATTTTGCTATGTTCTTAAAAATGAATTGCAAACGCTTTGCAGCGTTAGGTTTATTGGCTGCTGGCAGTGTGCTGCTGAGCCTGACAGTAAATGCCGCTGAACCTGCAACAGCAGAGTTAACGCTGCAACAGGCAGCAAAGCGGGTGTTACAACAACATCCACAGCTACACGTATTTGATTGGCGCTTAAAAGCAGCGGCGGGTCAGCAGCAATTGGCAGAGCTAACGCCAGGCTATGAACTCGGCGTGCAGGCCGATAATGCCTTTGGCACTGGTGATATGTCGGGTGTTAAAAGCCTCGAAGTTACGGTGTCGTTGTCTTCCGTTATTGAGCTTGGCGATAAGCGCCAGGCCCGGATGGCGGTGTCCAGTGCAAGTCAGGGATTATTGCTGGCGCAGCGCCAGGCCGCGAGCCTGGATTTACTGGGCGAGCTGACCCAGCGTTTTGTAACTGTGCTGACATTGCAGCAAAAAACGGCGCTGGCGGCACAAACCGTCAGTATGACTGAGCAGGCTTTAACGCTGGTGACGCAGCGGGTGCAGCGTGGTGCAGCACCGGAGGCCGAGCAACTAAGGGCGAAAGTGGCTTTTAAGCAAGCACAGTTGCAGCATGGCTTACTGCAAACCGAGCTGGATAGCAGCAAGTTGGCGCTGGTCAGTTTATGGGGGGCGGAACAAGCCGATTTTAATCAGGTTAGTGGTGATTTATTTCAGCTGGCGCAAAGCCCCTCCTTTCAAACACTTTATCAACAAGTGCTGGCAACCCCCACTGTGGAGGTTTTTGCAGCCCGGCAACGCTTGCGTGATGCTGAGCTGACACTGGCGCAAAGTCAGTCGGCGGGTGATGTACGCTGGCAGATTGGAGCCATGCGTTCACAAGAAAGCCGGGATTTTGGTTTGGTTGCCGGCGTGTCAGTGCCTTTGTTTAGTAAACAGCGTAATCAGGGTGCGATAACTGCGGCGCAGGCAGAGTCTCAAGCGGAACAGTTTGAAAAAGAAACTGCCTTGCTGGATTTACGCGCCCGCTTGTATCAGGCCTGGCAAACTCACCGTTACAGCAGTATGGCTGTGAAAGATATGCAGCGCGATATTCTGCCGGTGTTGGAGCAGGCACTACAACAAACTGAAGACGCATACCGCCGTGGCCGTTATGGCTATGCAGAGTGGATTTCTGCTCGTCAGGCACTACAGGACGCTCAGCTTGAGTTGGTTAATGCTGCCAGTACCGCACTGAGCAATCAGGTACTGATTGAACAGCTTGCCGGTGTTGCGCTTGCGGCATCACCTCTGGCGATAAAGACACCCACTCAGCTTATCACTACTGAATCAGGATCTTCCAAATGAAATATTCCGCGTTATTCCTTGCATTACTGATCGCTCAGGGTATGGCTGTTGCACCTGCTCAGGCCGGGCCGGGCCATAGCCATGATGAAAAACCGAAAACGGCACAAACAAACAGCGCTCATGCCCATGATGATAGCGGGCACGATCATGGCAGCGACCATGATGATGATCACGATGAAGCCGCAACGATTGATGCCGACATGGCAAAAAGGGTAGGGATTGAAGTGGCGACGGCAGGTGCTGGCACCATTGAACGCCATATTCCGTTATACGGTGAGCTTGTCATCCCACCTAACCGTCAGGCACAGGTGCGAGCCCGTTTTCCTGGCATGATTACCCAGATAAAGCCTGCAGTTGGCGACACAGTGAAAAAAGGTGAGGTGCTGGCGCTGGTGGAATCCAATGACAGCCTGCGCACTTATCCGGTTACCGCGCCGATAGCGGGGGTGTTATTACAGCAATATGCCAGTCAGGGCGAATACACAGCCGGTGAAACGTTATTTTCACTGGCAGACAGCAGCATACTGTGGGCTGAGCTGAAAGTATTCCCGGCCGCAATGGATGAGATAAAAACGGGTTTGCCGGTGCATATCGAAGCTCGCGGTGGCAGGGTTGATAGTCAGATCACCCATATTTTGCCGGCCTCCGGCCAGCCTTATGTATTGGCGCGGGTTGAACTAGATAACAGCAACGGCCGTTTTTCTGCCGGAGAGCGGGTCAGTGCGCTGGTGGATGCTGAAATCATAGCTGTTTCTCTGGTGATAGATAACACGGCCTTACAGGATCTGGGAGGTAAGCCGGTGGTGTTTGTGCGCGAAGGCAACCGCTATGAACCGCGGCCACTGCAGCTAGGCCGCACCGATGGGCGCTTTACTGAAGTGCTGTCTGGTCTACATGCTGCTGAAGAGTATGTGGTGGTAAATAGTTATCTGATTAAGGCTGAGATCGAAAAAGCCGGCGCAGCTCACGAACACTAAAATTTGCCTGGCTGCGCTTTGGTTCTGCGGCGTTAAAAACCGGCTCAGCATGCTCATTTACCGCATGTAAACTGCGCTGCTTCGCCCGTTCTTGCCTTGCGTAACCTTTGCTCGCTCAGGCAGATGAAAAGGAGATAAACATGATTGAAGCTATCGTTCGTTTCTCAATTGAGCGACGGTATCTGATGCTGGGCCTGATCTTGTTACTGATTGGCGCCGGGCTGTGGAGTTACCAGCGATTACCTATCGATGCAGTACCTGATATTACCAACGTACAGGTACAAATTAACACTGAAGCGCCTGGCTATTCACCTTTGGAAGCCGAGCAACGGATTACCTTTGTGGTGGAAACGGCGCTTTATGGCTTGCCAAAACTAAAATATACCCGTTCGTTGTCACGTTACGGGCTGTCACAGGTTACGGTGGTGTTTGAAGAAGGCACCGACATTTATTTTGCCCGTAACCTGCTTAATGAGCGGCTTGGCAGTATCAAGAATGCACTGCCTGCCGGACTGGAACCACAAATGGGACCCATTGCTACTGGCCTGGGTGAAATATTTGTTTATACCGTCGATGTTAAACCCGGCGCTACTGATGCAAATGGCAAACCGCTTGATGCCATGTATTTGCGTGAAGTACAGGACTGGATTATCAAACCGCAACTGGCGCAAGTGCCCGGTGTGGTTGAGGTTAATACCATCGGTGGTTATGACAAACAGTACCACGTGATGCCTGATCCGGCAAAAATGCTGGCCATGGGTGTGACATTGCCGCAACTGTCAGAGGCGCTGCTTAGCAATAATGCTAACCGTGGGGCAGGTTATATTGAGCGTAATGGCCAGCAATTACTGGTGCGTTCGCCCAGCCAGCTCAGTACTATCAGCAGTATTGAAAATGTGGTGGTAGCGCTAAATGGCTCAGTACCTATCCGGATAAAAGATGTGGCAGAAGTAGGGCTTGGTAAAGAGTTACGTACCGGTGCCGCCACCCGTGACGGCCACGAAACCGTAATGGGTACGGTGATGATGCTGCTGGGTGAAAACTCGCGGACCGTTGCCCGCGATGCTGCTCAAAAGCTGGAAGAGATAAAAGCTTCCCTGCCAGAAAATGTGATTGTTGAAGCGGTATATGACCGTACCACGCTGGTAGATAAAACCATTGCGACTGTGCAAAAAAATCTGCTGGAAGGGGCATTACTGGTCATTGTGGTGCTGTTTGTGCTGCTGGGGAATATCCGCGCGGCACTGATTACCGCCGCCGTAATCCCGCTGGCAATGTTGGCCACCATTACCGGTATGGTACAGCAAGGCGTATCAGCTAACTTGATGAGCCTGGGAGCGCTGGATTTTGGCCTGATTGTCGATGGTGCGGTGATTATTGTCGAAAACTGTATCCGGCGCTTAGGAATGGCACAACACCAAAATGGTGGCTTGCTGGCACTGCGCGAACGCTTAAACGTGGTGTTTGCTGCAACGACCGAAGTGATTAAACCCAGTTTGTTTGGGGTAGCGATTATCACGGTAGTGTATATCCCGATTTTTGCCCTGACCGGCGTTGAAGGCAAAATGTTTCACCCAATGGCCGCTACAGTAGTAATGGCATTACTGGCCGCTATGGTGCTGTCACTGACTGTGGTTCCTGCCGCCGTTGCCGTGTTTATGAGCGGTAAAATCAACGAACAGGAAAGCCGGGTTATTGTGGCTGCAAAATCACTGTATCGTCCGGTGTTGCATGCCGTAATCAAGCTGCGTTTGCTGGTTGCTGGTTTGGCAACGCTGCTGGTCGCGGTTTGTTTATGGCTTGCCACCACGCTGGGATCGGAATTTATCCCACAATTGGATGAAGGCGATATTGCCTTGCATGCGATGCGGGTAACCGGTACCGGGCTGGAGCAGTCAGTTGCAATGCAGGAAGTACTGGAGCAGCGGATTAAGCAATTTCCTGAAGTTGATAAGGTTTTTGCCAAAATTGGTACGCCGGAAGTAGCAACTGATCCGATGCCGCCGAACGTTGCAGACAACTTTGTTATTTTAAAACCGCGCAGCGAATGGCCGGATCCGCGTAAAACCAAAGCGGCGCTGGTAGCTGAAATGGAACAGGCACTGGAACAACTGCCTGGTAATAACTACGAGTTTACCCAGCCGATTCAGATGCGTTTTAACGAGCTGATTTCTGGTGTGCGTTCGGATGTGGGCATTAAAGTGTTTGGTGATGACCTGGATGTGCTGTTAAGCGTAGCAAACAGCATTGAGCAGGTTGCCAACAGTATTAGCGGCGCGGCAGATGTGAAAACAGAACAGGTATCCGGTTTACCGGTACTGTCGGTAATGCCAAAGCTAACGGCTTTATCCCGTTACGGACTAACAGTCAGCCAGTTTCAGGATATCATCGCCATGTCGATTGGTGGCGAAGAGGCGGGGCTAATCTATGAAGGTGATCGCCGGTTTCAGCTAATAGTTCGTTTACCGGAGCAAATCCGCAGTGATATTGATAGCCTGTCATGGCTGCCTATTCCAACGCCGGATGGAGGCTATGTACCGCTAAATGAAATTGCTACGCTGGATATTCAACCGGCACCGGCACAAATCAGCCGCGAAAATGGTAAGCGCCGTATTGTGGTATCGGCTAATGTGCGCGAGCGCGATCTGGGTAGCTTTGTTGCCGAACTGAAACAGCGGATTAGTGCCGACGTCACTCTGCCAGCCGGTTACTGGCTGGATTATGGCGGTACTTTTGAGCAATTGGAGTCGGCCAGTAAACGGCTGGCAATCGTAGTGCCGGTGACCTTATTGCTGATTATCGCCTTGTTGGTGATGGCGTTTAATTCGCTCAAAGATGCACTGATTATCTTTACCGGTGTGCCACTGGCACTGACGGGGGGCGTACTGGCACTGTGGCTGCGCGATATGCCGCTGTCTATTTCAGCCGGTGTCGGCTTTATTGCCTTGTCTGGTGTCGCGGTGCTGAACGGTCTGGTAATGGTATCGTTTATGCGCCAGCTATGGCAGGAAAAAGGCGATTTACTGTATGCCGTGGTTGAAGGCGCGTTGATCCGGTTACGTCCGGTATTGATGACAGCGCTGGTGGCCAGCCTGGGGTTTGTGCCAATGGCGTTGAATACCGGCACCGGGGCAGAAGTACAGCGCCCGCTGGCAACAGTAGTGATTGGCGGTATTATCTCGGCTACTTTGCTGACATTAGTAGTACTGCCGGCGTTATACCACTGGCTGCATCAGAATGACCAAAGGTTAGCTGATTAGATCGTTGTCATCCTCAATTCAATAATGTGGCAAGCGTTACCGCGGGATGACCCTATCGGTTATCCCGCGCATGCTACAACCGTAAAAGGTAAAGTGTTCTGCCTCTGCCAGAGCGGGAGAGTTTTATCGCGTTTGTCTAGGGCGTGTTGGCGGCGCTACCGCAATAAAATCGGGTTAAAACAGTGCTGATTTTGCACAGCAAAACCTGAGATAAGTTATTTATCTCAGGTTTTGGCGGCTATCTTCTACACTTACAGGTAGAATACGCCTTTATTTGCGCGTCTGCCGTCTTTGTTCAGCGCCCACCTGTAGGATCTGTGATGAAAAAAACCTTTGCCTTAACTCACCCCAAGCTGCAACCGGCGCGTTTAGTTGACGCTATTAAACACGAAATTCGCAAATATCTGGCCCGTGAACGGCGCAAAGCGGTGCCGGCCGGTAAAGACTATTGGACCTTTGATTGCCGCTTTGGCGCCTCAGAGGCGGAAGCAAAGCCAATGTTCACCTCAGAAATCAACCAACATATCGATGCAGCGGCTGCGCAGCAGTGGCCACAGTTTTATATCGAAATTCTGGCCCGTGCCTGTAATCACAAGCCGCGCCCGGATAGCGATCTTGAGTAAGCTTCACTTTTAAACTGCAGCCAGGCTGCAGAGGAATTCTTATGCAATTTTCAGCTTTAAATTTGGCACCAGACTTACTGCGTGGCTTAACAGCATGTGGTTTTAGTGAGCTTACGCCAGTGCAGGCGCAGGCGATAGTGCCGGCGCGGCGCGGCAAAGATTTACAGGTTACTGCGCAAACCGGAACCGGTAAAACCGCGGCCTTTGCTATTCCATTATTACAACGCTTGGTAGATACGCCGCAAGCCGTGGTTGAGCGGCGGCCCCGGGCGTTAATTTTAACGCCAACCCGGGAGCTTGCCGAGCAGATTGCCAATGCGATTAGTGCCTATGCCCAATTTTTGCCCCTTAGCGTCACTGCGATTTATGGCGGCGTTAAAATGGGCGGGCAGGCCAGTAAATTACAGGCCGGCGTTGATATCGTGGTCAGTACGCCGGGCCGCTTAATTGAGCATATGGCGCTGGGTAACGTGATCTTAAGTGACGTTGCTTTTGTGGTGCTGGATGAGGCTGATCGTATGCTTG
The DNA here is from genome assembly GCF_032227045.1 of Pseudidiomarina fusca. Taxonomy (NCBI): domain Bacteria; kingdom Pseudomonadati; phylum Pseudomonadota; class Gammaproteobacteria; order Alteromonadales; family Idiomarinaceae; genus Pseudidiomarina; species Pseudidiomarina fusca. Next base: position 103,314 of record NZ_JANFPJ010000001.1, read on the forward strand.
ATATGGGCTTTAGTACTGATGTGCTGAAGTTAGTGGAGATGACCGCAGCCAGCCGGCAAACACTGCTGTTTTCTGCGACCACGTCGCCGGCAGTGAATGAACTGTCTCACAAGATTTTGAAAAATCATCAGCAAATCCGGGTAGCGAAAACCAACAGCACTGCCGACACGGTGGAGCATGTGGTGTATCCGGTAGAGGAAAGTCGCAAAATCGAGTTATTTGAGCAACTGTTAGCTGAGCACAACTGGTTTCAGGTGCTGGTTTTTACCAGTACCAAAGAGCAGGCCGATCGGTTACTCGCCGATCTGCAAAAAGCTAAAGTCAATGCTGCGGTTTGTCATGCCGATAAAAGCCAGGGCAGTCGTCGCCGCGCACTGGCCGATTTTAAATCAGCCAAACTGCAGGTACTGATTGCTACTGAAGTTGCCGCCCGGGGTCTGGATATCCAGGGGCTGGATTATGTGGTGAACTTTAACTTGCCGTATTTACCGGAAGACTATGTCCACCGCATAGGTCGCACCGGGCGCGCTGGCGCCAAGGGGCAGGCGATCTCCTTTGTCAGCCGTGAAGAAGAGCAGAGCCTGGAGCGCATTCAAAAGCTGATTGGCAGTACTATTGCGCGGGTGGTGAAACCCGGCTTTGAAGTCAGCAACCGCGGCAGCTTGTTAAAAAGCATTTCGCGTAAAGTGCTTGGCACCCGCGCCAATAAAGCCAGCGCGACCCAGATTGATGTTGCCACCCCGAAAGCAAAAGCAAAAAAGCCAGCCGGCAGCGCAGCGGTAAAACCTGGTAAAGCCCGCCGCAGCTAAGCTCAATACATTCACAGCACGCAGCGCAAACCGTTATCGTGAATGGCGGTTCTGCGCTGGCGCACCGTGCGACTTTAGTCGATAGCTTAAATCTGCAGCACTTACGCCAGAATGCCGTTATTACAAGCAGTTACACTCAATAGTGCGGCCTGGTCAGTGTGCGGGGAATGGCATAAAAATCACGATGAATAACGCTTAGCGCTTTACTTCCTACCGCTAAGGGTTAGAATACGCGCGCTGTTCTGAGCAAAGACTACACCGCTCTGGTTATATAAGGTAATTGCAATGCATCCGATGTTAAACATCGCGGTCCGCGCTGCCCGTTTCACCGGTAACGTCATCATTTTCGTCGGTATTATGCTGGCCGGAATCCTCTGTCTGGTTTCGCAACGCCGTGTCTGTAAAACGCCCGTCCTTATGTTATCTGCCAAGCTCTTGCCTCAGTCTCAACCTCTTTATTTGCTGCGCTGTTTTATCTCCCGCGTCCGCCATCTTAGGGTGTATTACCACTATGCCGGACGCCCTGATAACAGCCGGCACGCCAGGGTCGGCCCAACGTATTCCTGCCTCCCTGCCAACCGCTTTTCGTTTACTACCGCTGTTTTGTCGCTGTTATCTGTCGCCCTGAGCAAGCAAGCCTGTGCTGCCACAGGGATGCAGGGCGCTTATGGTCACTCAGGCTAAAAGACAAAACACAGTTCAGTTAACGGCAAGGTTCACTCACTTTTAATTTAAACCGTGCAATATCTAGCGGAGAGCTTTGGCAATGGTACTGACTCTGACATCCACACTGGCACTATTTGTATTAATAGCGCTGTCGACCGTGGTTTTTTTCGCAGCTAAACGTTTTTGAACTCAAAGCGCAGAAAGTCAGTAAACCTAAATACAGGTCAGTTGACTCAAATTTGAATTGTTTCGAAACCCTCATCAACAGCTAAATCGCTACCACTTGCGGCAGTGCGCGCTAATTCATCACAGCGTTCATTTTGTGGATGACCAGCGTGGCCCTTAACCCAGTCCCAGCGCACGTTATGGCGAGCTGCCGCAGCATCTATTAAACGCCATAAATCAGCGTTTTTGACGGGTTTGCGATTGGCGGTTCGCCACCCATTGTTTTTCCACTTGTGAATCCACTCTTCAATGCCTTGTTTAAGGTATTGGCTATCCGTGGTTAGTACCACATCGCACGGTCGCTTTAACGCGTCTAAGCCGATAATCGCGGCTAACATTTCCATTCTATTGTTCGTGGTTAACCGAAATCCAGCAGCAAACTCTTTGCGATGTTTACCGTATTCAATAACCACGCCATAACCGCCAGGGCCAGGGTTACCTAAGCAGGAGCCATCCGTATATATATGCACTGTTTGCATGCTAAAACGTTATCTCTAAGTAATGATTTAAGGCGCAGTTTAGCAGACCTGACAAATAAATGCGTCATAGCAAAGTCAGTATACAGTTGTTAAACTCTAACGATTATTGTTGGTGTGCAGGATTGCTAGCAGTCTTCCACAGGTAAACGTCAGGTTTATCACTGGGCAAGTGATATCAATTTAATTTGGAAAGAAGCACAAACTCTTATGCGGCAAATCGTTTTAGATACAGAAACTACTGGGTTACGCCCAGAAGAAGGCCACCGAATTATAGAAATTGGCGCCGTTGAAGTCATCAAGCGCAAGCTAACGGGGCGTACCTTTCATGTCTATATCAATCCGCAGCGGGTAGTTGAGCAAGAAGCGATTGATGTACACGGTATCACCAATGATTTTTTACAAGATAAACCGGTTTTTGCACAAATTGCGGAAGAGTTCATTGATTTCATCCAAGGTGCAGAATTGGTTATCCATAATGCCCCCTTCGATGTGGGCTTTATGGATCATGAGTTTGCTTTATTGCGCAACGGCACGGGGAAGACTATCGACTATTGTAGTGTGCTCGATACCCTCAAGTTATCGCAACAGATGCGTCCTGGCCAACGCCACACTCTAGATGCTTTATGTCGTGCCTACGGGGTAGATAACTCAAACCGGACTTTTCACGGCGCATTATTAGATGCTGAATTATTAGCGGATGTGTATTTGCTTATGACGGGTGGGCAAACCGCATTAGAGTTGCCCGGTAACCGAGCGAACGGAGAACTCAGTAGTGGTTGGACACCAGTGCTAAATAAACCCGCACTTAAGGTAGTGCAAGCATCAGCAGCAGAGCAACAGGCTCACCAACAAAGGTTAGCGTTAATCAATGATGCATTGTGGCAAGAATAGGCCATAGCAGAGTAAGTGGTAGGGTAAATTGAACAAATTTTGCGGCTTTTGCATTTTTTTTAAGCAAACGATTCAAAAACACAAAAAAAGGGTTGACGGAACATTCCAGCACTCGTAATATTCGCTCCGCATTCAGGGGGACCCAGTCGGGTTGCCCAGAGTTAGGAAAGCGGAGCGGTAGTTCAGTTGGTTAGAATACCGGCCTGTCACGCCGGGGGTCGCGGGTTCGCGTCCCGTCCGCTCCGCCACTTTCCTGACATTGGTTTCATACCGCTGCGGAGCGGTAGTTCAGTTGGGTAGAATACCGGCCTGTCACGCCGGGGGTCGCGGGTTCGAGTCCCGTCCGCTCCGCCACTTTCCTGAAATTGGTTTCATACCGCTGCGGAGCGGTAGTTCAGTTGGTTAGAATACCGGCCTGTCACGCCGGGGGTCGCGGGTTCGAGTCCCGTCCGCTCCGCCACTTTCCTGCAATTGGTTTCATACCGCTGCGGAGCGGTAGTTCAGTTGGGTAGAATACCGGCCTGTCACGCCGGGGGTCGCGGGTTCGAGTCCCGTCCGCTCCGCCATTTCAAACAAATTTCTTATTTTCTTTTGGAGTGTCGTGCGATGAGTTTGGCTGATGCCTGCTTGACGTGTGGGGCTTGCTGCGCGTCTTATCGTGTGTCTTTTTATTGGGGCGAAGCAACAGGCGCACCCCAAGGTCATGTTCCAAGCGAACTAACCGAATCTTTTCATCCTCATCTTCTTTGCATGCAAGGCACGAATCAACGTGAACCTCGTTGTATTGCCTTAGTTGGCGCTATCGGGGAGCAGGTTAGCTGCAGCATTTACCCGGATCGACCCAGTCCATGTCGAGAATTTGCTATGTCGATAGACGGTAGTAATCCCTACTGTGATAAAGCCCGCGCGAAGTATGGCCTGTTACCACTCATTTCGGTGCATGAAGTAGCCTAACAGGTTAAAACGCAAAGATTGTGCCACGAATAGCTCTTGAGCCTTACTCCTTAGGCAGGTACATTAGTACGGTTAAAGCATTTAACCACAAGGGAGATAAGATTATGCGCAAGAGCCTTATTGCTGTTGCTATCGGTGCGGCCATTTCAGTTGCCGCTTGTTCTGATAAAGACGCTAGCCAAACCACCGTTGAGTCAGCTAAAACTGAGCAGGTTGCGGCTAGTTCACTAAGCCAAAGCAATCCATTCTACGCTGCAAGTACACTTCCATATCAGGCTCCAGATTTTACCAAAATCCGTTTTGAGCATTATCAACCAGCATTTGAAGCTGGTATGGCAGAGCATAGTAAGGAAATTGAGGCTATTGCTAACAACAGCGCAGCACCAACTTTTGAAAACACCATCGTAGCTATGGAAAAAGCAGGTGCTTTATTAAGCCGAGTTTCTTCAGTTTTTTATAACGTTGCTGGATCGAATGGGAACGATGACACTCGGGCTTTGCAAGGCGAGCTCGCACCAAAAATGGCACAGCATCGCGACAATATTATGCTTAATCCAACCTTGTTTGCTCGGGTTAAAGCAGTGTACGACAACCGAGCTGAACTAGAAGGCGAAGCGTTGCGCTTGGTTGAAGATACGTACAAAGGTTTCGTTCGTGCTGGTGCTGAACTAGACGCTGAGGCGCAAACCAAGATCCGTGCAATTAACTCTGAAACGTCTTCATTAACCACAGAGTTTCAGCGTAACCTGATGACGCTAGCTAACGAAAACTTGATCGTTGTTGATAGTGCTGACGAATTAGCTGGACTTAGCGAGAGTGAGATTCAAAGTCTGGCCGACGCTGCTGCGGCTGCTGGTCATGAAGGTAAATATGCCATTCGGATTACCAACACGACCCGTCAACCAGTGTTGGCATCATTAGAGAATCGTGAACTACGTCAGCGTATTTGGGAAGCTTCCGCTTATCGTGGTACTGGTAACACAGCGACAGATAACCGTCCTTTAGTAAAACGCTTGGCTGAACTACGTGCTCAAAAAGCTGAGCTACTTGGTTACGACACTTGGGGTGATTACGTATTAGAAACTAGCATGGCCGCTAAGCCAGCAGCAGCGCAAGCTATGTTACGTGATTTGGTACCAGCAGTAGTGAGTAACGTGGCCGCTGAACAAGTTGCAATTCAAGAGATGATTGAGGCAGAAGGTGGCGATTTCGAAGTGCAGCCATGGGATTGGGCATATTATGCCGAAAAAGTTCGGGCAGAAAAATATGCTTTAGATGCTAACGAAGTGAAGCAATACTTTGAGTTTAATCGAGTGGTTGAAGATGGCGTGTTCTATGCTATGAATCAATTATTTGGTATTACTTTCGAAAAACTAGATAACATCCCAACTTATGGTGATGACATCATGGTTTACGAGGTTAAAGACGTTAATGGTGAAACATTAGGCCTGTTCTATGGCGACTGGTTTACTCGTGATGGCAAGCGCGGCGGAGCTTGGATGAGCTCATTCGTGTCTCAGTCACACTTATTAGATAGCAAGCCGGTTATTTTGAATAACCAGAACATCAAAAAAGCAGCCGAAGGCCCAACGCTGTTGAGTTTTGACGAAGTAAGCACCATGTTCCACGAAATGGGACACGCTTTGCACGGAATGTTCTCTGATGTCATGTATCCATCGTTGGCAGGTACGTCAGTATCACGTGACTACGTTGAATTTCCTTCAACTTTCCAAGAAGATTGGATGTTGAACGAGCAAGTATTAAATAACTTTGCTAAACATTACGAAACCGGTGAACCGATTCCTGCTGAATTACTTGATAAAGTGTTGGCTGCGAAAAACTTCAACATGGGTTATGACACCTTAGAATATATTGCGTCAGCCTTGTTGGATTTGGAATACCACACGCTATCAGCTGATGCTGCTAGCAGCATTGACGATGTGGCGGCGTTTGAAGCAGCCGCGCTTGAACGCAATGGTGTAGCAGTAGCTGCAGTACCACCGCGTTATAAGTCGACTTTCTTTGCGCACGTTTTTGCTGGTGGCTATTCAGCTGGTTACTACGCTTATATGTGGTCTGAAGTGTTAGCCGCTGACGCCTTTGCCTTTATGCAGCAAAACGGTGGTTTGACCCTAGAAAACGGTCAAGCATTCCGTGACACTATCCTTTCTAAAGGGAATAGCAAAGAGCCGATGCAGCAATACATCGATTTCCGTGGTCAAGAGCCTACCGTTGAAGCCTTATTACAACGCCGTGGCTTAACTGCTCCGAAAATTGATTAATAGCTGATTTCGTACAATAAAAGAGGACAGAGCTAGCTCTGTCCTCTTTTTTTTGGTATATAAGCAGGTAAATATTTTGTAACAGCGAGTTTTTGAATGCCTGATGTTTTGTTCGCCTCTCAGCCTATCTACGATCGCGAAGGCAAGGTTTATGCGCATGAGTTACTTTACCGTCACGAACATGGCATTACTGCCTTTGAAGTTGGCGACAGTGTGGCTACCAGTGAGGTGTTATTTAACCTTTGTACTGGCGTCTTAGACTATGTAGAACATCACAAGCAACCAGTTTGTATCAATGTATCCACGGATTTTCTGCTCTCTGGGCAATTTTTGCCGATTGCACCAGAACATGTCATTATTGAACTCGTAGAACGGTTAGAGCCAACAGCAGAAATTATTGAGGCAATAAAAAATTGGGTCGCTAAAGGGTTTCGGTTTGCTTTGGATGATTTTGAATTTCAACAAAGCTGGGATCCACTGCTTGAATTTGCTGCAATCATCAAGGTTGATATCGAGCGAACAGGATTAGAGCTGGCGCAGCAACGGTTGCAGCAGTTGCAGCATCTTGATGTATTGTGGCTAGCCGAGCGGATTGAAGATGAACTTACGCTTAATCAGTATCGTGAGCTTGGCTTTGATTTGTTTCAGGGATACTTCTTAGCTAGACCCAAACTGATTGAGGGCACAAAAGTGCCTTCGCCTGCAGCACAGCAATTAACCTTGTTGATTAATCAGCTGTTTGTCGATGAACCGGAGCTTTATGAGATCGTGGCTGCCTTACAAACCGACCCGGTGTTGGTCGTTAACTTGCTCCGAATCGCCAATAGTCCTTATTATGGTTTGACTCGCAAAATTGAATCACTTAAAGAAGTCGTCATGCTCTTGGGTTTAGAGCCGTTGCGAAAGTGGGTGTTGTTGATTTTATCCGTGCAAGGACATACGCCTGAACAAGCGAAATTGGTATTGACTCGGGCCTATATGTGTAGCGAGTTAGTTCGTGCTAAAGACCCTTTTAATCGACTTTCTGGGCCTGCTTTTTTAGCGGGTTTACTGTCTGGTTCTGATATTCTATTAGGGTTAGATAAAACTCAGTTTATTGAAGGTCTTAATATTGCTGATAATGTCCGCGATGCTGTCCTAAAAGGCAAAGGTGAGTTAGGCGTGGTGCTGGCGGCAGTAGAGCGCTTCGAGTACGACCTAGCGATGAAACGACCTTTGCAAAGGCAAGAACAATTGTTTGAAATTTATCAACAATGTCATTTCTTAGTAGAGCAGCTGCTAAGCCACGTTGGAGCTAGTCAATAACTCTATACTGGCAATATTCCCTACCAGTTACGACCCTTGTATAAGATGCAGGCGCTAGTGCACGGCGCCTGATCCTGCTATAATCCGCATCACTTTTTAGACCTGAACTGATGAATAGGAATCACTATGTCGATTGATAGTTCAAAGATTATCTACACAGAAACAGATGAAGCTCCTCGTTTAGCAACGTATTCGTTACTGCCGATTATTCGTGCGTTTACTGATGCTGCAGGAGTCGTGGTGGAAACTCGTGATATTTCTTTAGCGGGTCGAATCATTGCTAATTTTTCAGAATACTTAAAGCCAGAGCAGCGCATCAATGATGCTTTGGCAGAATTGGGCGAGTTAGCCAAAACTCCTGAAGCCAATATTATTAAATTGCCCAATATCAGTGCTTCTATTCCACAGTTAACTGCAGCTATTAAAGAATTACAAAGCCAAGGTTATGCGTTGCCGAATTACCCATTTGAGCCACAAACGGATGAAGAACGCGATATTAAAGCGCGTTATGACAAAATTAAAGGCTCAGCAGTAAATCCTGTCTTGCGTGAAGGTAATTCAGATCGTCGTGCTCCAGCATCGGTAAAAAACTATGCTAAAAAACATCCGCACCGCATGGGAAGTTGGAGTAAAGACTCCAAAACTCACGTGGCGCATATGCATGATGGTGATTTTTACAGTAGTGAGCAATCAACCACCTTTGCTGCCGCAGATGATCTGAAAATTATTCTAAATACTCCAGCTGGCCCAACAGTACTGAAAGAATCCGTTAAAGTGATGGCAGGCGAAGTTGTCGATGCGGCATGTATGAACGTGCAGGCATTACGCGAGTTTTTTGCCACTGAAACAGCAGCAGCAAAAGAACAAGGTGTGCTGTTATCTTTGCATTTGAAAGCGACCATGATGAAGGTGTCAGATCCCATCATGTTTGGCCATGCCGTAACTGTATTCTTCCAAGATGTGTTTGCTAAGCATGCGGATACCTTCAAGCAGCTAGGCGTAGATGCAACGAATGGCTTTGGTGATGTGTTAGCCAAGATCGCAGATTTACCAGCCGACCAACGCAGCGCTATAGAAGCGGATATCGCGGCAGTGTACAGCGAGCAACCTAAACTAGCTATGGTGAACTCAGATAAGGGTATTACTAACCTTCATGTGCCTAGTGATGTGATTATTGATGCATCGATGCCAGCGATGATTCGTGATGGCGGCAAGATGTGGGATGCGGATGGTAAAACCCAAGATACAAAAGCGATGATTCCTGATCGCTGTTATGCGGGTGTGTATCAAGCAACGATTGAATTCTGTCAGCAACATGGCGCATTTGATCCAGCCACTATGGGTACCGTTCCGAACGTAGGCCTGATGGCTCAAAAAGCGGAAGAGTACGGTTCACATGACAAAACTTTTGAAATTCCTGCCGACGGTACCGTTGTCGTAGTGAACCAAGCCGGTGAGCAAGTGTTTTCTCATGACGTGCAGAAAGGCGATATTTGGCGGATGTGCCAAGTAAAAGACGCGCCCATTCGTGACTGGGTTAAGTTGGCAGTCAATCGTTCACGCTTAAGTGGTATGCCTGCGGTATTCTGGTTGGATGCTGCACGAGCTCACGATGCTGAATTAATTAAAAAGGTAAATCAGTACCTGCAAGAGCATGATACAGATGGCCTCGATTTACGCATTATGGCACCTACAGAAGCGACCTTGCACACGCTGGCGCGTATGAAAGAAGGCAAGGACACGATTTCTGTTACTGGGAACGTATTGCGCGATTATTTGACTGACTTATTCCCGATTCTTGAGTTGGGAACCTCAGCTAAAATGTTGTCGATTGTACCCTTGATGAACGGCGGTGGTTTATTCGAAACTGGTGCAGGCGGATCAGCACCTAAACATGTGCAGCAGTTTGTAGAAGAAAACTACTTACGTTGGGATTCGCTAGGCGAGTTCTTGGCATTAGCAGCATCGTTAGAGCATTTAGCACAGCGTACTAACAATGATCGCGCGCAAGTGCTGGCTGATGCGTTGGATGCAGCAACTGCTAAGTTCTTAGAGAACGATAAATCACCAGCGCGTAAGTTAGGGCAGATTGATAATCGTGGTAGTCACTTCTATCTTGGCATGTATTGGGCTGAGGCATTAGCTGCACAAACCAAGGATGCAGCGTTAGCTGAGCGATTTGGTAAGTTGGCCGCGTTTTTAACTGAAAACGAAGCAACTATCGTGGCTGAATTAAATCAAGTGCAAGGTACACCGGTAGAAATCGGTGGCTACTATGAACCAAATGCTGATTTAGTTGCGAAGGCGATGCGCCCATCTGCAACGTTAAATGAAGCACTTGAGCGCTTGTAAGTCATAGCAAATAAGAGTCATGAAGAGCCCCGCACTAGTGTTTAGTGCGGGGCTTTTTTTATGGCTAAACATAGATTAATTTGTGATTATTGCGAGGCAAGGTGTTAATCTTGGTGCAAATCAATGACTAACAATGATAAGAGATATTGATTCATGAGCCTGTATCAACACCCTGTACTTGAGGCCTTTCTACGCCAGTTATACATTGCTAACTTAGTTGACGCTGAAGCAGTGATGCAATACACCAAGCAGCCAGGAGGGCATCGTGATCCCTCTACTTGGGATGTCATAGGCATCGAAGATGTGCAGGTGTTAAGTGCGTTGTTAAGCACTCCTGTATTAGCTGAACTCTGGGCAAAGCGGTTACGCCGAACGCCCGCTACCTTAGTTTACCCTGCTGTCGTATATCGCTTTCGCGAAACCATGGATACTATCATTCCGCAGCGCAGCTTTCAGGACAAAACCGATACCACCAAGGATTGGTTTCGTTGTGCGTTTGAGGTGGCTGAGCGTTTTAAAAGAGTGTTTGAGCCCTTTGTGGAGTTTAAGTTAGGCTGTAAATTTAACGCAGTGACCAGCCCAGAGCACTTTATTGATCTACTTATCCAGTATGCAAGCTCGGGCGACAGTAACTTATTCGCAGAGTTTATAGCGCTTAATCCGCCTCGTAGCTTAGCTGATATAAAAGCTCACATTGAACAACTGGAGCACTACCTCCAAGGGCGTGTATTGGGGCAATCCCATGCTGTACGAACCGTAGTGAGACATGAGTTAGCAAGCGGCTGTATCGATAATGGCCGACAACGAGCTATTTTCACGTTTGTGGGGCCCAGTGGGGTAGGAAAAACAGAGTTAGCACGCAGCTACGCCCATGCATTGAGTGATGCTACCGGCTCGGGGTATCGCTTTCGTGAGTTTAGTATGGAAGCCTACGCTGACGACAAAGCATACATGAAATTGACAGGGTCTGGCTCGTATTATACTGACTCAGCGTTAGGTGACTTAACTCGCCACGTACAGTGTTATCCGCGTTCCGTGATTTTATTTGATGAAATCGAGAAAGCTCATCCTAGTGTGATTCAATCCATGCTTAGCATGTTAGATAGTGGTCGCATGACGGATATCACCTCGAATGAAGTGGCTGACTTTTCGCAGACGATTGTTATTTTTACTTCTAACCTAGGCCAAGCAGAATTTAATAAAGCCACTGGGATGGGAGAGTTAGATGTCTTTGATGTTCTGCGTCAAGCCAAACGTCCGGGCGATAGTCAGCCGGCCTTAACACCAGAATTAGTTGACCGATTAAAAAGCGGGGCAGCAATACGATTTAAGCCGCTCAGTGCCAGTACGCTCTTAGCCATTGCCGAACTGCGTGTGCGGGACTATTTGCAAGCAGGCTTCTCAGTGGTTGATTTAGATTTTACTGTGGATTTTTATGCGGCTTTACTGTTTGCGCAACTACCTAAACCCTCTGCTCGAGGTATTCAGGGTGTTGCCAATAATCTTTTGGCGGGTGCTAAGCGTGACATGTTTAGGCAGTTAACGAGCGCACAGTTACAACAGATTACTCAGTTGCAATTGCATTTAGATGAGAGCTGTTACGAACGTGTGCGCGGCAGCCACAAAGTATTATTAATCAATTGTCCAGCGGCACTGGTTGCACACCTTCAACAGCAGCTGCCGCGTTATGAATGGCAAGCTATATCACTGGTGGCTGCGTTAGAATTAAAACATCAAGTGAGTCAGTACGCTGCGGTATTAATTGCCGCCGGTGTGAGTGCTGATAGTTCTAGTGCCACACCCGAGCTGGCCGAGTTGGCTGCTGCTATTCGTCAATTACACAGATTTGCTGCTGGCGTACCCTTATTGATGGTGGCGGAACACACGATTGATGATGATGAATTTGACTTGCTCGATGAGGTGATTTCTGCTGCAAGCCTATTGGCAACCCCGACCCGATTGCAACGCCTGATTGAAGTTAATGCAAGGTTGCAGATTGGCCGGCGGCAAGAACAGCGATTTGATTATGACTATCACCTGCAACTCGATGGTAGCCAACTAAAGATAAGTTTAGTAAATCCCAAGTTCACTACCAATGTTAGTTCTTCACGAGTTATCGCTGGGGTGCCAGGCTTGCTGCGCGAGCGGCCGGGCGTACGTTTAGCTGATGTGGTGGGATTGCAACGTGCTAAAGCCGAGTTACAACGGGTTTTAGGTTGGCTAAAACAACCCGAGTTGTTACAACGACGCCAGTTAGCTATGCCAGCAGGCATTGTGTTAACCGGCCCTCCAGGTACCGGAAAAACCATGTTAGCCAAGGCGGTAGCTGGCGAAACGGAATTACCATTTTTGAATATTAATACTCACGATTTAGTGAGTTCAGTACAACATGGTACCGCCACTAAAATTCAGCAGATTTTTGCTGCTGCGCGTGATATTGCGCCCTGCATTATCTTTATCGATGAGATAGATATGATTGCTGGCCGTCGTGACCGTGCTGGCGCAGACACCTCGGCGGTGAATACGTTACTGACCAATTTAGATGGCCTACAAGCTGCAGCAGAGCCGGTTTTTGTGATTGCTGCCACTAATTATCCCGAGCGTCTAGATCCAGCACTCCTGCGAGCTGGCAGATTAGATGAGCCAGTGCACTGTGATTTGCCAGATAGAGCTGCTCGGCAGGCTTTTTTTGAAATGTTTGCTCATCGTTATGGGGTGCAATTGAGCAGCGAGCAATTGGCCGATTTTGCTGAAATGACACAAGGTATGAGTGGAGCGCAGCTAGAAAAAGCAATGCGCTTATGTATGCTCACCGAACAGGTAGAACAACATGGCGCTGCTGGTCTTACTATTGCTCAACTGCGTAAGGCTGTAACTGCTGCACATTATGGGGCGCCGCTTACAAGCCTAGGTCAATCACCGCAAGAGAAAAAATTAGTCGCCTATCATGAGGCTGGTCATTTACTCGTATCCCGTCTATTGATGCCGCATTATGACGTGCCTTTTGCCACCATTGAACCGCGTAACAATGCGCTTGGTTTTGTTGTTACCCATAAAGATGCAACTTTAGCGGCAACTACCATGGCAGAGATCAAAGCGAAAATAGCCATGAGTATGGCTGGACGAGAAGCGGAAGCTTACGCTGATTTAGGTGGTGAAGCTAACACTGGAGCAGCGAGTGATATCAGTTATGCTACCCAATTAGCCGAAGCGGCAGTATGTCAATACGGTTTAGATGAGGTATTCGGACCGGTGACACCTGCGGCTTTGCAACAAGTGAAATTAACCGGAGCACAGGCTGACTTGGTAGCCGAACGGATTAAGTTTTGGGTGACCGAAGGGCAACAGCAAGCGGCTGCCCTATTAGCACAACAGCAAGAGTTGTTACATAAAATAGCCGCTGCGTTATATCGCAATGAGTCACTTTATGGCGATGAAATAGATGAGCTATTTGCTGATGCCTAGGTATAATAACCAACTACCCTTCATGGTATTTCAGCCCAGCATAGAGAGAACAGCATGAGCACAACTGAAGATAACATTGAGCAAAGTCCGTTAACGCAAACTTACTCAGCTAATGAGCAGACAGTTACTATTGATATTTATAAAGGTGAGAGTGGTTGGATTCTTGAAATTGTTGATGCCGGCAATAATTCAACCCTGTGGGAAGATGAATTTGCAACAGATCAAGAAGCCCTTGATGAAGCCTTAGCCGCTTTGTCTGAAGAAGGTATCGACTGTTTTATTGGCCCAGCGTAAGCAGGCTTAAGTGCAGTAGCGCAAGAGGATGTTGACATGACATTAGCTTGCGCATACGGCACAATACCCCCCTTGTTTTTGTTTCGCAGCGGAATATGCCACCAGATATGACAGCACCTAGCTTTATTCATTTACGAGTTCACAGTGATTTTTCAATGATTGATGGGTTGGCTAAGGTCAAACCTATCTGTGAAGCTACCGTGGCTAAAGGAATGCCAGCTTTGGCATTAACCGATCAAATGAATATGTGTGGGCTAGTTCGCTTTTATCGTGCAGCCCACGATAAGGGATTAAAACCTATCGTTGGTTGCGATTTGTGGGTATTGCCAGCCGGTTGGACTCCAGACAGCAAAGAACAGCCGTTCAGATTAACCGCTTTAGCAATGACGAATGAAGGGTATCAGCAACTGACTGTCTTAATTAGTCGTGGCTATTTGGCTGGGCATCGCTGCGGCAAGCCTTGTATCAATAAAGAATGGTTGGCTGATCATCAGCAGGGAATTTTGTTACTCTCGGGCGGCCGAGATGGCGATATTGGCCGAGCCTTGCTAGCCAACAAGCCGGCAGAGGCTGTCCAGCTGCTGGAGTTTTATTCGCAGCATTTTGCCGATCGTTTTTATCTAGAACTGGTACGAACTGGGCGTGCTGGCGAGAATGACTACATTCATGCCGCGGTTAATCTCGCAGCGCAGCACCAAGTGCCGGTGGTAGCCACCAACGAAGTCGTGTTTTTGCGAGCAGAAGATTTTAACGCACATGAAATCAGAGTTGCGGTATCTGACGGCTATGTACTGAACGATAAGCGTCGACCACGTAATTACAGTGCTGAGCAATACCTCAAGAGCCCAGCAGAAATGGCCGAACTATTTGCCGACATACCGGAAGCGTTAGCTAATACGGTGGAAATTGCAAAACGCTGTAATGTGACGGTAAAGCTTGATGAATATGTATTGCCTGAGTTTCCAACGGGTGGTATGACCCCAGAAGATTTTTTAGTAAAAAAATCGCAGGAAGGTTTAGAACAACGTCTTATCGATTTGTTTCCGGATGAGCAAGAACGTGCAGTTAAACGCGTGGAATATGACCAGCGCTTAGAAACTGAACTTAAAGTTATCAATGATATGGGCTTTCCTGGTTACTTCTTAATCGTGATGGAGTTTATCCAGTGGTCTAAAGACAACAATATTCCGGTTGGCCCCGGCCGAGGTTCAGGCGCAGGCTCGTTAGTTGCCTATGCCTTAAAAATCACTGATTTAGACCCACTTGAATTAGATTTGCTGTTCGAACGATTTTTGAATCCAGAACGGGTATCCATGCCCGATTTTGATATTGACTTCTGTATGGATCGGCGTGATGAAGTTATTGATCATGTTGCTGATCTTTACGGACGTGAAGCCGTTTCTCAGATCATTACTTTTGGCACTATGGCCGCTAAGGCATCGATTCGAGACGTCGGTCGGGTGTTAGGTCATCCCTATGGTTTTGTTGATAAAATCACCAAGTTAGTACCTGGCGACCCGGGGATGACCCTAGCTAAAGCATTTGAAATTGAGCCGCGTTTAGCTGAAATGTATCAGCAAGATAATGATGTTCGCGACATCATTGATATGGCTAGGATTTTAGAAGGGGTCACCCGTAATGCCGGTAAGCATGCTGGTGGGGTAGTGATAGCGCCCAATAAAATCACCGATTTTGCACCATTATATTGCGATGAAGAGGGTAAACAGCCGGTTACTCAGTTTGATAAGAATGACGTAGAAGCAGCAGGTCTGGTTAAGTTCGACTTTTTGGGCTTGCGCACGCTAACCATTATTCAATGGGCATTGGATATGGTGAATGCCAATCGTGCTAAAGCTGATCTTGAACCTATTGATATTGCTAAAATTCCGTTGGAAGATCCTGCTTGCTTCGCCTTGCTCAAGAAAGCCCAAACCACAGCGGTGTTTCAATTAGAATCAGCTGGCATGAAGCAACTGATCAAGAAGTTGTTGCCCGATAGCTTTGAAGACATTATTGCTTTGGTTGCGCTATTTCGGCCAGGCCCGTTACAGTCAGGCATGGTGGACAACTTTATTGACCGTAAGCATGGCCGAGAAGAACTGTCTTATCCTGACAAAGACTATCAGCACGAATCTCTGATTCCGATCTTGGAACCTACGTACGGGGTTATCCTTTATCAAGAGCAAGTGATGCAGATAGCGCAGGTGTTAGCCGGTTATTCACTAGGTGGTGCGGATTTACTACGCCGTGCTATGGGTAAGAAAAAACCAGAAGAAATGGCCAAACAACGTGCGGTGTTTGAAGAAGGCGCACGTAAAAATGGTATTGATGGTGAGCTAGCGATTAAGATCTTTGACTTGGTAGAAAAATTTGCCGGTTACGGTTTTAACAAATCGCACTCGGCCGCTTACGCCTTGGTTTCTTACCAAACGCTATGGATGAAAACCCATTATCCAGCAGAATTTATGGCCGCAGTGATGTCGGCCGATATGGATAATACCGACAAAATAGTAACGCTAGTAGATGAATGTGAAAATATGGGGCTCACTATTTTACCGCCCGATGTTAATGCTGGTCAGTACAAGTTTACGGTCGATCACGAGCAGCGTATTGTGTACGGCATTGGTGCCATAAAAGGGGTGGGTGAGGCTCCTATTGAAGCCATTTTGCAGGCGCGCAATGAAGGGGGCGCCTTTACAGATCTGTTTGATTTTTGCTGCCGGGTTGATTTAAAAAAGCTGAATCGCCGAGTGCTCGAAAAACTTATTAAAGCTGGTGCAATGGATTCGCTTGGGCCTCATCGTGCAGCGCTGATGGCAACCTTAGAAAAAGCGATGCGTCAGGCTGAACAACATGCGCGTGCCGAAGCCCAGGGGCAGGCCGATTTATTTGGGGTGCTAACCTCAGCTGTTGATGATGTGACCATTGAGCACGAGTTCGTGCAAGTACCGCCATGGCGTGAAGTGATTTGGTTGGAGGGCGAACGTGAGACTCTTGGACTATACTTAACTGGCCACCCGATTAATCGTTATCGGCGTGAGTTGCGTCATTACGTGCCCTGCGCATTGGCTGATGTGAAGCCAACTGGGCGAGATCAAACCACCACAGTAGCCGGGTTAGTGGTAGATGTGCGTACCATGTTAAATCGTCAGCAACAGCGTTGGGCTATTGTTACCTTACATGATAAAACCGCACGCTTTGATTTTCGGGTGTATGCGAAAGATTACGAAATTTATCAACACTTGCTCGAAAAAGATCAAATATTGGTGGTAAAAGGAGAGGTCAGCTTTGATGATTACTCGTCTGCCAATACAATGACAGCACGTGAAATTATG
The DNA here is from genome assembly GCF_032227045.1 of Pseudidiomarina fusca. Classification (NCBI taxonomy): domain Bacteria; kingdom Pseudomonadati; phylum Pseudomonadota; class Gammaproteobacteria; order Alteromonadales; family Idiomarinaceae; genus Pseudidiomarina; species Pseudidiomarina fusca. The sequence continues at coordinate 120,371 of NZ_JANFPJ010000001.1, forward strand.
ACCTTGGTAGGCATGCGCGAGCAGTATGCTAAGGCTTTGAAGCTAACGGTTCGGCAAGAACAGTTAGCTGGCGCTGGTTTGCAACGTCTAGTGGAATTGATTGAGCCTTATAAACAAGGTAGTTGCCCGCTATTGTTGCAATATCAGCAGCCTCAAGTGCAGGCGCAGTTTCATGCTGCCACTGAGTGGTATGTAACGCCCACGGACGAATTATTATACGAGTTGCAGCAGCAGCTTGGTAAGGATCATGTTGAACTCGAGTTTTAATGGCAAATAGGAGCCATAATGAGTCTTAAATTTTTAGATTTTGAACAGCCTATCGCTGAGCTACAAGCACAAATTGAAGAGCTGAAGGCGGTTGGCGCCAAGGGCGATTTTGATATTTCTATTGAAGAAGAAATTGCTAAATTACAAGAAAAGCGTGAACAGCTGGTAGCTAAAATCTTTGGCGATTTAGGCGCTTGGCAAGTAGCTCAATTAGCTCGGCATCCGTTGCGGCCCTACACGTTGGATTATATTCAGCATATTTTTGAAGACTTTGATGAGCTTGCTGGCGATCGTACTTTTGCTAACGATGAGGCCATTGTTGGTGGTACAGCGCGTCTTAATGGTCAACCAGTGATGGTTATTGGTCATCAAAAAGGTCGTGAAACCAAAGAAAAAATCCGCCGCAATTTTGGTATGCCTAAGCCTGAAGGTTATCGTAAAGCATTGCGCTTAATGGAGATGGCTGAACGCTTTAAGATGCCCATCATTACCTTCATTGATACCCCAGGTGCTTATCCTGGCATCGGTGCTGAAGAGCGTGGGCAGTCTGAAGCGATCGCTCGTAATCTAAAAGTCATGGCCAGATTAAATACTCCAATCATTTGTACCGTTATTGGTGAAGGTGGTTCTGGTGGCGCGTTAGCCATTGGTGTGGGTGATAAAGTAAATATGCTGCAATACTCTACTTATTCAGTGATTTCGCCAGAGGGGTGTGCTTCTATTTTGTGGAAGAGTGCAGAGAAAGCTCCACTAGCCGCTGAAGCTATGGGTGTCACAGCCCAACGGTCAAAAGAGTTAGGCTTAATCGACACTATTATTGAAGAACCTATCGGTGGCGCTCATCGTGACCATGTGCAAATGGCAGAGCGTTTAAAGCAACGCTTAGCAGACGATCTGCAAGCATTGCTAAATCTTGATAGTGCCGAGCGGTTAGAACAGCGTTATCAGAAGTTAATGTCATTTGGATACTGTTAAGCATAACCTATCGGATAGCTGGGCAGAGCAACTCTTCCAGCAGTTTAGCCACCAGTTAGTTGAATTGGCTTTAGAGCCAGGACAACAGCTGGTGGTTTGCCTTGGTGGCGGAGCTGATTCGCAAACCTTATTAGACCTCACCGATCGTTTTCGGCAAACGCATCCGGAATACACCTACCTAGCTATTCATTTAGATCATAGTTTTCATGAAAAATCAGCCGCTTGGGCCGCTGGTTTGGTGGCAGACTGCCAACAGCGGCAATTTCCGTTTATTTGCGAACCGCTTCAGGTTGATCTGGGGGCGCGTATTAGCAAAGAGGCAGCCGGCCGCAATGCACGTTATCAACGTCTGGTTGAATTAACTCAACCTGACGCAGTGCTGTTGTTGGGACAGCATCGCAACGACCAAATTGAAACCTTGTTCTTGCAGCTAAAGCGAGGTGCCGGACCGAAAGGGCTAGCGGCCATGGCTAAATTCATGCAACGGCATCAACGCTATTGGTGGCGGCCACTGTTGGACATCAGTAAAGCCGAAATCTACCAGTATGCGCACGCTCGGCAATTGTTCTGGATTGAAGATGATACCAACTACGATGTGAGTATTGAGCGCAATTTTTTACGTCATCAAGTAGTGCCATTATTAGAACAGCGTTGGCCCCATTTTGGCGATGCTGTGCTCCGCAGCACTCTACTTTGTGCAGAAAACCAGCAACTGTTAGAACTATTACTAGCAGATCGGGTGGCACCTCATATAGATGCTCAAGGACGTTTAGCTAGTCGTTGGATGGTAGGGCAGAGCGCTGAGTTACAACGTGGTATTCTGCGCTTTTGGTTGCAACAACAACAAGCACCACTACCTTCTTTTGCACAGCTAGAACAGTTGCGTGAACAGATGCTTAACACAGATAATAATGCACGCCCTAAGGTGGGTTGGGCCGATTGTTTGGTGAGTCGTCACACTGCCGATACCAAAGATCGTTTATTAACTCTTACGCGGGTTAGCAAAAAACGCTAAGCAATCCCCGCAGCACAAGGATAGAGATGAACCAGCGCAAGGCTATTTATCTTGCTTTGATGGCCGTACTGTTATGGTCAACTGTGGCGACTGCGTTTAAATTAGCACTACGGGACTTGTCGCCGTTGCAGCTACTGACCATAGCCAGTATCACTAGTGTGGTTACCTTTGCGGCTATTTTAAGCATGCAAGGGCGTTGGCGAGAAACCTTGCGTTTAGGCCGACAACGTTGGTTATTCTATTTGGGCCTAGGGCTGATAAACCCAACAGCCTATTACTGGGTGTTATTTGCTGCCTACGACCAACTTCCTGCACAACAAGCACAAGCAATTAATTATACTTGGGCTATTACCATGAGCCTGCTTGCGGTGCCTTTCTTGCAACAACGTCTCACTCGCAAAGAACTGATTGCCATGCTATTGGCTTACGCTGGAGTCTTTCTAATTGCCACGGGTGGCCATTGGGATTTGCGTCAAACCAACTGGCTTGGCATCGGTTTAGCGTTAGCCAGCACCTTGTTGTGGGCTAGTTACTGGTTAATTAATACCAAAAATACCGATAAACCAGTACCAGCTTTATTTTGGTGTTTTGTGTTCGGTAGTCTATGGTTAGCCTTATTACATGTGGGCCAATGGTGGTGGCAACCGGCTACCAATAGTGTTGTTTGGCCTTGGTTTAGCACGGGCTTTTGGGCCGGAATATATGTCGGCTTATTTGAAATGGGAATAACCTTCTTCTTGTGGTTAACGGCCATGCGGTTAGCTACAAAAACCGCACAAATCTCAACTTTAATTTTTCTCAGCCCATTTGTTTCGTTAATATTAATTTACTTTGTGTTACACGAGACCATTCAATTGACCACGCTTATCGGCTTGTCGTTAATTTGTGTGGGACTTTATCGCTTACGGGAGAGCTAATGAATAGCGCGTTCACTGATGTACTCTTGTTACTCGCCATTGCGGTTGTACTAGTGTGGGCATTTCGGCGGATAAAATTGCCGGCTATCTTAGCTTACTTAGTGGCAGGGATTATAGCGGGACCAGACATCACAGGCTGGATCCATGATCCTGATGAATACCATTTTATTGCAGAGCTTGGAGTGGTGTTATTACTGTTCTCGTTAGGGCTTGAATTCTCGCTTCCCAAAATGATTGCTATGCGCAAGTTAGTGTTTGGCTTGGGCGCAGGGCAAGTAGTTCTGTGTACGGCCTTGTTTGCCATCGCTGCTTATTTATGGTTAGGGGATTGGGCTGCAGGTTTCGTGATTGGGGGAACCTTAGCTTTGTCTAGTACGGCAGTGGTTATTAAACAATTAGGTGAATCAGCCCAGTTAACCAGCCGCAAAGGCCAAATGACCGTCGCAGTATTATTGTTTCAAGATATTGCTGTGGTACCAATGCTTATTATTATTCCATTGCTGGCAGCAAATTCTGATGTGGCTATTTGGCAAAGTCTGGCGATTGCGCTGCTCAAAGGAGCCCTGGTTGTGGCAGTGCTGATGGCAATCGGTAAATGGTTACTGCCGCATGTATTTCGTGAAATTGCTAAGTTAAGAACAGATGAATTATTTGTTTTGGCTACGCTATTGGTGGCGCTAGTTGCTGGTGGAATGACTCAATTGTTTGGGCTGTCGATGGCACTGGGTGCCTTCTTAGCAGGTATGATGCTGGGTGAGAGTAAGTACAAACACCAGTTAGAGGCCGATATTCGACCGTTTCGCGATATTTTAATGGGGTTGTTTTTTACTACGGTAGGGATGCAACTCGATCTCCAAGTATTTGTGAATAACCTCCATTGGATTGCCCTAGGGGTTGTTGCCATTGGTTTAGTTAAACTACTGATTGTGCGTGGTATAGCTGGAGTAATGGGGGAACGAGCAGAAGATGCTTGGGGCTCTGGATTAATGCTGTTTCAGATGGGTGAGTTTGGCTTTGTGCTGGTATCGTTGGCGCTGACGTACCAACTTCTGCCTGCTGAATTAGCTTCGATGATTGTCGGGGTCGGGGTGTTTGGTATGGCACTAACACCACTGGCGATTCAACGTTGCAACTCGATTATTGCGCCATTGCTACCTAAGGCTTCAGCAGCTAATGAGACGTTACCGCTACAACCTAACGGCGATAGTAGCCGGGTGTTGGTGCTTGGATTTGGACGGGTAGGACAAACAGTCGCTCGGTTTCTAGCTACTGAAGGTATTGATTACTTAGCTATTGATCACGACGCTAAGCGAGTTCAAGAAGCTATTGCTGGCGGGGCTAAAGTCTTTTTTGGCAGTGCTAGCCGCCGCGATATCCTAAAAGCAGTTCATGCCGATGAAGCAGAATTAATTATTATCACTTTTGCTGAAGATGAGCGTGCCTTGGAAGTATTAAAGGCTCTTCGTGGCATGAATGAGCACGCAGAAATTATTGTAAGAAGTAGAGACGACGTTCGTCTACAAGCCATGATGGAAGCTGGTGCAACTCAAGTAGTGCCGGATACGTTGGAAGCAAGCTTGATGTTGGTATCACAAATATTGAGCCGCTCCGGCGTTCCTATCCGTAGAATTTTAACCAGGTTAGATCATGCTCGACGCAGCCATTACGGCGATATGCATGGCTTTTATCCTGGCGAAACTACGGATATGGATCCGGAAAAACTAGATCGTTTACAGTTTCTTCATGCAGTGGCTTTACCCGAACATTCGTATGCATGTGGCCAGCAATTAGCACAATTGCAGCTAGATGATTTAAACATCAAAGTAAAATCCGTACGCCGGGCTGAACAAGAGTTTACCGAGGTACATGGCGACTTCACCTTGCAGCAGGATGATGTGGTACTGCTGGCTGGTAGCCCAAGAGCGATTGAAGCAGGAGAAAGTTATTTATTAAATGGGTAAGTGTTAACAACTGCTAACACATTGTTACTAACAGCTTAATAAATGATGCTTCATACTATATAGGTCGATAATTTTTTAATACGGAAGCAACATTCCATGGCATTTAAAAAACGAGCGCTGTTACCCCCGCTGATTATCATCATCGCTATTTTGTTGTTAGTGGCTTTAAGTATGCTGCGCCCGCAGCCGCCGCAACGCTCTATGGAGCGTCCTGCGATATTGGTGGAGGTACTTGAAGCAAAACCTGAAACCATTAACTTTCAAGTGGCTGGGCAGGGCAATGTGATGCCCAAGCATATGACTAATATTGTCAGCCAAGTAAGTGGCCAAGTGGTTGAGGTTTCACCTAAGTTTGTCAATGGCGGCTTTTTTACCGCTGGCGAAGTGTTGATCAAGATAGACCCTGCCGATTACCAAGTAGCCTTACAAACAGCCCAAGCTAATTTAGCTCAAGCAAAAGCAGCTTTGGCAGAAGAAAGTGCACGTGCAAAAGTGGCTAAAGAAGAATGGGAATCGCTGCAAATGGGTGAAATTCCGGCACTAGGTATTCGTGAGCCGCAAGTAGCCAGTGCAGTAGCTGCCGTGCAATCAGCTGAAGCTGCGGTGGCAAAAGCCAAACGCGATTTAGAGCGGACCCAGATTAAAGCGCCTTTTGCAGGTATTATGCAAAATAAAGGGGTGGATATGGGGCAGTTCGTTAGCATGAACAGTCAAGTAGCTACGCTTTATGGTTCTGAAGTTGCTGAAATACGTGTTCCTCTGAGCGATCGCGATCTTGCTTACTTAGATTTACCTGAAGCTAACCATAGTGGCGCTTATCCCGAAGTTTTACTTACTAGTAATGTAGCTGGTGAAGAATTCAATTGGCGCGGTTCCTTGGTGCGAAGCGAAGGTATCTTAGATAGCAACAGCCGAGTGATTTATGGTGTGGTAGAAGTGCCAGATCCATACAATCAAAGTGGCAATAGTCATGCAACGCCTTTACGTTTTGGCCGTTTCGTACAGTTGAAAATTCAAGGTTTGTCGGCTGAACAGGTATTTGTGATACCGCGCCATGCCATGACTGTGAATGGCAAGATTTGGGTGGTTGATGACGAGCGACGGTTACAGTCGCGAACCGTTAACGTGCTTCGTAGTGAAGAAAACTCGCTGATTATCAATGAAGGTTTAGAAACCGGCGACCGAGTCATGCTCACGCAGGTACCTAATGCTTTGCCAAGTATGAAAGTACGCTTAGCGGGTGACCCGTTACCGGCACAGCAAGAAGCCCCGGTGGCTGAAACTGCTCAGGTAAAGGAGTAACACCATGAGTAGTCATTATGATGTAGACCCCAAGAAGGGCTTTATTGCTTGGTGGGCGAATAATAGTGTCGCCGCCAACTTATTGATGGCGCTGATTATCATCACCGGCTTATTTATGGTGGGGCAAGTGCGCAAGCAAATGTTCCCCGAAATTGAACTCAATATAATTAGTGTACAAGTACCCTTTCCTGGTGCGGCTCCGCAAGAAGTAGAGCAAGGCGTATTGGTGCGTATTGAAGATGCCATCGAAGATGTTAACGGCATTGAGCGTGTCACCTCTACGGCCCGTGAAGGTAGTGGCTCGGTGTCGATTGAAGTTGAAAGTGGCTACGATGTGCAGGTGGTTATGGATGAGGTAAAAATGCTCATCGATGCCATTCCAAGCTTTCCTCAACAGATTGAAAAACCAAATATTTATCGTATTCGTCCGCAACGCCAAGTGATCTGGATGAGTATCTATGGTGCTATGGATGAATATTCTCAGAAAGAGTTAGCCAAATCGATTCGTGACGAGCTCAAAGATATTGGTGGTATCACCAAGGTTGAGGTAGTGGGTGCACGCGATTATGAAATATCGATTGAAATTTCTGAGGCTGATTTACAACGTTATAACTTAACCTTCCAGGATGTTGTACAGGCGGTTAGAGGCACCTCGATTGATGTGGCTGGGGGCTCAATTCGTACTCCCAATGGCGATATTCTATTACGTGCTAATAACCAAGCCTACGTCGGAGATGAGTTTGAACGAATTACCTTAATTAATCGCCCTGATGGAACTCGCTTAACGCTTGGCGACATAGCTACCGTAAACGATGCTTTTATTGAAAGCAGACGTTTTACTCAATTCGATGGTGGCCCCGCAACCTTTATCCGGGTCGATTCAGTAGGTAATCAAAACGATTTAAAAATAGCTGAGGTGGTGCGCAACTACGCCGAACGTAAACAGAAAGAGTTACCACCCGATGTCAATATTGCACATTGGGGAGATGCCTCTTATTACCTACAGGATCGTTTAGATCTGATGATTGGTAATATGATTTCTGGCGGCTTTTTGGTGTTCATTATGCTGTCACTGTTTTTGCAACTGCGTCTCGCTTTTTGGGTGATGATTGGCATTCCCTTGTGTTTCTTAGGTACCATCGCACTAATGCCGTTACCCATGTTCGATATTTCTATCAACATGATTTCGTTGTTCGGTTTTATCTTAGTGCTGGGGATAGTGGTGGATGACGCCATTGTCATAGGCGAAAGTGCCTATTCGGAAATAGAAGCCAATGGGAAATCGATTGATAACGTGGTGGTAGGAGCCAAGAAAGTAGCTATGCCTGCAACCTTCGGGGTGCTCACCACTATGGTCGCTTTTATTCCGATGTTGATGGTAGAAGGCGGGATGGGGGCTATTTGGGAATCCATCGCTTGGGTCGTTATTCTGTGTCTAGCGTTTTCGTTAGTCGAATCTAAGCTCATTTTGCCAGCTCACATTGCCCATATGAAGTTTTCTAAAACGGCGACAGACAAGCAAAATGGTTTTCAGCGGGTACGAAATAAGATCTCAAACGGCTTAAAAGTGTTTGTAGATAAATACTATCGCCCGTTTTTAGCCAAGTGCCTTCATTATCGCTACACCACCTTAGCTAGTTTTATTGCTATGTTTATTTTGGCGATTGGCCTGATCTCAGGTGGCGTGGTGCGCTGGGTATTCTTCCCGAATATTCCGGGCGATTTCATTCAAGCACAAGTGCAGATGCAACCTGGCTCGTCTGAAGAAGCTACCATCAGCGCTTTACAACAAGTTGAGCAGGCGCTGCGCGCAGTTGATGCTCGTGCCGAGGATGAAGGTGGCATGGCTCTTGTTAAACACGTCAATACTTGGATGTCGGGAACCACTGGTGGTACCGTCATGACCGAGTTGGTGAAGGGCGATGACATTAACATTGATGGCTTTAAGTTCATTAATGACTGGCGCCAACAGGTACCAGAAATTGCTGGAGTTAAATCACTCAACTTTCAAGGTAGCGTTGGCGGTGGCGGTGGTTTTGATGTGGAATTTCAGCTAACTGGCGAAAATCTACAAGACTTATCGGCGGCGGCAACCCTACTTAAGCAAGAGTTGGGGCAGTTTGACGGGGTGTTCGATATTGAAGACACCTTTGGTGAGGGCAACGACGAAATCATTCTCGAGTTAAAGCCACTTGCGACAGCTATGGGTATCAGTCTGCAAGAACTAGCAGGACAGGTGCGTTATGCTTTCTATGGTGCTGAAGCGCAACGGATTCAGCGTGGTGATGAAGAAGTTCGAGTCATGGTTCGTTATCCGTTAGATGAACGTCAGTCAGTGGGTAATTTAGAGGATATGAAACTGCGCACCGCTGATGGGTCGTTAATTCCGTTCACTGAATTAGCCAACGTACGTTTTGCTAAAGGCTACAACACTATTACACGTATCAACCGTGAGCGGTCTGTAAACGTTCGAGCTCGTGTCGATAAAGACCGTGTAGAGCCGTTTCAGATTGTACGCCAAGTGATGGCCGAAAAACTGCCTCCGATTTTAGATCAATACCCAAGTGTGGGGTATAAGCTAGAGGGGGCATCGCAAGATGAAGCCGAAGCAACTAATTCATTAGCAATTGGCTTTGCTCTAGCTCTATTTGCTATTTATGCCTTGATGGCAATTCCGTTGCGCTCATACAGTCAGCCGATGATCATCATGTCGGTGATTCCGTTTGGTATGGTCGGTGCGGTGGTGGGCCACTGGGTTATTGGCATGCCTATTTCGATTTTGAGCCTATTCGGTATCATTGCCTTGGCTGGGGTTGTGGTGAATGACTCCTTGGTTATGGTTGATTATGTGAACCGCGCGCGTGCGGATGGCGTGGCGTTGCGTAAGGCGGTTGCGGAAGCTGGCGCAGCGCGCTTCAGAGCGATTATCCTAACCTCGTTAACCACCTTCTTTGGTCTGTTACCTATTGTGTTAGAAACCAGTATGCAAGCTAAGCTGGTAATTCCAATGGCGATTTCATTGGCATTCGGTATTTTGTTCGCTACCGTGATCACGCTTTTGTTAATTCCATGCTTGTACCTGATTCTTGATGATACCAAGCGCAACATGAGGACTATGTTGAGCTGGTATGGCTTGGCCAAACCACCGGCCCCAAAATCAGCACAACACAATAGTGTCACATAATGTTAAACTATTGGCCGTAAACTGATTCTTGTGCTGGCAACCGTTGTTGCCAGCACTTCAGCACAGGAAAGCCGGTCATGAACCTAGCGATTATTGATCTCGTCGCATTGTTGTTTTTTGTGTCGGTATGGGTAGGCTACACCCAGTTTGCCCGTATTCGCGCACGCAGTACCTATAGTCTTTCGCATATTCTGCGTCAACTCCGAGTTGACTGGATGCGCACCTTAACCCGTAAAGAACACCAAATCGCTGATGCGGCGCTGTTAGGTAATGTGGAGCGTACGGTGACTTTCTTTGCGTCCTCGACCGTACTGGTGTTGGCCGGTGTGCTGACTTTATTAGCATCCGCGGACAAGGTGGTTGAGGTGATGCAATCCATTCCCTTTACGGCGCCAACTGCGCCTGACAAAGTTCAGTTTAAGCTGGCAACGCTGTCGTTAATTTTTGTCTGGGCATTTTTTAAGTTCACTTGGTCGATTAGACAATTTGGCTTTGTCTCAGTACTGCTTGGTGCCGCGCCACAATATCGCAGCACTGAGTTTACTGACGAGCAACGTGAAACCTTTGCCCGCCAGGCCGCTAAGGTTTTAGATCAAGCCGGACATGAATACAATAATGGGCTGCGTGCTTATTATTTTTCGTTAGCCTTTCTGTGTTGGTTTTTGCATCCCTACTTATTCATTGGGGCCACCACCGTGGTGATTTTTGTCTTGTACCGTCGCGAATATCGTTCACGCGTATTGCGGGCGTTATTAGCAACCAAAGGTTTAGAGCCAGGCCCCATTACGACAGATGGAGAATCATCGTGAGTTTTGACGTATTACGTTGGAGTGTGAGCGCCGCCTTAGCGGAGCGCCCAGATGCCCCGTTAGCGGCACTATTTCAGGGGCCTGCGCAGACAGATCCCATTCAGACCACACAAACCCTAAGCAATGGCACTGAAGTAGCCTTTTGGGATTATGGCGTGATTGCCGTGACCCCTCCAGCATCGGTAGCAGCAACTAAAGATGTGGTGATTTCTTGTGCGGTACATGGTGATGAAACTGCACCCATAGAAATGGTGCGGGATATGCTGCAGGATATCTTGTCTGAGCGTTTAGTGCCTAGCCAACGTGTCCTTTTTTTAATCGCCAACCCAGCGGCTATTTTGAATAATTCACGCTTTGTGGACGTTAATATGAACCGCTTATTCAGTGGTGCTCATAACCAAGGTGATACAGCCGAGCATCAACGTGCCAGCGATATTGAGCGTTACGTGAGTCAGTTTTTTAAACTAAAGCAACGTTATCACTACGATTTGCATACGGCTATCCGTGATTCAAAACATGAACAATTTGCGGTGTATCCCTTTACCCATGGTGGGCCCTATAGCAAACAGCAACTGACCTTCTTGGCAGAGTGTGGCGTGGATACCATTTTGCTTAATCGGGCACCAACCACTACTTTTAGTTACTACAGTGTGCAGGCCCACAAGGCCCATGCGTTTACCGTAGAGTTAGGTAAGGTGCGTCCGTTTGGGCAGAACGATATGAGTAGATTTGCACAAGCTGATAGCGGCTTGCGTAAACTAATAAGTACAGCGGCGTTAGAACTCCGTGAATTTAGCCCGAGCCGACATCATGTTTATGACGTATGTAGAACCATTAATCGGCAAGCAGAACAGTTTGCTTTAAATTTTCCAGATAACGTAGCTAACTTTACTGAGTTTGCGCAGGGTCACCTGTTGGCTACCGATGGCGAGATAGAATACCGAGTGGAGCAGCCTGGCGAACGGATTATTTTTCCAAATGCGAACGTGGCGATTGGGCAACGGGCCTTACTTACCGTCGTTCCTATCGCTTTAGAGCAATTGAAACTGGTCTGATTTTGCAGTTTTCTGACGTCTCTTGTTTGCATGTCAGTTAACGTAAAGGTAAAGTGAGCGCAATTTTTCTTACAACGAGAAAGTTATGGCTAAAGATAACCAACATCAGTTAGATATTGTCACCCAACCGAATTTTATTGACGGTTCGGCGTTAACAATTCCAATGCTACAGATCTTGAAAGAAGATGGTAGCGTGCAAGCTGGGGCCGACGTGCCAGACATGAGCCAGGAACTAGCACTGAAGATTTTTGACACCATGCAGTTTATCCGCATTCTGGATGAGCGCATGATTGCAGCGCAACGCCAAGGACGTATCAGCTTCTATTTGTCGTCGCTAGGCGAAGAAGCTGCCAGTATTGGCTCGGCTGCGGCGCTGAGCGATAGCGACATGATCATGGGGCAATACCGTGAGCAGGGCGCGCTAGCGTTTCGTGGCTTTACTGTAGAGCAGTTTATGAATCAGCTGTTCTCGAACGAGCGAGACCTAGGCAAAGGGCGTCAGATGCCAGTGCATTATGGTACTGCAGCATTAAACTTTATGACCATTGCGTCCCCATTAGCCACTCAAATTCCACAGGCAACGGGTTATGCCTATGGCCAGAAAATGGATAAGAGCGGTAACTGCACCATTTGTTACTTTGGTGAAGGTGCTGCCTCAGAAGGTGATTTTCACGCTGCATTAAACATGGCTGCCGTGTATAAAGTACCGGTTATCTTCTTCTGTCGTAACAATGGTTATGCGATTTCTACTCCGTCACAGGGCGAACAATATGCTGGCGATGGTATTGCACCGCGTGGTGTGGCCTATGGCATGAAGACCATCCGTGTGGATGGCAACGATTTGTTTGCGGTCTACCAAGCGACTAAGTTAGCGCGTGAGCTAGCAGTTGAACACAACGAACCTGTGTTAATTGAGGGGATGAGCTATCGTATGGCCGGCCACTCAACGTCAGATGACCCAACCGGCTATCGTACTCGCGAAGAAGAGAACGCTTGGCGGGCGAAAGACCCGGTCGTGCGTTTCCAAAAATGGTTAGAGCAGCAGGGTTGGATCACCACCGAGCAGGCGCAGTCGAACTACGACGAGAAAAAAGCCGCGGTGTTGGCTGCATTGAAGGCTGCTGAAACTGTGCCAGTGCCGCATATCGATGAAATCATCGAAGATGTCTACGACACTCCTCCGAAACATTTGCAAGAGCAGCTAGAAGCGTTAAAAGCGCACATTCGCAAATACCCAGAGGCCTACCCAAAAACCGCATCGCGTATGGATGGAGGAGATAAGTAATGGCAAAAATGAACTTATTACAGGCCATTAATAATGCGCTTGATATTGCGATGGCTAGCAGCGATAAGGTTTACAGTTTTGGTGAAGATACCGGGGCCTTTGGTGGGGTATTCCGAGCTACTTCTGGCTTGACCGAGAAGTATGGCCGTCATCGCAACTTTAATACGCCGCTGGTGGAGCAAGGTATTATTGGTTTTGCCAACGGTCTTGCCTCGCAAGGCAGCTATGCCGTTGCTGAAATTCAGTTTGGTGATTATATTTTTCCAGCCTTTGATCAAATTGTGAACGAAGCAGCTAAGTTCCGCTATCGTTCAGGTAACGAGTTTAACGTGGGCGGTTTAACCATTCGTACGCCATACGGCGGCGGTATTGCCGGTGGTCATTACCATTCACAGTCTCCAGAAGCTTACTTTGCGCATACGCCGGGCCTGAAAATTGTCATGCCGCGTAATCCATACATGGCCAAAGGCTTATTACTGAGCGCTATTTTTGATCCTAATCCCGTCTTGTTCATGGAACCCAAACGGGTTTATCGTGCCTCTGTTGGCGAGGTGCCAGAAGAAGATTACCGGCTAGAATTAGGTAAAGCGGACGTTGTCAAAGAGGGTAAAGACATCACCCTGTTAGCTTGGGGTGCGCAAGTTGAAATGGCCGAGAAAGCTGCGGAAATGGCAGCTCAAGACGGTATTGATTGCGAAGTTATCGATTTGGTTAGCTTATTACCATGGGATGTTGACACAGTGGCAGCATCAGTGCGCAAAACCGGCCGGTTAGTGATCACCCAAGAGGCGCCTTTGACGGGTGGTTTTGCGAGTGAGGTAGCGGCCACGATTCAAGATCAGTGCTTCTTGTATTTGGAATCACCTATTGCGCGTGTATGTGGATTGGATACTCCTTATCCACTAAGCCATGAAAAAGAATACTTTGTCGATCACCTAAAAGTTTACGAAGCGATCAAAGCTTCGATGACCTATTAAGAGGCCCATGCTATGAGTAAAGATTTTATCTTACCAGACATCGGCGAAGGGATTGTCGAGTGCGAAATCGTTGAATGGTTGGTACAAGAAGGCGACAGCATCAAAGAAGATCAGCCGGTGGTTGATGTGATGACCGATAAAGCCTTGGTACAAATTCCCGCCAAAGAAGATGGCGTGGTGGCTAAGTTGTATTACGCCAAAGGTGATATTGCTAAGGTTCATGAACCATTGTTTGCCATTGCAGGCCATGCTGATAGCGAGTCAGCTAGTGCCGCTGAACCAGCGGTAGCAACAGAAGCACCAGAAGCAGCAGCATCTGCGACAGATAGCAGCAGCGTGACGGACTTTATTTTACCGGATATTGGTGAAGGTATTGTTGAGTGCGAAATCGTTGAATGGCAAGTGCAAGAGGGCGATGTCATTGAAGAAGATCAACCTGTGGTTGATGTGATGACAGATAAAGCTTTGGTACAAATCCCAGCGAAAGAATCAGGAGTGGTTGAGAAGCTTTATTATCAACAAGGTGATATTGCTAAGGTACATCAGCCCTTGTTTGCTATTCGAGTAGCGGGCGGTGCAGCCGCACCATTAAGCGCAAAGGCAGTAACTGCAGCGACCGCTGAGCTTGGTACTTCAGAGCAAAGCACTTCAGAACGCAGCACGACTGACAATAACGCGCCGGCACAACGTCCAGGCAAGGCTATCGCCAGCCCTGCTGTGCGACGTCGGGCCCGTGAGTTAGATATTGATATTAGCCAAGTGAAGGGCTCTGGCGCTAAAGGCCGAGTACTTAAGCAAGATGTAGAGGCCTTTGCCCAAGGTACTGAAAATGCTGCTGCCAGTGCTACAGTAAATGCAACCGCACAGCCAACAGCAACCTCGAGTCAGGCTGTAGGTGGTAAGCGAGTAGAAGCTATTCGAGGCGTTAAAGCCGCAATGGCTAAACAAATGATGCGTTCAGTGAGTACTATTCCGCACTTTACTTATGCGGATGAGTTTGACCTAACTGCTGTCATGGCGCTGCAAAAACAGTTAAAAGAGCGCTACGCTGATCAGGGTGTTCGCATCACCATGATGCCGTTCTTCATTAAAGCTTTATCGCTGGCGTTAAAAGAGTTTCCGGTGATGAATGCCCAGGTCAACGATGACTGTACCGAAATCACTTATTTTGACGACCATAATATTGGTATGGCAGTAGATACTAAAATCGGTTTGCTAGTGCCTAATATTAAACAAGTGCAGAATAAGAGCATCATTGATATTGCTAACGAAGTAACTCGATTAACCCAAGCCGCTCGTGAGGGCCGCGTCGCCCAAGAAGATATGAAAGGTGGAACTATCTCTATCTCTAATATCGGGGTGATTGGGGGCACAGTTGCAACGCCTATTATCAACAAGCCAGAAGCAGCAATTGTGGCCTTAGGTAAGGTGCAAGAATTGCCACGCTTTGATGCGCAAGGGCAAGTGGTTGCACGTAAAATCATGACGGCAAGTTGGTCAGGTGATCACCGTATTATCGATGGTGGAACTATTGCACGCTTTAATAAGCGTTGGCAGGAGTTTTTGGAAGATCCAACCAGCATGTTAGTGCATATGATCTAGCTGGTAGCGCCAGCTTACTCTGAAGACCTTTCCTAAAGGATAAGAGCCGGCCTAAAAGCCGGCTTTTTTTTGGATGAAAATTAAACTAGTGTTAGCCAGGAAAGCTTGTGATAACTTATATTGGTTGTCAGCAATTAAAGATTTTGTCATCGTTGCCGATAACTCGCTATTAGATAATTAACCTTGTAACGGAATTCAAAAAAGGCGGACTATGGAATTTCCTCAGTCGATAAAGCAACAAACCTGCCGGGATTGTTTAAGTGGTCAAGCGCTTGGTTTTGACATCAAAATGGCTTTTCAGCCGATTGTAGACTGGCACAAGCAGGGTATTGTAGCTTATGAAGCTTTAGTGCGAGGTCCTGAAGGGCAAGGTGCTGGCTGGGTGTTTGAACGCGTTAACGATGATAACCGCTATTACTTTGACCAAGCCTGTCGGGTTAAAGCTATTGAAACAGCTGCACGCTTAGGGTGCCAAGCCTATCTTAATATTAATTTCTTACCTAATGCCGTTTATAGTCCCGAGACCTGTATTAAAGCGACGATAGAAGCCGCCGACTTGTATGGTTTTGATTTAACTAAGCTGGTGTTTGAAGTCACCGAAAGCGAACAGATCATCGATAAAAATCATTTGCAGCGAATTTTTAATAGCTATTCTAAACGAGGCTTTAAAACGGCCATAGATGATTACGGTTCAGGCTATGCACGGATGGACTGGCTAGTGGATTTGCGGCCTGATATTCTAAAACTGGATATGCAGCTTATACGCGATATTGAGCAGCATCCGGACAAACAAAAGATGGTCAAACAAGTGGTGCAACAATGCCTGCTACAAGGGACACAAGTGTTGGCGGAAGGTATTGAAACACGAGCGGAACTCGATTGTATTTTAGCTTTAGGGATTCATTTGGTGCAGGGGTATTATTTTGCGAAACCAGAGCTGGAACATTTAGCTAGCGTGCCTTTTTCTAGTCTTTAACTTGTCGAGTTATTCTTCATGAATCCAGTTCAGTTTTCTGGTTGGCGCCTAGGTATAAAGCTACTTAGCTTTGGCGTACTTGGCTTAGTTGCTATGGCCGGCGCGCATGCCGTCTCGCTCAGTTCTACATCAACCTCACCATCGACACCATCAGCAGCGTTATTAGAACAGCCCCTAACAGCTAGCGCCATTGCCGAAAAGGCACTGGGGCAGTATGCGGTGCGTACGTGGAACACCCGTAATGGGCTCCCCCATAACTCAGTCAATAAAATAGCCCAAGCTAAAGATGGCAGTATCTGGCTTGCCACGTGGGAAGGCCCGGTACGCTATAACGGCCAGACTTTTCAAATCTATGCTGACACCGCAGAAACTAAGATGCCCGAAGCAGGCGCTCTTGATGTATCTATGTCACCTAACCAGCAGCTGATTCAAGTAGCGGGAACTCGCGGTGCGGTCGTGCGATTTGATGGGCAACGTTGGGATTACGTCAAAGTTGGTGATGGTTATATTTTTGAAACCTTGATCGATCAGCAACAACACTTTTGGGCAGCCTCGACCGCAGGTGTTTATCAGGTAGATAGTAGTGGCCAAGGGCAACATAAATTGTATACCCAAACCGAAGGGCTACCAGCTGACTTTACCTTTCGTATTCACCAAGCCTCTCGTAGTTATCGCGAAAACGCCGGCGTATGGGCCGGAACGCGCTTAGGCCTCGCCTATTATCATGCTGCTACTGACAGCTTTGTCCAAGAGCCAAGTGTACCGGCTACTCAGGTGCGAGCCATGCTAACTTTGGCCAATGGGACGTTAGTGGTGGCAACCGATGAGGGCGTCTTTTTTCAACGTGCCTTAGGTGAGTCGTTTCAACCTTGGCCCGTGCCGATTAAAGATCGCGTCACCAGTTTAGTTGAAGGACCCAATGGTTGCCTTTGGGTAGGTACCTTTACGCAGGGTTTAGGCAGGTTTTGTCTTAATTCTGAGCAGTGGTTATCGGTAGAAGATGGCTTACCGAACTCACACATCAACGATCTTTTTAAAGATCGAGATAATAATCTATGGATTGCTAGCCATGGTGGCTTGGTGCAGTTGCGCAATACTTTGTTCAGCAGCTATACCCAAACTGATGGTATCAAGGGTAATAATGTTCGCGCTATTGCCGAAGATGCGCAGGGGGCGATTTGGATTGGTACCAATGACGGTATCAGTCGGCAGCAGGGCGACCGCTTTGTCGCTGTTGCGGGGCAATCAGATACCAACAAAGTTTCAGTGTTAAGCCTGGCGCGTGGTTCGGAACAGTTGATGTATGTTGGTTCTTATACCAGCGGTTTGTTGCAATTAAGCCAGCAAGGATTGAGTGCCAGCTTAACGGCAGCAAATGGGCTTGATAGCAACGAAGTTAGAATCGTTAAGGTGTTACCTAGTGGACATCTGTTGTTGGGCACCCCAGAAGGACTCAAGTTAGTTGCCGCAGAGTTCGGCAAGTTAACTGTCTTGGATAGTTTAAATTCGGCGAACGGTTTGCCAGGTGATTTTATCTCATCTATTACCATCGACCCTAACGGTGGAATTTGGCTGGGTTCAACGCTCACACTCATGTATTTACGCCCACAGGTGGCCGATCCACTGGCCCAGCTAACGACTACGCCATCGTTTAATTTGTGGCAGCCCGAGGCAGTAGACCTACCAGCCTTCACGGGTGCGCGTAACGTCTTTGCTGGCGTGGTCCACCAACAACGTTTATGGTTCGCGACAGATCATGGTTTAATCACGCGCCCCTTAGCGAGTGACGACTGGCGCTGGTTGTCGCGTCGTGATGGGCTGCCCTTTGATAAGGCTTTTTCGATTAACTTTGATAGTAACCATCATCTTTGGTTAGGGAGTTCTCAGGGGATCGCACGCTTAAGCCGCCAGACCCTTGATGGTTGGTTGAATAGACGTATCACCAACATAAGTTACCAGCGCTTTTCAGAAGCTGATGGCATGGTTACGCGGCAACTGACTACCGGTGGGCCTGCCTCTTTAGTGAGTGACAGCAATCAGTTGTGGTTTGCCTCTGCACTTGGTGTGATTGCTGTAAATCCAGCCCAGGCGCAAGCGAATGATGCTGAGGATAATAAGCCTGAGCCTGTATTGCTAGAAGCTATTAACGCAGATAAGCAACTGCTGCTAGCGCCGCAATACGATGCAGCGCAGTCTGTGGACGACCTACAATTAACCCCAACCACGAAGCGTATTACCTTTTCTTACGTCAGCATGACCTATGCTATGCCGGAGCAGTTAGAATATCAAACGCGCTTGGTTGGTTTTGATGATGACTGGATAAATCGTGGCAGCGCTACCGCAGTGGAATACACCTCGTTACCTCCGGGTAATTATCGCTTTGAGGTTCGTGCACGCTATCTAGGTGGGCAATGGAATGAACCCACGGGTATCAAGTTTAGCCAACAAGGGCGATTCTTTGATCAACGTAATGTGTGGTACGCATTGGTGGTACTGGCATTACTACTTGGTGGGTTATTAGGCTGGCGCTTGACCAGCAAGCGCTGAAGCTTGCTGGTTCATCAAGCTACTTATCGATTGGCAACCATACGACGCACTAGCCCGGGAGCAAAGCGTTGTAACCATGGCGCCAGTTTGGATACGCCTGAGCCCACCACCACCTCAGCTTGTTGCTTAGCGATGGCCGCTAACGAGCGTTTGGCACATTCTGCTGCTGAAATGCCCCCAGCATTATCAGGGTCAGCATGACCCAACGCTGAGCCGTCACCAGTAAGGGAATTGTGCGCCACTTGGGTGTTGATAAAACCAGGTAAAATAGAAGTGACCACCAAACCATGGCTGGTCATTTCAGCCCTTAACGAGTCCATAAAGCCAATCACCCCAAACTTAGCACCATTATAACCACTGCGGAGTTTGGTTCCGACTTTGCCGGCAACGCTAGATACCGTAACTATGTGTCCAGCGCGCCGTTCCACCATCCGCGGTAACACCAATTTGGTTAGCGCAATCACGGCAAAATAGTCAATTTCCATTAATTGCCGATAGACTTTTAAGTCGGTGTCTAGAATCAACGAACGTTGCGAAACACCGGCATTATTGATGAGGATATCGATAACTTGATCACCCAAGGCCGCCTGTGCTTGTGCCGCCGCATGCTCCGGCTGATTCAAATCAAGAGCCAAGATTTGGTGGCGCTCTGGATGAGCAAGTTGTTGCCGTACTTGCTCTAATACCTCAGCGCGACGCGAGGTAAGAATTAAATGAGCCCCGGCGCTGGCTAGCTGTTCAGCCATGGCTAAGCCGATGCCTGAGGAGGCACCGGTTAGCCACACGGTTTTACCTTGATAGTAACTCATACCTGTTAGCCTGCAGGGTAAATGTAGTTAGCTTGAATACCTAGTGGAAAACCAATCATCCAGTAAATGATTAAGAAGGCGGACCACAGGATCAACAAAGTAAAGGTAAAGGGTAGCATCATAGCTACTAACGAACCGATACCAGTACCCTTCACATAGCGCTGACAATACAACACCACTAACGGGAAGTAAGGCAATAACGGGGTAATAATATTACTAACCGAGTCACCTACACGATAGGCAGCCTGAGTTAAATCAGGTGAGTAACCTAATTGCATCAGCATAGGTACAAAAATCGGCGACAGCAGCGCCCACTTCGCAGATGATGAGCCCAAGAATAGATTGATAAATGCTACCAGCATGATCAAGCCAACCATGGTGACCCCGCCAGATAACTGCAGTGAACTTAAGAACTGAGCACCTTTGATGGAGAGTAGAGTTCCTAGGTTAGAATCGCCAAAGGCTTTAATGAATAACGCACAGAAGAATGCCATGACCATGTAGTAGGCCATGTCTTCCATCGATTTACTCATGGCTTTAATGACATCTTGTGAGTTTTTAAAGTTACCAGAGATATAGCCGTGCACTATGCCTGGTACGATAAAGAGCAAGAAAATCAACGGGACTATCATTTGCATCAGCGGTGCCGCAAAAGATTTTAACTCGCCAGTTGGATCTGCTAATGGAGTATTTTCTGCCGTGGCGGCAAAGAACAGGGCAACTAAACCCAAAACCATGGTCAAGGTAGCAGCATAAAAAGCTTTACGGTCACGAGGCGTAACATCGTCTAGCACTGGCATATCTTCTTGATCACCATCAATTGTGGCGGTCTTCTTTAACCGTGGTTCAATCACTTTATCGGTTAAAAACCAACCCACAGCAACCACCACCAGCGATGATGCAGCGGTAAAGAAGTAGTTATTGAGCGGATTTAACTGAATAGAAGGGTCGTAAATTTGCGCAGCCGCTAAGGTATATCCCTGCAAGAGCGGATCGATAGCGGAAGGTACAAAGTTTGCGCTAAAGCCACCGGAGACCCCGGCAAAAGCTGCTGCAATACCAGCAAGAGGATGGCGTCCTGCAGCGTAGAAAATCACCCCGCCTAACGGAATAACCAACACATAACCGGCATCTACGGCGGTATGGCTGACAATTGCAATAAGAATGAGGACCGGCGTGAGCAGCATTTTTGGCGTGACATTAAGCATCAGTTTAATGGCTACGTTAATAAAACCACTGCGCTCAGCTACACCCACCCCAAGCATCGCAACCAAAACGACGCCTAAGGGCGCAAAACCCATAAAGGTATTGACCATGTTGGCGAGGAAGTCAGCCATTTTGTCGCCCGCCAGCAAGTTTGTGATTTCCACATTATTGCCCGTAAGCGGGTGGATAGCATTAAAGTTAATGCCAGCGAGCAGGTAACTGAGTACCCACACAATCACCAATAAGCCAAAAAACATGACGGCAGGATCAGGTAGTTTATTACCTACCCGTTCAACTTTGTCGAGAATGCGATTAAGCAAGGTAGACGATTCTTGCGAACCAGACATGAGAAAACCCCTTGTTGTATTGTTATTATGATTAAGACGAAAGTATCATACCCCATGTTCCTTCAACAACAAGATGAAAGTTATGATTTGTGGTACTGATGAGGCAGGGCGCGGCCCTATTGCCGGGCCTGTGGTGGCAGCAGCGGTTATTTTAGACCCTGCCAAGCCGATTGTGGGCATTAATGATTCGAAAAAGCTCTCGGAGAAAAAACGTGCAGCTTTGAGTCTCGAGATCAAAGAAAAAGCTTTGTATTGGGCGATAGCGCAATGTAGTGCTAGTGAAATTGATGACCTTAACATTTTGCAGGCTTCGCTGTTGGCGATGCAACGAGCCGTGGCAGGGCTGCCAGTTGCGCCAAGTATGGTGTTAGTGGATGGCAACCATGTACCGCAGTTACAGGTGCCAGCCCAGGCAGTGATTGGTGGGGATGGCTTACATGAATGTATTGGCGCTGCTTCGATTTTGGCCAAAGTAGAGCGCGACCGACAAATGTTGGAGTGGCACCAGCAGTTTCCTCACTATGATTTTGCCAAACATAAGGGCTACCCAACCCCTGCACATCTGGCAATCTTGCGTGAACAGGGGGCCTGCGTCATCCACCGTCGCAGCTTTGCGCCAGTAAAGCGCGTTTTGGGTAGTGTTAGTTAGACAAAATCTTACATTAAAAGAAATGCTTATAAAAAATCTATCGGCTTTTATTTACACAATACTAACACTTGACTATGTTTAATTTAGCTTTAGTAGACCTAGCGGTAGTAGCAGCACCAGACGGGCAAGTTTGTACGATTGATCCTGAACAAGTGACTTTTGCCGGAGAGGACATCACCGATTTAGCCTTAACCTGTGAAGACGAGGTGGTGGCTCCAACCTTTGCCATGCAATGTACAGTTGCTGGTAATAGTCGTGAACTAACGCTCAACTACAGCATTAATGGAGAAGCCTACAGTCAAGCGCTTACTACCGGAGATGTGCAGTTAGAGCAGCCGGTCAGCCCAGGTGATCAGGTGCAATTAAGTGTGGATGAATTAGTTGGCCATACCTGTAGCGTTACGCCAGCTGAATTTACTGTAGGTGAAACAGCGCCTTCCATAGAGGTAACTTGTTCGACCTTTGGCTCTGTCTCCGTGTTGGTCACTGACTATCAAACAGCCATGCCAATTGCTGATGCCTCGGTAGAAGCTTATGTATTCAGCGGCGAGGCTGATGCTGGAATTGAGGACGATAGCTCTTATTCATTACTCGACAATGTGCAAACGAACAGCGAAGGGCGAGTAACTATAAGTGGTGTCGGCTACCAAGAGCGCCTCGTGTTACGCGCTATTGCTGATGGTTTTGCTAGCCGTTCAGATGTAGCGCGCACCAGTACTGAAAACCCTATTACCAGTACCTCGGTAGCGATGATAGCTGTGGATGCTCAAGTTAATTTTGACGCCGCCGCAGCTACCATGGTAACGGTTACTGATTCACCGATGGCGGTTGATTTGCCAGCTAATGCGTTTGTTAATGCTGCCGGTGAAGTGGTGACCGGCGAGGTGACGGCGAAGTTGACTAATATCGATGCATCATCGGATCCAGACATTATGCCCGGCGAGTATGAAGCCTATGATCCAGAGCAAGATGTGGTGCAACTGATTGAGTCGTTTGGTGCTATTGACGCTAGTTTTTCTGATAGCAGTGGCGGGGCCATTAACCTTGCTGAAGGTACCCAAGCAACTATCCGCATCCCACTAGCGCAACGGGCGACATCACCGCCGGCAACGATTCCGCTTATTCACTTCAATGAAGTGACTGGTATCTGGGAAGTTGAAGGCGAAGCAACCTTGCAAACGGATAGCAGCAGCGGCGCTCAGTATTATGAAGGTGTGGTTGGACATTTCTCCACCTGGAATGCAGATGTGCTGTTTGATTCGATTCGAGTGAATGGTTGTGTTTTTGAAGAAGATGGTGTGACACCGCGTCGCAACGTTCGGATCCGTGCGGAAGGGGTGAATTATATCGGTCGCTCTTCGGCTTATACCAATGGCGAAGGAGATTATTCGATTCGGGTACGGCCCAATAGTCAGATCCTTATCTCAGTGGATGACGCCAGTGGCATCAGTACCACCTTTCCGTTAGTTACTGGTAGTGAAGATATGACCTTGCCAGAGTGCGTGGTCGCAGTGCCAGGAGCCATGCGTGTTACTTTAACTTGGGGCGAAAATCCACGCGATTTAGACACCCATTTTATGGGACCTACCGTGCCGAATGGCGAGGCCAGCACTGAACGTTTCCGAATCTACTACAGCAATAGCAATCAAACCGTCAATGGTGTCACCATAGATTTAGATGTTGATGATACTTCGAGTTACGGGCCTGAAGTTACTACGGTACCAGCTTTCCCGTATCCTGGTATTTATCGCTATGCCGTGCATCATTACAGCGGCAGTGGCACTGTGTTCCAATCGCCTACGCGGGTAG
Organism: Pseudidiomarina fusca; assembly: GCF_032227045.1. Classification (NCBI taxonomy): domain Bacteria; kingdom Pseudomonadati; phylum Pseudomonadota; class Gammaproteobacteria; order Alteromonadales; family Idiomarinaceae; genus Pseudidiomarina; species Pseudidiomarina fusca. Next base: position 144,063 of record NZ_JANFPJ010000001.1, read on the forward strand.
AACTACAGGTGAACGGTGAGAACTACGTTTTCGCACCCAGCCAAGATGAAGATACCGATGGTACTAATGATACCTGGATCGCGTTTGATCTAGAGGTTGCTGAGGATGGCAGCGTTAGCGTGATTCGAGTGGATCAGTATGTACCTCGTGCTAACTCAGATATTGGCAATGATGGTGCTAATAGCATGATGTTGTTTCCTGAAAAGTCAGTAGACTAAGCGCTATTCTTTAGCACACAGAAAAGCCCGCATGCAGCCATAGTGGTGTATGCGGGCTTTGTTAATTGTGAGAACGGCTCTATAAACAGATGCGTTGAATTAACTCGCGCAATTGATTTTGTGCCGGAGCAATTTCATCAATGCGAATGTATTCATCAGGCTGATGGGCTTGGGCAATGCTGCCGGGGCCCATAATAATGGTCTGACAGCCTAACTCTTGCACAAATGGTGCCTCAGTGCAGTAATTAGCTGGCTCCGCTTGGTTGCCAGTAAGTTGTTGTGCGAGTTGCACAATCGTTGAATCAGGCTCACAGCGATAGCCAGGAATCGGCTCATGCATGTGTTCTAAACAAATAGCGCCAGGATACTTAGCTTTTACTTCGGCTAAACGTTGATCGATGATGCCGTATAAATCGCTGATATTCATGCCTGGTAGCGGGCGCATGTCGAGGTGTAATTCGCAACAAGCACAAATACGGTTAGCCGCATCACCGCCATGAATAGCGCCAAAATTTAGGGTCGGATAGGGCACCACAAAAGTACTATCATGATAGCGTTCGCGAAATTCATGCTGTACGACACGTAATTCCGTGATCACATCGTGCATCACTTCAATGGCATTGATGCCCGCGGCAGGATTGGAACTATGTCCGGATTTACCGGTAACCCTGATGGCCTCGGTTAGATGGCCTTTGTGGGCGGTGACCGGCACCATATTGGTCGGTTCACCAATCACCGCATAAGCGGGTTTTAAGTGGCCAAATGCATCGAGCTCACGAGCCCCAGCCATGGTGGTCTCTTCATCTGCCGTGGCGATAATATAGAGGGGCTGACGTAGCTTGGTTAAATCGATACCTCGTAGTGCTTCTAATACAAAAGCGAAAAAACCTTTCATATCAGCACTACCAAGCCCATATAAACGGCCGTCGGCTTCACGAAGTTTAAAAGGATCTTGAGTCCACCGACCTTCGTCCCAGGGCACTGTATCAGTATGACCAGCGAGCAGTAAGCCGCCGCTGTCGCAGCCGTCGGGTACGTAATGAGCCAACAAGTTAAATTTACCGGCCTGATGGTCGAGTTCATGCACATCGATTTGAAAACCAAGAGCTTCAAACCAACGGGCTAATTTTTCGATAACGGGCTTATTGCTGGTGTCCCAGCTGGTATCAAGACAGGAAACAGAAGGGATCGCAATAAGATCGCGATACATTTCTAAAAAACTAGGAAGCTGTGCCATAAATTGCTCCGTACGTCAGCATCATTCATGCACAGAGCATACCTCATATTCTTAAAAAGGGTAGGGGCTAGGCTTAGAAGTGGTAGCTTGCTCGCAAGCGTAAGCCATCACCAAATTCATCATCCTGATAGCCGACACCAACCGACAGATTATTTTGGAGATAATAGTTCACCCCAACTTGATACTGATTGTCGGTACCAGCATCGCTGTAATCTACCCAACCCGCGCCAGCATACACTTCAAATTGGTCAATACGTTGACGCAGAATGCCTTCAACGCCCCAAAAACTGCTATCAACAGGGCCCCAGTCTACGTTACCAGCACGTACTCCAAGATCAGCTGTTAAGCCTTGGCTTAACCAAAAATAACGGGCTAATTTGATGCCGAAGGCATCGTTGCTTCCGGCAGTATCGCTATCAAAATTACGGTAGTAACCACTCACGTAATAAGGACTGCTAAATTCATAACTACCTTGGGCAATGATGCTATCACCACCATCATGATTGGTGATACCAATGCTGCCATAGTTGTATGCCGAATAACGAGGACTCGTTTGGGCATCATTACTGCTCTGAGCAAAGCTAGCTGAGCTGGCCATAACAGCCCCCGTTGCGACCACAGAAAGCATGATTTTATTTAGCAATTTCATCGTGATTCTCCTCACTTTTTTACTGCATTTTTGCTACACTACGAGCCTAACATTAGCAAGCGTAAGGCAACTTACCTAGTGGGTTTACTGAACCTTTACCCAGCCAGCCCCTTGGTTTTAAGTACTTTATTCGTTTAAATCTTGATGACACACCGCTTTGGATAAACAACCGATGAATTCAATACCGCACATTGATATGAGCCTGTATGGGCAAGATTTTGATGCATTTGCACAGCATGTTGGCGCTGGCTACGAGCAACATGGTTTTGTGGCTTTAACTAAACATGGTATCGAGCAACAGTTGATTGATGATGCACTCGATATTTGCCGTGATTTATTCGCGTTACCTGAAGCGGTGAAAAAACAGTACCATATTCCTGGCGGTGGCGGCGCACGTGGTTACACGCCATTTGGAACTGAGATTGCAAAAGATGCTAAACATGTAGATTTAAAAGAGTTCTGGCATGTTGGCCGGGAAATCGAAGGGGTTGCACCGTACAAGCAATTAACGCCGAACGTATGGCCACAAGAGCTTCCTGCTTTTAAAACCAAGATTTTAAAGCTTTATGAAGCACTCGATGCGTTGGGTTTACAGGTACTTGAAGCTTTAGCCGTGTATCTAAAACAGCCTCGAGATTTCTTTCACGATAAAGTAAATTTCGGTAACTCCATTTTACGTCCGTTGCACTACCCACCCATCATCGATGAGGGCACACCGTCAGTGCGTGCAGGTGCCCATGAAGACATTAACGTGTTAACGCTACTGGTTGGCTCACGTGAACCTGGGTTAGAAGTCTTAGCCAAAGACGGTAGTTGGATTCCGGTGACCATCATCGAAGGCGCTATTATCTGTAACGTGGGTGATATGTTACAGCGTTTAACCAACGGGGTGTTGCCATCAACTACCCATCGCGTGGTGAATCCACCGGCACCATTCAGTGCAAAATCGCGTTACTCCATTCCATTCTTCTTGCACTTTAATCCGGATGTGATGATCACTCCGTTAGCAAGTTGTATTAGCGATGAAAACCCACAGCGATTTGAACCTATCAGCGCCGATGATTATTTGCTTGAGCGGCTGCGTGAAATTGGTTTAATTAAGTAAGCTAAATCTTAACGCTTGGGCATGAGTTGTGGTGTGAGTTTAATCTTAAATGGGAGTGGTAAGTTGATGTTGAAACGTATTGGAATAGGCTTAGTTGGGTTGCTCTTAGCAAGTTGTGCGCAGGTACAACAACCGCAGCCGTTTCAGTTGGCCGTAGCCCATATTAACGACCACCACTCGCACCTGGTGCCAAGACAGCGAACGGCTATCAGTTACAAAGGCGAAGATCACCGCTTGCAAAGTGGTGGTTTTGCCGCTGTGGCAGCTGCTATTGAAGACATTCGGAATAAACATCAGCATGTGTTAACCCTGCATGCGGGAGATGCTATTACCGGCACTTTGTTTTATACCCTGTTTAATGGTGAAGCAGATGCGGCACTCATGAACCATGTGTGCTTTGATGCTTTTGCCTTGGGTAACCACGAGTTTGATAGTGGTGACAAAGGCTTGAAAACCTTCTTGGATTTTTTAGCGATGAGCGACTGTAGCACGGTGGTGCTAGGTGCTAATGTTGAGCCAGAAGTAGGAGTCTCACCGCTTACGCCAAAAACGCGCTGGGACAGCTTTCAGCCCTATACGATTTTCAATGTTGGCGGCGAGAAAGTAGGCCTGATCGGGCTCGATATTGCTGTTAAAACGAAAAACTCATCGCAACCCGATGCAACCACTACGTTTGCTGATGAATACACTACAGCCGCTTACTATGTTGCTGAATTGCAGCGGCTGGGGGTTGAAAAGATTGGCTTGCTAACTCACATTCAATATCGCAACGATTTGACTTTAGCTGAGAAGTTACCTGCTATTGATTTTATTGTCGGTGGTGATTCACACACCTTGCTTGGCGATTACGCACGGTTTGGTTTACCTAGTGTTGGCCCCTACCCGATGCAAACAGTGAATCTTGATGGTGATCCTGTGTGTGTCGTTCATGCGTGGGAATATAGCCAAGTGGTGGGTGAGTTAGTGATAGACTTTAACGGTGATCAAGTAGCGAGCTGTGGCGGTCAATCACACCTTTTATTGAGCCCAGAGGCGCCCCATGCATTAGCCCAATTACCGCAATTTTGGGCAAAAGCGGGAGATAGCGACGTAACTGAGCTGCTAAGCGGCTATCAGGTTCAGTTAGAAGAATTAACCATGCAGGTTATCGCTGACGTACCTGAACGTTTGTGTCTTAAGCGGATGGGACCAGTACCAGCGCAATGCGGGCCAGGAACTTATTCAGATGCTCACCGCGTTGTCGCTGAAGCTTTTTTAGCAAGTGCGCCGCAAGCTGATTTCGCTCTACAAAATGGCGGTGGCGTGCGTAACGAAATTAAATCAGGCCGTTTTACCGTTGCCGATGCCTATGGTCTTTTACCCTTCTCCAACACCTTGGTAGAAGTGCAGATTAGCGGGGCAGAACTGCATCAGGTACTCGAGCAAGCATTAGCTTATGCCGTCTCCGCTGGCGGCTCTGATGGTGCTTATCCGCATGGTGCGGGGGTAAGATTTGCGGTTGATATGAAGCAACCCGAAGGGCAGCGTGTTAGTCAGCTCGCTGTGCAAAATCGCCGCAGCAAGGCTTGGCAGCCAGTACAGCCAGAGCAAACTTATATCATGATCACCAACAGCTTTTTAGCCGGTGGTAATGATGGTTGGAGTTTGCTGGCTGATTTGCAAGCGCAAGGCCGCGTTAACGATACTTACGTTAATTATGCGCAGTCGTTTGTAGACTGGGCGCGAGCACAACAAACCATTAAACGACCTAGCGAGCATAGTACTCTTAGCTATCAGCCGGTGCAGTAACATGCCGGTAACCGTATCTAATACAGCACGCTTTGATATTGTGGTGGTGGTGCTGGCGCTACTCACTGCTTTTGGTCCACTCTCTATTGATATGTATTTACCAGCTTTCGGTGCTATCGCCGAAAGCTACAATACACCTACGAATCGTGTTGAGTTATCGCTAACGTCATTTTTTCTCGGCCTCTTTATTGGCCAGTTACTGTACGGAACAGCATCGGATCGGTTTGGTCGAAAGCCGCCTCTTTATTTTGGCTTGGCGTTGTATATTGTTACCTCCCTTGCTTGTGCTTATGCGCCCAATCTTGAAAGCCTCATCGTGTTGCGATTTTTACAGGCGATAGGCTCTTGTGCAGGCATGGTTATTGCGCGAGCTATGGTGCGAGATTTGTATACGCCACAAGCTTCAGCCCAGGTGTTTTCGTTTTTGATTTTGGTGATGGGGATAGCACCGATCTTAGCGCCCTTGATGGGCGCTTATGTTACTGCTGCGTTTGGTTGGCAAGCTATTTTTATTATTGTGGCCGCGCTAGCGGTAGCGTGTTTGGCGATAGTTCATATTCGCTTGCCAGAAACACGTTTACCCAACCAAGCCGTACGAATTAGATCAAGTTTGCCCATTTATTGGGGCGTTCTGCGCGACCGCAGCTTTTTGCGTTATTCGTTAAGTGGTGGCATAGCCCAATCAGGCATGTTTGCCTACATCACCGCATCCCCCTTGGTGTTTATTGAACACTTTGGTTTGTCGCCCACCCATTACAGTTGGCTCTTTGGCTTAAATGCTGTAGGCATTATTGGGCTATCGCAATTGAATGCGTGGTTATTACGACGTCATGATTCTCGCAAAATTCTGAATAAATCACTGCCAGTATTGGGTTTGATTGCCTTAGTACTGTTTATCGCTGGGCATTATAACTGGGGCTTTTGGGGCGTTATTATCCCACTCTTTATGTACATCAGTACGCTCGGCATGGTGTTTCCAAATGCCATGGCAGGAGCGTTAGCAGAGCAGCAAGAGCGAGCCGGTTCGGCTTCTGCAGTAACCGGAAGTCTGCAATTCTTGATTGCTGGCATTATTTCTGCGTTGGTGAATGTGCTCGGACACTACGACCCGTTAGCTATGCTTTATATGATGGGAGCCTGCGGTCTTACTGCGGTGGTCATGTATCGAGTCTTACGCCGTCCAGCCTAAGGCTCTAGATAGGGATTGAAGCTATAGTTATCCAACAAAAAAGCCGCTCGAAAGTTCGCGCGGCTTTTTTATGGGTGGGTTGGTATTTTCCCGACAACTTAAGGTGTGTAATAAGTAGGTGTTCCCCACCAGCCCACCGGTAGCTCTAAGCCAAATACCCAGATAAAGAAGAAACTTGCCCAACCTAATAAGAAAACAATCGTGTAAGGCAGCATCATCGCAATCATGGTCCCAATCCCGGTATCCTTTTTGTAGCGTACCGCGACCGCTAAAATAAGTCCGAAATAGCTCATCATAGGGGTGATGATGTTGGTGACCGAGTCACCAATTCGATAAGCTGCTTGAATGACCTCTGGAGCGTAGCCAATCAACATCAGCATAGGGACAAAAATCGGTGCTGTAATGGCCCATTGCGCCGATGCCGAGCCTAGCATCAGGTTGACGAACGCACACATCAGAATAAACAGAATAAACACCGCTGGGCCGGTTAATCCCACATCCTGCAAGAAGGTGGCGCCTTTAATGGCAAGAATGCTACCAAAGTTAGTCCAGCCGAAGAAGGCTACAAACTGCGCCGCAAAAAACACCAGCACAATGTACATGCCCATGGTACTCATGCTATCAGACATCGCATCAATTACATCGCGGTCTGTGCGCATGACGTTGGTGATACGGCCGTAAACAAAGCCTGGAATAGCAAAAGTGATAAAAATAAAGGTCACTATGCCCTTTAAGAAAGGTGAGCCAGCTACTTCGCCCGTTTCAGGGTGACGTAAAATGCCCCACTCAGGCACTATGGTTAAGGCCAACAAGCCACCCAGTGCTAAAAAGCTTAAGCCGGCGCCTATCAAACCACGTTTTTCTAGCTTAGAGAGTGGCTCAATCGTTTGTTCTTTTAAGTTGATAGTCGCTTCTTTTGGATCGTATTTGCCTAGTTTAGGTTCGACGATTTTCTCAGTAACCAGCGTACCCATAATGGCAATTAAGAAGGTAGAAGCGAACATAAACATCCAGTTAGCTTCAGGGCCTACATAATAGTCAGGATCAATCAGGTTGGCAGCTTTGGTGGTGATACCAGCTAAGAGCGGGTCGACAGTACCAATCAGCAAGTTAGCGCTATAACCGGCAGATACGCCCGAGAAAGCTGCAGCCATACCAGCTAATGGATGGCGCCCGAGGGAATGGAAAATCATCGCGGCAAGCGGTACCAAGACCACGTAACCTAGCTCGGCTGCGGTATTAGAAATAACCCCAGAAAAGACCACAGCGACGGTAACGACGCGCGGATGAGCGTTCATGACGAGCCCTCGCATTGCTGCTGATAACAAGCCTGAACGTTCAGCAATACCTACCCCAAGTAATGCCACTAATACCGTACCTAATGGGGTAAAACCGGTAAAGTTGGTCACCAAACCAGTAACAATGCGTTGAATACCTTCGGCATTGAGTAAGCTCACCACCTCAATCTCGGCACCACCTGGACGGGGATCAAGAGCACTTAAGCCAAAATAACTGGCAATGCCGCTCAACAGCACAATACCAATGGCAAATAATGCAAAAAGGGTAATGGGGTGGGGCAGTAGGTTGCCCAAATATTCTACTGTATCGAGAAAACGCGTAAAGGCGCCTCTTTTAGTTGCTGTCGAGGATGCTTGCGGCATGCAATAAAAGCTCCTGTTGTTTGTACTTATAGTAGGTTTCGAATCGTTTCAAGCGCTGAATTGTACACATAAAAAAGGCCAATCGCGAGGATTGGCCTTTGATTGGTGCTATTTAAAGCACTCTGACCCTAATCAAGATTAGGCAGCGTCAGCGGCTTTATTCGCTTGAGCTAGGGCATAGTCACGTGCTGCTTTGCCGGCTAGTAGGTCTTCGTGAGCAAAATCGTCCACGTTGATCACTCGTAAGCGACCTGCTTCAGCACGTTGTAGCAAGGCTACTTCATCGTCGTTTAATACGCCAAGCTGCTTACCTTGTTCAGCCACTTTATCCAAGAACATGAATGGCAGGCGGCGGTTATCCGCAGCTTTACGTACTCGATCAAACAACTCTTCAGCAGCGATGATGTCACGCAAGGTTTGCTCTAAATAGCCAAACTGACCCTCTGGTGATAAGAATTGACCTGCGCCAAGACGTTCACGGCTTTCGTTTGGCTTCAGCAAGATTTTCGCCACTTTGCTATCCAGCTTATCCGATGGACGTTTCACCATGCGACCAAATGGATACATGACAGCTTTCATGACCGCACCAACACCACCAAAATTATCTAATAGCGCTAATTGGCTTTCTTGAAGCTTGTACAAGGTATCTTGCAGTGCCCAATGTAACAAAGGTAAATCAGCTTGCTGACGGCCTTCGTCTTCAAAACGCTTGAGTGTGGCAGACGCAATAAACAAGTAGCTCAACATATCGCCTAAGCGTGCAGAAATGCGTTGCTTACGCTTCAATGAACCACCTAAGACACCCATAGCTACGTCAGAAAGCAGCGCTAAGTTGGCACTGAAACGGTTCATTTGCTTGTAGTATTGAGCAGTACTGTCACCGTATGGTGCGTTACTGAAGCGCCAGAAACCTAAACCAAGTACCAAAGAACGAACAAAGTTACTCATGCCAAAGCCAATGTGACCCCAGATAGCTTTATCAAAGCGTTCTAGGCCAGCTTTGCCGGTCTCAGCTGAAGCTAGCATTTCTTCTAGTACATATGGATGGCAGCGAATTGCACCTTGACCATAAATCATCAGGTTACGGGTAAGGATGTTCGCACCTTCTACCGTAATAGCTACCGGTACGCCTTGGTAACCGCGGCCTAAGTAGTTATTCGGGCCCAAACAGATGCCTTTACCACCATGGATATCCATGGCATCGTCCATACAGGCACGCAGTTTTTCTGTCATGTGATATTTAGCGATGGCTGAGATCACCGACGGCTTCTCGCCTAAATCAATACCTTTGGTAGAAAAACTGGTGACTGCATCCATCAAGTAGGCGTTACCAGCTAAACGAGCTAGGGCTTCTTGTACACCTTCCATTTTACCAACAGGTAAGCGGAATTGACGGCGAATGTAAGAATAAGCACCGGTTGCTAACGCGATAGATTTAATCCCACCAGCACTATTAGAAGGTAGAGTAATAGCACGGCCGACCGAGAGACACTCAACCAACATGCGCCAGCCTTTACCGGCCATTTTTGGACCACCGATAATGTAATCTAAGGGTACGAACACGTCTTCACCACGAATCGGACCATTCATGAATGGTACGTTGAGTGGGAAGTGACGGCGACCGATATCAACGCCAGCGGTATCACGCGGAATCAGAGCGGCAGTGATACCTAGCTCTTCTTTATCACCTAATAAATGCTCAGGGTCATACAGTTTGAACGCTAAGCCTAACACGGTAGCTACAGGGGCTAACGTAATGTAACGCTTATTAAAGTTAAGCTTAATACCAACGATTTCTTCACCGTTCCACTGGCCTTTACAGATAACTCCAGTGTCTGGAATAGATCCAGCATCTGAACCAGCCTCTGGGCTTGTTAGCGCAAAACATGGAATTTCTTGGCCATTCGCCAAGCGCGGTAAGTAATGGTCTTTTTGCTCCTTGGTGCCGTAATGTTGCAACAACTCACCTGGGCCTAACGAGTTAGGAACACCTACGGTTGAAGCCAAGATAGTACTTACCCCAGCCAGCTTTTGTAACACTCGAGATTGCGCATAAGCTGAAAACTCTAAACCACCGTATTCTTTCTTGATGATCATCGCGAAGAATTTGTGATCTTTAAGATATTGCCACACATCTTCAGGCATGTCGGCTAGCTCATGAGTGGCTTCCCAGTCATTCAGCATTTTGCAAACTTCTTCACAAGGACCGTCAAGAAAAGCTTGTTCTTCTGCTGACAGTTCGGCTTTTTGAATGCTGTGCAGGTTCTTCCACTTTGGAGCACCACGGAATAATTCACCTTCCCACCAAGTAGTACCAGCATCGATAGCATCTTTCTCGGTTTCGGAGATTTCCGGCATGACTTTGCGGTACGCACCTAATAAGGCTTTTGACAAGACGCCACGACGAAACGCCGTAAAGTTAAGCGGAATTAAGATAATAGCTAGTAGCGTCCATAGCACTGGGCCGACAATGTCGAACCAACTACCAATGGCAAACATACCCACCAAGCCTAAGCTGGTGGCTAGCAATGAACTACGAAAATATAAAAAACCACCTAGTACCACTAGGGTGGCTATAACCCATAAGGCGACACTCATGTTTCGACTCCGTTATAATGTTAGAGGTCTGACCAGTAATGATACGACGAGGGTAGTCAATTTGATCACTATTTTCAAGTGAAATTAATGCCTGGCAGCGAACAAGCAGTTAAACTATTTAGTCAAGTATGGGTCTGATTGAGTGTTAACAGCAGCCACTAGTTAAGCTACAGTGGGTAAACTGCTAGCAAGCAACGATGGGGAACACAACGATGGCGATTTTGCGCAAGCTGGGCTTACCGATTCACAGCAGCACTTTGAGCTACCTCTCTGCAGTTACTGGTATCGCTCTGTTGTTGTCGCTCTCGATGAGCGAGGCAGTGGCGGCAGAGCCAGACCTGTTGCAGCCTTACGAGGCTAGGTACGAGGTACATCGTGGCGGTAGTCAATATGGTGAAGCAGTGCGCGAACTCAGTTACGATGCTACTAACAACACCTACAGTCTCTACACGGAAACTGAAATCAGTTTATTGTTTTTATCTGATCGGCGCCGGTTTTGGAGCAAATTTGTGCTGCACGAAGGCAAAGTGCAATCGCAATCCATGGAATACAAACGCACAGGTACCGGGCGCGATAAAGGCTTTGCTGGAACCTTTGATTGGTCGCAACAACAGATTATCGATCAGGCTACACAGCAGCCTCTCAGTCTGCCTTGGTTGGCGCAACGGATTGACGAAGCCTCACATATTGAACAATTACGGTTAGATGTGGCCGGGGCTGATAATGGGGCTGAATTAACTTACCACGTATTGGATGAAAAAGGCCAAGCAGATGAGCTTATCTATGCAGTGCAGGCGCGTGAAACCTTGCGTTTACCCTACGGTGATATCGAGGCCATAAAAGTGGTGCGCGTGCGCGAGAATTCGCGGCGCGAAACTGACTATTGGTTAGCGCCTGAGTTGGATTATATGCTAGTGAAGATGACACAGCGCAAAGATGGTGACGAAGTTGCCTCGCTATTACTGAGGCAACTACTGAGGCATTAAGAGAGACAGTAAGAAAGACAGTAAGAAAGACAGTAAGAGAGCCAATCAGCGCAGTAAGCCATAAGCAACAGGGCAGATTAGTCTTCGGCGTAACCAGCCGGGCCTAATAACTGCCCATCCAGCACCGCACCCGCAGCGCTCAGATGCAACCTGCCGCTACAAAACCAATGCACCACTAACGGATAAATCGCATGCTCTTGCGTATGCACACGAGCTTGCAAATCAGCGGCGGTATCATCAGCAAAAATAGGCACTTTTGCCTGCAAGATCACGGGGCCGCCATCTAACTCTTCAGTAACAAAGTGCACACTCACACCGTGTTCTTCATCACCAGCATCGAGCGCCCGTTGATGGGTGTTTACGCCCTTGTATTTAGGCAACAAAGAGGGGTGAATATTAAGCATACGACCATGGTAATGACGGGTAAAGTCAGCGGTAAGAATTCGCATAAAGCCAGCTAAAACCACTAAATCAGGCTGATAGCTATCTACCAACTGCTGTAACTGGGCATCGTAGAGTTCGCGCGTCGCAAACTCTCGATGAGATAGCACCGCCGTTGCAATGCCAGCAGCAGCGGCTTTTTCTAAGCCTGCCACTTCTGCTTTGTTGCTGATCACAGCGACCACTTGGCCAGCCACTTTGCCGGCCTGACAGGCCTCAACCAAGGCCTGCATGTTGGTGCCAGAACCACTGATTAAAACAACAATGCGCTTCATGAATTAATTTCTACTTGCGCTTCGTTGCCAACGCGAGCTGCAACTTCACCAATCTGCCAGGCATCTTCGCCATGCTCACGTAAGAGTTGAATCGCTAACTCTGCTTTATCAGCCGCCACAGCAATGATTAATCCCACGCCGCAGTTAAAGGTACGATACATTTCTTTGGTGGTCACGTTACCTTGCTCTTGTAACCAGTTAAATACCAACGGCCACTGCCAGCTGCTACCATCGATGACCGCCTTCGCAGCATCTGGTAAGACGCGTGGGATATTCTCCCAGAAACCACCGCCCGTAATATGCGAAATAGCGTGAGCGTCAACCTGCTCCAACATGGCTAGTACAGATTTGACGTAGATTTTGGTAGGGGCTAATAAATGCTCCGCTAATGGCTTGCCATCAAGCATGGTGGTGCTTGGATCAGTCTCGCTTACAGCTAGAATTTTACGTACTAACGAGTAGCCATTCGAGTGGGCGCCAGAAGAAGCCAAGGCGATTAATGCATCACCTGGTGCGACTTTAGTGCCGTCAATAATACGGTCTTTTTCGACAACACCTACACAAAAGCCTGCAATGTCATAATCCCCATGCTCGTACATGCCAGGCATTTCCGCGGTTTCACCGCCAATCAAGGCACAACCAGCTTGCACACAGCCTTCACCAATACCAGTCACCACATCGGCTGCTACGTCTACATCGAGTTTACCGGTGGCATAATAGTCGAGGAAGAAGAGGGGCTCAGCACCTTGCACAATCAAATCGTTTACACACATAGCGACCAAATCGATACCTACGGTGTCATGCTTTTTAAGGTCGATAGCTAACCGTAATTTAGTGCCTACGCCATCGGTACCAGAAACTAAAACCGGCTGTTTGTATTTGATGGGTAATTCGCACAAAGCCCCAAAACCACCAATGTTACCCATCACTTCTGGGCGCTTGGTACGTTTGGTGACGCCTTTAATGCGCTCAACTAAAGCATTACCTGCATCAATATCAACACCAGCATCTTTGTAACTTAAAGAAGGTTTTGTAGTACTCACGGGCGGTCCTCAGCGTAGCAGAATGAGCAACGGCTTGTTACTAGGCTCTGAGCATAGCGCTCTCGAGCAGCAACAAGCGTTGCTAAAAATTTGCGCGTTAGTTTATCACTTTCGCCCGGAGGGTGCGACAGGATTATTGCGCGGTGATGGGCACCAAACGCTGTTTTTCGGCTGGGGTTAGGTCTTCCATAAAACCAATTTTAACCACCTGACCCTTGTTGTTATTACTGGCATCAAGAGGTACATGAACATGTTCAGGCAGATTGAACATAGCCCCAGTAAGTGGATCAACAATCAACATGCCTGGTAAACCACCAAACAATAAATTACCAAAATACCAACCATCTAAACTTGCAGTGAACGTATAATCGCGACTGCTATAGCCTTGCATACTGACACTTAAGGTGTATTTTTCGCCTTGAAAATAACCGGCTGATGAAGGCAGAGTTACAGTTGCTGGCGTAACACCTGAGTCGACGCGGACACCCTTGCTGTTAGTTAACACATAGGCAGCGCCACTTGGGGTTGAGTCGAAACTAACGGGGTAATCTGATTTACTGACAATACTTGAACAACCGGAAGCCATTACAGCCGCCAACATTGCCACCATCCACTTACTTTGATTCATTGCAAATATCCTTATTTTACTTATTTTTTTTGTTTGTTTATTGAGTGATTGTATTAGCGCTAACTTAAAGCGGATAATAGCGTTAACCAGACACTTAGTCGTGCTTCATTAAAAGCGCCGAGAATTTATCAGGTCGGCGTGTTTAATACAATAAGCCATATGAGCTAAATTGATGAAAAATATACAGAAATACAGTGTCGTTTTACGCCAAGCGACACGCGCCGATGTCGCACAGCTGAGTCAGATAGAAACGTTGAGTTATACTACCGACCGAATCAGTGCGCGCAGTTTTAAGCGTTTTATCGACCAAGGTGTGGGCGATTTTCAGGTGCTTTGTGTCGATGACCAAGTGGTGGGTTATTTCATTGTGTTGTATCGCCAAGCTACCGAGCTTGCTCGCTTGTATTCCTTAGCGGTGCATCCAGAATTCCGCCGTCGTGGCTACGGTAGGCTGCTGTTGCAGGCAGCAGAAGATGCTGCCGATGAGCGCTTCTGCTTGTTTATGCGTCTGGAAGTAAAAGTAGACAACATGGCGGTTTTGCAGATGTATCACGCAGCCGGCTACTACGATATGGAAATCCGTGCTGAATATTACGAAGATGATAGCGATGCGGTGGTGCTACAAAAATTGTTACCGCAATTTAAGCGAAGTGATTTAGATCAAGATCAGGCCCGCTTAGTCCCTTATCGCACCCAAACCACCGATTTTACCTGTGGCCCTGCTAGTCTTTTGATGGCTATGGCTTACTTTGATATCGCGTGTGCAGATGCTCATCATGAAGAGTTAGAAATCTGGCGCGAAGCAACGACCATTTTTATGACATCTGGGCATGGCGGTTGCGGTCCACATGGGCTGGCGCGGGCAGCGTTAAAGCGCGGTTTACAAGTAGAACTGCATGTTAGCGAAGCTGGCCCTTTGCTGTTAGATTCGGTGCGTAGTAGCGATAAAAAGCAAATCATGGCACGTATTCAAGAAGCCGATATCGCTGCTTTAGAACGAGAGCAAGTACCTATTGTTATTGGTGAATACCCAGTCGCACAACTCATGGCAGATTTACAGCAGGGTAAGTTAGTCATTGCTCTGATAAGTACTTATGTGTTCGATGAAAGCAAGGCCCCACACTGGGTGCTTATATGTGCCGCCGACGAGCATTATGTTTACATTAATGACCCAGACCAAGATACCTTTGCTTGGCAATCGCCCGCAGAACGGCAATACATTCCCATTCCTATCGCTACCTTTAAACGAGCCTTTGGTTTTGGTAAGCGGAAGCAGCGCGCAGCCGTGGTGCTGAGCCGCGCGCCGGGTTAATTGGGAGAGTAGTGATAAAGCTTAAGATTTGCTGCTAGCTTTGGGCTTTTTAACCGTCGCGTTTTTCATGGTTAAACTGTCATCAAGTGGCAGCGATATTAAGCCAGCGCCAGAGCGCAAGGTGACACGGTCGCTATGGCGCTCAAGTACCTTACCGTTAACTTCAAGCTTAAACCGAGGTGATAAAAACGTTGACGAAATCACCACATGGTCAGACTCGATATAGTTACCCATGCGATCGTTAAGGTAGAGTGCTAGGATCTCTTCAAAGCTCTGTTCTAGCGCGCCATGAACGGTGGTATGTTCGGTGTCGTTCATACCATCGGCGATGTCGGCAAGAGGCAGGTGTAACGAGGTTTGATGAGTATAACGACCGCCCCAAACGCTGCCATCAGCTTGCGCAACCTCAACAATTAACGCCGTACCCATACGAAGCATTTCATCCTCATCGCGAACAACCAGAACAAAGGGATGAAAGCGAACCTCTGAGTTTGCATTGTGTTGCATGGCTTGCTTGGTCGCGGCTTGACTAAACATATCCGCCACTGGCAAGGGCAATTTGCCATAGAGCTGCTCAAGGTCAGCGTCGGTTTCAGCTTGGATCATGCCAATGTTAGCTAGCACACCCAGTGGCCCGAAGGCGACGCCAACCGCCACGCCGCCACCGCCAAAGCTCTGCACGTAGGCAATGTCTTTAGCTTCGTCGAGATGAACCTGCATATGGCTTGCAGTTTTTATGCTCTCATTGGTAAACAGCTGATAACTGATTTCTTGATTTGCATTGAGAGCAGGTGCCGGTGCTTGAAAGTAAGGAGCTGCAGTACAGCCAGCTAAAAATAACAGGCTGCTAAGCAATAAAAAGTGACGCACAAAGTTATCCTTTATTGTTGTTATTATCGACGGCGGCTAGAATACGAGGAAACAAATATCTAACGCAATATGGTGCCGATTTTTATTTACGTTGCTAGCACTTGAAATTACTGACAGCAGCACCATATCAATGATAGACTTTGACAAGTTAACCTTAGGGGCTGATCTGGATTCGACGGGATACACGAAACCCAAGGTGCATGCCGAGGTGAGGCTGGCCTCGTAAAAAGCCTCAACATAATAGTTGCAAACGACGACAACTACGCTTTAGCGGCTTAATAACCCGCTGAGTCCGACCCCTAGCGCTTTGTCTGTGAGACTAGGATCAGTCGGTTCACCCCAAAGCAGACTCGCGTGGAGGCTTCGCCCGTAGCCAAAGCGTTAAAACCAATCGGGATCGTCACCTTAAGTAGCCTGTTTGTCGGCGACTTGGTGATTAACTAAATGACAAACTAAGCATGTAGGACCGAGGATGTAGGTATTGCGGACGCGGGTTCAACTCCCGCCAGCTCCACCAATTCCAATAAAAAGCCGCTCATTCGAGCGGCTTTTTTATTTTCGAGCGGCGGCAGCGTTCTGAGCAATAGATAACTTCTTCCCAGCAGCGTTCCCATTTTTTGCGCCAATTAAATGGGCGTTGGCAAACGGGGCAGACTTTGCTGGGTAAATGTTGCTTCTTAGTCACGAGCCAGCTCTATCAGGTAATCGGCGATGGCGCCCATACCCGTAGCGCTAACGCCGGCGCGCTGTTCAGCGGCTTGGTTATAATTGGTGTTGGTGTTTACGTCGTAGACAAACAACTCACCGGTAGCATTTTCTATGAACTCAATACCAGCCACGTCTATTTGATTCGCTTCTAAGAAGCCTTCAAGCTTGGCAATAATGTCGTGGTTGTTGAAGCGCTCGGTAATCGAAAACTTATGGGCTTGCTCGCCGGTTGGGCAAAACTGATCTTCAATAGAGCAGTTATCCGCCGGGCAGAGTTCAAAGCCATCTTCGGTATTGACTTGAACTGTGTATAAAAACTTGCGGCCAATAAATTCGGCGCGGGTAATAAAGGGCTGTTGGGGCTGAATGTATTCTTGCAACAGCCAAATACCGTCAAGGGGTTCATCAAGATCGGTACGGGCCAAATAGTTTTTCAGCGTTTCAACAGACTCAAACCGCTGTACGCCCAAGCCTTTACCACCGCGGTTCGGTTTGATAATAAGCGGCCATTGGTTGAATGCTTGTGCTGCGGCAACAAGGTGCTGTTTGCCAACCACAGCATGTGTGCGTGGCACCTTGAGACCGGCGCGTTGCAAGGCGGCATACTGTGATAATTTGCACACTTCAAACGCTAATACTTGGCTATTGTTAACAACAGTGCGGCCAAAGCTTTCCAGTCGTGTCAGTACCGCACGCGTTAACTCAGGGGAAAAGCGGTGGCCACGGGTGTGTGAGGATGCACTCATACGATTGTAATAAACCGCATCAGCAGGGGCTTCATCAAAAGCGACCGTGCCGGTATCTAAAAACCATTCCATGGCCGTGACTTCGCGCTTGGCAAATTCAGCTCGCAGCGGTACTAACCACTCGTCGTTTTCGTGCAGTATAACTATGTTGCGCATTTGGCTCCCGGTTACTCAATCTGGTGATATTTTGATGTGCTTATTACAGCTTATCCTCAGGTAAACGATCAATTCGAAAAAGCTATAAGCCAGACCAAAGAGTTCTAGGTAAGCCAAGTTGCGCAATATAGCTGCAACAACTGGCCTGTTAGTAGGCTCTAGGCACAACAAGTCGCAGCATTATTCGGTCATAGCTTTCGTAGCGTTCCAATTCACGGCGCGCCATTGGCCGTGTTGCTTTTGCAAGACGCCGGTATTGTAGAATCGCTGGGTGGGTTCGGTGCTATTTACGGGAGTAAGAACCAAGGTGAAATTCACCAAGATGGCGTCGCCAAAGCGTTTAAATTCAAAGTTTTCACCGGTGTACCAAGCGGTGACCTCGCTTTCTGCAAGCGGCGGTGCTTCGCTGAAGCCTTGCGCGAGTTCAGGCCAGCCAAAACGTGTGCCGCTTGAGCTGGTGTAGGTTAATTGTTCTGACCAAAAGGCACGGTGCGCAGCGCTATCATTCACACTGGCGCCATACAAAAAGGTTTCAATGGCTTCTTGCACTTCCTGTTGCACTTGCTCAGTTGCATTCGCTTGCGCTGTTGTTTGAGCAACCAGGGGCTGACTATAAAAACAACCAAATACTAGGCTAATTATGAGCAGTTTTTTCATGATCTTGGTCCGATGATAGTGAATAAGGGTGGTTTTACTCTAATAGTTTTACGGAAGTAACACTATCTTTTGCTCTCGATTTCCTTTCTGCGCTTTCTTTTGATGCACAAGAAGCGCTATGATCAGGCTACTCTTATCTGCCTAATTAAAAGAAGTAAAATTATGAGTCTACCCAATTGCCCAAAATGTAATTCAAGTTATGTTTACGAAGACCAAGCATTGTTGATTTGCCCTGAGTGTGCCTATGAGTGGAACCCGAATGAAGTCGCTGAAGAGACTACCGTTCAAGTGAAAGACGCCAATGGCACGCCGTTGGCCGAAGGCGACAAAGTGACGTTAATTAAAGACTTAAAAGTTAAAGGTTCGTCGTTGGTGTTGAAAGTGGGTACCAAGGCGACAATTAAGCGCTTTGCCGATGGCGATCATGACATTGATTGCAAGGTAGATGGCGCCGGCGACATGATGTTGAAATCGCAGTTTGTAAAACGCCAAAGCAGCTAGTAATCAATGAAGAGAGAACCATGAAAGTAGGCGTGTTTGACAGTGGGGTTGGCGGTTTAACCGTGGCTAAGTCGTTGCAGCAAAGTGGCTTGTTCAGCGAAATCACTTATTTTGGTGATACCGCTCGTGTGCCCTATGGCAACAAAGATAAGGCGACTGTCACGCGCTACGCACTTGAGGCTGTTGAGTTTTTTAACGGGGCCGATGTGGATTGCGTGGTAGTGGCCTGTAATACTGTCAGTGTAACAGCGCTAGAAGCTATGCAGCAGTTTTCTAATAAGCCTGTGTATGGGGTGCTAGAACCTGGTGTGATGGCATTGCAGCAATTAGCGACGGTGACCAAGCAGACCCGGGTATTAATTATTGCGACTCGTTCAACCATAGCCTCGGGTGCCTATCAACATCGTATTCAGGCGCTTGGGGTGGAGCAGATGGATGCTATTGCGACCCCGTTGTTTGTGCCGATGGTAGAAGAAGCTTTATTTGATGGACCAATTTTACAGGAGACCATGCGTCATTACTTCAGCTCTTTGACGAAGCCTGATGTGGTGTTATTGGGTTGCACGCATTTTCCGTTAATTGCTGAGCAAATTGCTCAGTACTTTGGTGGCGTGACCACCATTCACTCGGGTGAAGCTATGGTGGCTTGGTTACAACAACACCTTGAATTGCCCAAACAGTACGCACAAACACCCATCCGCATTTTAGCGTCAGAAAACGTTGAAGCAGTGAAGCGTACGGCCAAACATTGGGGCTTAATACTCTAGCTGGAAGCTGACCATTGAAAAGGGCTGTTAACCAAAGCGATAAAGTCATGCTCGGCGAGGGGGCGAGCAATCACGTAGCCCTGGGCTTTTTCACAGCCTAGCTGTTTTAACAAAGTAATGGCAGCGAAATCCTCAACTCCTTCTGCGGTCACCTTTAGCCCTAACGCATGCGCTAAGTCGATACTAGATTTAACAATTTTTAAGTTGCGGTCGTTGTTATTGATATCGAACACATAGCTACGATCGAGTTTGAGTTCGGCCACCGGAAATTTACTTAAATAGGAAATGGAAGAGTTGCCGGTACCAAAATCATCCACCGCACATTTGATTCCCAACTCGCTTAGTTGTGTGAGTACCTCTAGGGCCCGTTCAGAGTCGTCAATCAAGCCGGTTTCAGTGATTTCAAATTGCAAGCAATGGGCATCAATACCTTGCACTGCCTGTTTTACAAAACTAACAAAGCCCGCTTCAGTTAAATCGCGGGTGGATACATTGACACTCACATGCAGGCCACGCTGACAAAGTTGATGACGTTGCATACTGGCCACCGTTTGTCGAATCACCCAGCGGGTCACTTGTTTAATTAATCCAGATTCTTCAAACAGCGGAATAAACTTGGTGGGCGCAATGAGGCCAAGGGTTGGATGATTCCAACGTAGTAAAACTTCAACCCCAGTGATTTGCTCACTACTTAAATCAAGTTTGGGTTGATAAACCAGATAAAAATCGCGCATGCCATGCTCATGAAATTCTTTGAGTAGGCGCAAATCATCGGCATTGGGCTCAATCTCTGGCTGATATTCTAGCCAAGTATGGCCGGCTTTTCGGGCGATCGAAACCGCAGTTAGCGCTTGTCGTAACAGTTCATCGGCAGTTGGCGGTTTGACTAACATTTGTGCGGCGAGGCTTTGGGTGAAGTTGCTTGGATAGCGCGTAATACCAAATGCTAAAACCGGCTCAAAATCTAATGATTTGAATTGTAGCGGTTGCATGGCTAATTCAACGAGCCGTTCGTTGGTCAGCTCAGCCTCTGCTACAGCCGCAAATAAGCCAACGCCAAAATGAGCCGCAAAAATAAATCCTTGTTTACGTAACCGTTCAGAAAACTCAATCAGGAGATCATTGGCTACGGGGTAACTAAACACGGTGGTGATAGATTCTAGATTTGCAATTTTTATGACTACCACAGCAAAGGCAGCCGGTGATTCTTGGTGCAACCGCTGCTGCACTTTTTTACTAAAAGCTAGGCGGTTATATAAGCCGGTTACGATATCGTGTTCTGCATGATATTGTAATTTTAGATTGAGTTTGCGCCTAGCGTTAAGCTCTTTCTGGATGCGTAAGGTTTTAAAGCGAACTTGGCTTTTCAGTGAATAGCTCCATGCCCAACCAGCCCCAGCCAGCAGCAGTAATGCTCCGAGCAACCAAGCGACAGCTTTCAAATTATCTGTAAAAGTGCGGGGTTGCCATTCTAGTTGCGGTTGCCAGCGCTGGTAAATCTCGCGGTAGCGCCCGTCAATTTGTAATACCCCTAGTTGCTGATTGATAAAAGTCAGCATCTGTTGGTTGCCTTTTTTCACCCCAAAACTATAGGCGAGTGGCCAGAAGGGCGGGCTAGTTTGCTGCACGGGGAGCTGGTGATTGGCAATCAAATGTTTTGAGGTGGTAGTGACTTCAACGCAGGCATCGGCGCGCTGTTTAACCACTAATTGCAAGCAGTGAAGCTCATCTTCAGCGCGCACAAGGGTGAATGAATAATTAGTATCACGCAATTGTTGTTCGGCATAGGCACCTGCGGCAACCGCGACTCGTTTTCCTTCAAGTTGGGCAAAGCTACCGTAGCTGGCTGTTTCAGCGCCTGTACTAGCGCCTGAAAAAATGGCGTGAGCGACGTAATAAAAAGGCTCAGAAAAATCAAAGGTACTAGCACGAGCTGCTGATGGAATGAGGGCAACCACGTCGGCATCGCCTTGTTGCACTGCCGCTAGAGCATCTTCCCATTGCATTAAGTGTTGCTCGGCAAGGATTCCTGTGTTTGCTACTAAGGCTTGCTCTAAATCAACAATAAAGCCTTGCGCCCCTTGTTCGGGGTGTTGCCATTGCAGCGGTGGGTAGTTTTCTGAGCCTACGAAGCGGATGGTATGTAAGGGCTGCTCAGCAGCTGCTTGGACATAACTTGCGTGGATACCCAGCAAGCTTAAGCAGAAGCAGTAAAAGCAACCTTTGTGCATCGCTGTAGCCCATGGCCGCCTGCGGCCGAAAGTTAAGTAAGTGTTTCATTTAGAATGGCAGAATTTTGATATTTTGCAATATCTTGTCAGGATGATTGCGGAATGAATGCGATGAGAGTTAAATTTGCTGGTCATGACAATCGCAAGGTGCTTGGCTAGTACTTGAAAGAAAGGTCTAACAGGGTTAAAACATGATCTATATCTTATGTATTAAACGTACTTTTGTTAATATGTGTACATACCGAGTATGTGTACTTCCGAGTATGTGCAATGAACAACATAGGCACCCAACAAAATATCCTGTATAAACGTTAAGCCGATAGCATTCGAAGTTGTAAAGCTATTCCTCTGTTTAGCTAAGGACCATGCATGCCACTTGATGACGATAAAGCCGCCCATATCTATGATTTGATAGCTGCCAAAGCAGCCCTGCCAGATATTTTGGAGGCTATCAGTGGCTATGTAGAGCAGCGCTTAGATCAGGCGATTGTGTCGATCATGCAATATGATGAAAGTGACGACAGTTTAAGTTTAATTGCAGGGGCGCAACTCACCACAGATTATTGGCAGGCGTTGCAGCATGTGAAAATTGGGCCTGAAGTTGGCACCTGTGGTAGTGCTGCATACTTACGTCGGCCGATAGTGACTGCAAATATCGCCGAAGATAAGCGTTGGATAGCTTTTGCTGGTTATGCGGCTGCTGAAGGGTTGCAGGCCTGCTGGTCGATTCCAGTGCTGAGTAATAGTGGTACTTTATTTGGTACTTTAGCAACCTATTATCGACAGCCGTGTGAACCTCAGCAAGCAGAGCTCGAGCTGATGCAGCGTGCCGCAGCCTTGGTGAGTTTGGCCTTTGAGCACCATTATCAAACACTGCAACACGAGTTAACCGATAAACGTTTCCGGTCGTTATTCACGCAGCATCCGGGAGCGGTATTTGAAATAGATACGGACGGTTTTATTCTGGCTGCAAATCATCCGGTCGGGGGCATTAATCAGCAATCGTCACAACAAGCTATTGGTAAGAATTTTTTAGATTTAATTGATGTGAGCCAGCATGAAGCCGCAAAGCAGTCGTTTGCGCAAACCTTGCAAGGCAAAGCCAATAGTTATGAGCTGATGAATCCAAGCGAAGGTCAGCCGCAGTGGTTTGATATCACCAATTTGCCCATCACTATTGCGGGTGCAGTGACTGGGGTGTTTTCGATTGTGCAAGATATCAGCCAACGTAAACACCAAGAGCAGCAGTTAAATGTGTTGCAACGAGGTATTGCAAGCAGCCCCAATGGAGTGGTGTTAGCAGACGCACAAGCGCCTGGTATGCCACTGATTTATGTTAATCCAGCGTTTTGTAAATTAACGGGTTACACCGAAGCTGAGGTGTTAGGGCGTAATTGCCGTTTTTTACAAGGTAAGGATACCGACCCAGACAGCGTTAGCGCTATTCGCGATGCGATCCAACAGCATCGGGAGATTCAGGTGACGTTGCGTAATTATCGTAAAGACGGCACTGCATTTTGGAACCAACTATTGATTGGTCCGGTGTTTGATGTGAATGATCAATGCACTCATTACATAGGTATTCAGCAAGATATTACCCTCATTCGCGAGCAAGAAGACCTCATAGCTAGTCAGCGCACCCATGACTTCTTAACCGGTAGCGCCAATCGACAAACCTTTGAGGGTCGTTTAATTCAGGCTTGTAGGCTTAGTCAGAACGGGCGGTTACCGTTAGTTGTGATGTCTGTAGATCTTGACGGGTTCAGGCCTATTAATGATGCGTTAGGGCATGTTGTGGGGGATCAATTGTTATGTGCCGTGGCTGATAGAATACGGGGGTTATTAACCAAGGAAGACGTGTTAGCCCGCTTAGCCAGTGACGAGTTTGCCATCTTACTCACCGATGACGGTGCGCTAGAACGTGGTATTGAGCTGGCCGAAAAGTTACTTGAATTGTTATCTCAGCCGTTTGAGTTAGGCCCTCACAATGTGCACGTGAGCGCCAGTATTGGTATCGCTGATAATCAGGGGGTGACTGGCAAAGCGATAGAAATGATGCATCATGCTGATATGGCGATGTACGAGGCTAAGCGCCAAGGGCGTAACACCTGGCATTGGTATGATGGTAGCGATGCGCAACATGGTGCTGATTATGCACAATTGCGCCATGATCTGATGGAAGCTATTACTCAACACCAGTTTGTTCTGCATTACCAACCGATTTTGGCAGCGCAAAGTCAGACCGTAAGCTCTTACGAAGCCTTAATCAGGTGGCAGCATCCACGCCGTGGTATGCTTTCTCCGGGTGATTTTATTCCGCTCGCTGAACAAACCGGACAAATTGTTGCGATTGGACAGTGGGTGTTAGAGCAGGCAGCCAAAGATATTGCCGCTTTTAATCAGCAGTCGGTAGCGCAGCAGCCGGTAACAGTGGCGGTGAATATTTCGCCATTGCAGTTCCGCCGTCAGGGGTTCTATGAAGAACTCAAACGGGTACTTCGAGTATCTGGGCTGGCTCCAGAGTTGCTCGAATTAGAAGTGACAGAAAGTGTGTTAATGATGGGGGCTGACCGAACACGCGGTATTTTGAATGAAATATGCGAGCTTGGAGTACAGGTGTCTATTGATGATTTTGGTACGGGTTATTCAAGTTTCAGTTATTTACGTGATTTACCGGTGCACACGTTGAAGATTGATCGCAGCTTTATTCGTGATATTCCAGCTAATCAGCGCGATAGCGCTTTGGTGCAAGGGATGATTCAGATGGCTCATCAACTCAGCTTAAAGGTGGTGGTAGAGGGTATTGAAACGCTTGAACAATATGAATTTATGCGCCAACATGGCGCCGATTATTTACAAGGGTTTTATTTTGCGCGGCCGGCCCCGTTAACTTGGTAGCCTTGAGTTGGTCGTGATGGCTAGGGATTAACGTGCAGCTCAATGACTTTTATCAGGTGCTACAAGAGTACCGTGAATTTTGGCAATTTAAACCTTTCGCCTATCAACAATGGCCCTGGCAACACACTGATTTGACCGCTAGTTTAGCCCAGCTGCAGTTGCCAGAGATCGAGCTGATTGACAGTGACAAAGAGCGGCAACGGCAGTTTTTCAGTCCTTATTTTCCAGCAGTCTTCAGTTTACCTGAGCTCAGTCAAATACCTGCTCCGGTGGAAACGCCACCGTTACCATTTTGGTTAACCAACGGCATTGGTGGGCGCAAATTAGCGCAAATTGAAGCCTTTATCAGCCATTTGCCGCAATCTCAGTTACCTTTGCTAGAGTGGTGTGCAGGCAAGGGCCATTTGGGACGACTGGCTAGTTTTGTACAACAACGCCAAGTTGTCAGTGCCGAGTGGCAACAGAATCTGTGTGAGCAGGGGCAGAAGTTAGCGCAGCAATGGCAGTTACCCCAGCAATTTGTGCCAATTGATGTGCTGTCGGCCGCAGCGGCAAAACTCTTGCAGCCGAAGCAACATGCGGTGGCACTGCATGCCTGCGGGCAACTCCATCTCAGCCTATTGCAACAGGCTGTTACTCGCGAAACCGAGTTCATTAGCCTAGCACCTTGTTGTTACCATCTTATTCATGATTCACACTATCAGCCGCTCTCGACGCAAGCCCAGCAGCAAAACCTGCACCTAGCTAAGTTTGATCTGCAACTCGCAGTGCAAGGGCAGGTTACCGCTGGGCGACGTATTACGCAGCTACGGCATACCGAAATGCAGTGGCGGATGGCTTACCATGCGCTCTACCAGGATCTGCAGCAGCAAGTTAACTATCGTCCGCTGGCCTCGGTGGGTAAGCATTGGTTTAGCGGCGAGTTTGCTGATTTTGCGCAGTGGGCTGCGGCTCAGCATCAGTGGCAGCTACCAGCTAAGGTGGATTGGCCATTCTATTTAGATCGTGGTCGGCAGTTAGCTTTACATGTAGCCCGGTTAGATTTAGTGCGGCACGTATTTCGACGTCCGTTAGAGTTATGGCTGTTGCTAGATAGACTGGAATTCTTGCGTGAGCATGGCTATCAGGCTGAATTAAGTGCCTTTTGTGACTATCAGACAACGCCGCGTAACGGTTTAATCACGGCGCAAAAAATAGCTGCGAGTTAACTCGGAAAAATACTTGATGTAGATCAATATTTACTCTGCCAATTACTTCTATCATGACCTTAATAAAACCCCACAAGGAGTATGGTCATGAACCTTCTAAAAGAATTTTTTACTGATCCCGTTATCTTTTTCAGCTTTACTGGCTTAGCGATTGTGATTGGTATGTGTATATTTTATGCCATCTTCTTTATTACCAAAGCTGCAGAAGCCGAGGCTGAGCAAAACAAAAATCTTAAGCCAAAAGTTTAAGGCCCCAAAGATTGTCTTGTTGCTTGAGCCAGTGGTAGCCGTGCGCTAACGGATACCGCTGGCTTTTTTTATCTAAATGACGTTGTTACTTGCATCGCTGCGACTCGTACTGTATAAATAAACAGTATTCTATATAACGAGGAATTTCTTCAATGGCTGTAGTCACTCAATTTGTGGTTGTACGCGATGGGGCTGAGAAAATGACGTTTACTTCAAAAGCTGAAGCCGATGCTTATGACAAAATGCTAGATATGGTGGATCGCCTGATGCCGTTATTGGCAGCAAGCGGTGTTGTTACCGAAGAACAGCAACAAGAAGATTTAGCACTTTATATTGCGCAGCAGCGCGAACACATGCTGGTGGCCTTAGGTGCTAAGAAACCGACCAAGCCTAAAGCTGTGAAAAAGTCCGAAGCAGCGTGATCTCCTGCTAGTCAAGTTACGTAGTGAGGTCTATAGTGCTCTTCTCATGCAATGTTAAAAGGCCGTTCTATGTTAACTCGAGTTTCTTTCATTGCTGCAGCTGTTGCTGCGGCTTTTGCTACCCTATCAGTGGGCGCCATAGCAGCCGATCAACCAGCTCAAGCTAATCCTTATGCAGCACCGCAAAGCGCCTCTGCCACAGACTTTATTGAAGTTTTTGCAAAACTAAATGGCAAAACACCAGGTTATCGCAAAGGACATGCGCGCGGAGTCTGTGCTGCTGGTGAGTTTGTCCCAAGTGCGGCGGCCCAACAACGTTTTGCTACCCCTCTATTTGCAGTGGATAAAGCACCACTCATCATGCGTTTTTCGATGGGCGGCGGTAATCCCAATGCTGATGAGCGTCGTGGCGCACGTGGATTAGGTATTCAATTTCAATTAGATGATAATCAATTTCATCACATCGCGGGATTAACGGTGCCACTCTTTGCGGGTAAGAACCCTCAGCAATTTTTAGGGCTATTGCAATGGAGTGCCAAGATTCAAGCGGGTGAAGCAACCCCAGCTGATCTTCAAAAATACTTTGCAGCCAATCCAGAAATGCAAGCACAACGCGAGTGGTCGCAAGGTCGCCAGGCTTCTGCTGAGTATACCTCGTCCAATTATTATGGCATTCATGCCTTTTTCGCCGATCAACCCAATGCCGCTGCGCAAGCGTTTCGCTGGCAACTAGAGCCGGTTGCGGGTGAGCAGCAATTAACGGCAGCAGAAGTTGAATCGCTCCCACCAAGCTTTCTTGATGAACGCTTAACCGAACGGCTGAATAAAGATGGCAAGGTAGTATTTAATTGGGTTTGGACCTTAGCCGAACCGGGTGATGCGACCAATAACCCAGCGCAGCTTTGGCCGGCCGATAGAGAGCAGGTCACGATAGGTACCATCACTGTAACTAGTAGTGGTTCTGATCAATGTGAACCGGTTAATTTTGATCCTATGCGGGTTGCTCTTGGCATCAGTCCTAGCGACGATCCTGTGCTACCGATCCGTTCAGTTGCTTACGCTATCTCGCAAGGGATGCGTTTAAATAATCAGTAACTTGGATTAGTCTTGGTTGCTTGAAGGTTGTTGCAAATCTTCAAGCAACTGCTTAAATACAGGATCATAGCGCAGTAATTCACTCCCGACATGAATCAGTGTATCAGCTTGTTCTTTGTTGAGTGATAAGCTGGTTGGGATTTGATTAATAAAGCCCCGCCGTTGCTCCTGTTGCACGCCATCAAAACTAATTTCGATAAAGTAAGGTTTAACCTGTTGGCCAGAGCTGGATAACTCATGACCCCAGCGATCTATCGTGCGGCGCATTAAACTGATAGTAGCAGCGTTGTAGCGGTGCAATTGGGTGTCGGTTACAGCACCTATGGTAGGCTCAATATCGGGAATCTTGTTGGATTGTTCAATGTCATATTGCGGCTTAGTGGATGCATTCACTGAGATCACGACCAGATGCTTGGAAGGCTGGGCACCAAGGCGAGTTAAGAACTTCTCGATACCACCACCAATTTCAACCATTTCATAGAATGCCATGAGCCCTAAATTATCAGTGATACCACCATCAACAAGATGAATATACTGACGTTCATCTTTGGCGGCATAACTGCGCATAGCTGTGATGGTGTCGTGCAGGTGGGGCGATAGTTTGGCCTCTGCAATATCTTCTTCATTAAGTTCGCGCAGGTAGTTCTGGATAGGGTTGAGGCAACCTTTGTGATTTTTCAAAACAACAGGGTTTAGCATCACAGGTACTGCAGATGAAGCAGTAACTGCTCGAGCAATAGGATAGTCAGCGATGTTAGAGCACAGCAGATCAAAATATTCTTGAATAAAAGAAAAGCGAATACCAGCGCCTAAATCACTCGCATTGATAACGATAAAAGGTGCATCTTGACGCTGTTGCAAATCAGCAAAGGTGGCACCGCGGAACAACCGTTGTTCATAGATGCCCGTGGCAATATCAGTGCGTCCTCTATTGGAAAACCATAGCAATGGGCTAAGCACGCCATACACCCACTCGGTGACATAATCGCGGCGCAGAAAATCGTCTTCAAAATCGCTAAAGATTCGTTCGCCATGCAAGCCATAATAGGCTGCGGTAAAGCTGCCGCCGGAGACGGAACTGATCATGTCGACTTCACTCAACAACGAATGCTGTTGACCTTCGAGTTCTAATGGGGTGTCGCGAAGGGCTTGTAACACCCCATAGGACAAAGCCGCGGCACGGCTACCACCGCCAGAGAAAGACATAATGACTGTGACATCATCACGGCCTTTGTGACCACTGTTGTAGTCCAACATCGAATAGTTCTGTTGTCCATCACTGCTGGTTTGTGAGCTATTGTCGATGATGCCGTACGTCGCACAGCCGGAAGTCACCAAGCTTATCCCTAAAGCTAAGGTGATTTTAAAGCGAGAAACAAACCTCAATCTGTGCACGTGATGTCCTTTGGCTAGATCCAATAATAAACAACTGTAAACTTAAGTTATAGCTAAATGTGAACAATATCTGTTCTATCTGGCAGCGACTGGTTATAATGCCACCTAAGACAAAGCTTGGTAAAGCACCCAAAGCCAAACTAACGGCATAAATAAGAACAAAGAGGCAGCTGTGTTAAGTACCCGTTTTCAGCGAGGAACCTTTATGGTAGCAGTGAGTTGTTCACTGTTATTAGCTTTCTTTGCGATTGAGCACTTTCATAGCTTGCATTATCAACAACTCCGCCAACAGCAATTAAGTCAGGCGCAAACTCAATTAGTGAAGTTCCGAGCTAATTTAGAGGCTGAACTTAATGCCGCCTTGTATGCGAGTTGGGGCTTAGTTAATTACCTTACCTTAAATCCGCACACTAGTCCGCAGCAATGGCAGCTGTTAGCCCAAGGTATAATAGAAAACCATCAGAATATCCGTAACCTAGCCATCGCTCCAGATAATATGGTCAACTTTGTCTATCCTCTAGCAGGCAACGAAGCTGTGCTTGGCGTTGATTACAGTAAAATTCCTGAGCAATTTGCGATGATTGACGCAGCTCGACAACAACGGCAAATGTTAATTGCGGGTCCCGTTGACTTGGTGCAAGGAGGACGTGGCGTTATTGCTCGAATTCCTGTTTTTTATCGCGCTGAGGATGGTACTGGCGAGCAATATTGGGGTAGTGTAGCCGTGGTTCTTGATTTAGATCAGTTGTTGCAGCGGCAGCAGCTGACGGAGTTAACCGCGCAGTATAAAATAGCTATGCGGGGTACCGATGGTAAAGGCGCTAGTGGCGATATTTTTATGGGTAGTGAAGCCATCTATGCGCAGGCAGACTTTTATGATGCGGTGCAATTTTTAAATGGCTCTTGGTCGATTGCTATCCAGCTTGACTCGCAGCAATTGGGTTCGGTGTGGCAACAGCAGCGGGTTCGCCTAATCGGCTATCCGTATGTAACAGCTTTGTTTTTAATGCTGATTGCATTATTTAGATGGTACCGGCGCACCTACCAAGAGGCTATGTTAGATCCACTCACCGGGGTCGCTAATCGTCGCGCTTTAGATGAGCGTATGCAGGTACTCATGCAAGTGTATGAGCGGCACCAAATTAAGTTTGCCGTGATTGTGGTTGATCTTAATGGCTTTAAGTACGTAAACGATAGCTTCGGCCATCATGCTGGTGATTTGGTGTTACAGCACACCGCACAACGCTTGTTAGTCAATACCCGTGCCACAGATACGGTAGCGCGATTAGGTGGTGATGAGTTTGTACTGGTGTTGATGGGGATTGATAACGAACGTGTTGTTAGTCGGCAAGTCGATAAATTACGTGCAGCATTGAATCAACCCGTGGTGGTTAAAGAACAACAGATTGCGGTTTCTGCTAGTTTGGGATGTGCGTTGTTTCCTATGCACGGACAAACAGTAGAGGCCTTGCTGCAACATGCTGATATTCAGATGTATAAAAATAAGCGGAAAGAATGACCTTAAGAACCCCATTGCGTACCGATAAAACCTTAGCCGAGCTTATTGAAGTTATCCCTGATGCGGCATTGATAGTCAATACCAAAGGGCACATAGTGCTGGTTAACAGAATGCTGGTGAACATGTTTGGTTACCAGCGTCGTAAGGATATGGTAGGGCAGTCAATGAATATTCTGCTGCCTGACCAAGTGCGCCAACATCATGATCAACACATGCGCTATTTTTTCGAACAGGGAAAAAATAGACCCATGGGGAAAGGCTTTAAATTTGCAGGCATCAAGGCAAATGGCGACACCATTTATGTTGATATTATGCTCAGCCATGTCGAGTTTGATGGTAAAAATTTTGCGATAGCTTTTATTCGCGATACCACCAGCAATAAAATCGTTGAAGATAGAATTAGACGAGAGCTTGAGCGCGAACGAAAGCTGGCTATGACTGACCATCTCACAGGGTTGGAAAATCGGCGCGCTTTTGTTGAAGAGCTCGAAGGCAACATTCAAAGCTTAGCAGAGCATGGTTGGCAATTTGCAGTCTGTTTTATTGACCTTGATGACTTTAAGTTGGTGAACGATAACTTAGGCCATCAGATTGGCGATGACGTTTTGCAAAAAGTTGCACATATTCTGAAAGCCAATTGTCGTGGCTCCGATTTAGTAGCACGCATTGGCGGTGATGAATTTGCCACGATTCATGCCGGTGCTAGTTTGCAAGATGCTATGCACGTGTTAGAGCGGGTTCGCAGTAGCATAGTGCAGGAGTTATCAGCCGATAAAATACCTGTAACCTTGTCTATGGGGCTTTGCCATTGCTATGAGCAACAGCGCCATTACAGTGTGTCTGGTATTCTTAGCGCGGCCGATCAAGCTATGTACGAAGCCAAACAACAAGGCAAGAATCAAATCAAGATTGCATGCGTTGACGCTGATTTAGATTCTCAATAAAAGTGACTAAGTTTTTTACTGGCATAGGTCGCGCATACAAATAGCCTTGAAACTCTTCGCAGCCCTCACGTTTTAAGTAAGTAGCCTGTGCATGAGTTTCAACCCCCTCTGCTACAACACGCAGATGCAGCGCTTTGGCCATAGCTAGAATGGTGCGTACCAGCTTGGCATCTTGGCTATTGTTGGTAATATCTTGCACAAAGCTTTGATCAATTTTTACTTCTTTAATCGGTAGTAAACGCAACGTATTCAGTGATGAGTAGCCGGTACCAAAGTCATCTAGGGATACTTGTACGCCTTTGTCATGCAACACTTCAATCACCCGTTTAACCCCTTCTAAATTTATCAGAGCTGCGCTTTCGGTCAGTTCTAACTCAATCACCGACCAATCTCCGGGTAATTCAGCGAGGTTTTTGATAAAACGGTCACAGCTGCCACTGCCATTAAAATCAGTGGCTGATACGTTAAAAGAAACCCTTGGGATGTGTTTGTAGAGGAGCTGATGCTCAAGTAACTCGCGGATGCCTGTTTGCATGACAAAATCGGTGATCTGACAAATTAAACCATGCTGCTCGGCCAGCGGGATGAATTGATCCGGCGGAACTAAGCCACGTTGTGGATGATGCCAGCGAACTAGCACTTCAACGCCGGTGATAGCTTGGGCATCGGTGCAAAATTGTGGTTGATAAACCAAACTTAATTGCCGCTGGCTAATGGCATGTCGTAGATCGTAGAGCAGGAGACTACGTTGATTAGCTAATTCGCCGTAGCTTGGGTCATACACCTTATATCGACCGGGGCCACGACTCTTGGCTTCATCCAGAGCTTTTCCTGCATGGTCGATTAACGCATCGCTATGCTCGCCATCGCGCGGAAACAAGGCTACACCGACACTGCAGCTAAGGCGCAAATCTGGCAGTGCGGCCAACTGAATGGTGGCAATCCGTTGTTGCAAATTATGGATGAGCGGCTCAACGGCATGGGGCCATAAGGCTTCAGGCAGGGCAATAGCAAATTCGTCACCATTAAAACGTGCAATAAAGACCTGTTGATGACAACTGTCACGCAAAATTGCAGCAACTTCTTGTAGGTACTTGTCGCCCGCAGCCAAACCGGCATGAA
Source organism: Pseudidiomarina fusca (assembly GCF_032227045.1). Lineage (NCBI taxonomy): Bacteria > Pseudomonadati > Pseudomonadota > Gammaproteobacteria > Alteromonadales > Idiomarinaceae > Pseudidiomarina > Pseudidiomarina fusca. The sequence goes on from NZ_JANFPJ010000001.1 coordinate 176,681, forward strand.
CATTAATTTGTTTAAAGCCGTCAATATTCACCAACAGCACTGCTAGTACCAGTTCATGCTCACGAGCGTAGCTTAATTCGGTATTAAGTTCTTGGCCAAACATGTGGCGATTCAGTAACTTGGTGAGTTCATCGCGTTGGCTAATATTACGTTCGCGTTGTAAGGCTTTGTAGGCAAGAAAATAGAGCAATACAGCCGTGACGATAACGTAGCCAAACCCTTTAAAGGTTTGTAACTCGGTAATGTAATCGCTGGCACCGGCTAGCGAAAAAACGAACTGGTCAGAAAAGCGAATCCATACCAAACCTAACACCAAGTAGATGGCAGCAATAACCCCAGCGGTTTGGCGTGGTGACATAGACGTCTCCTTGCGATGACGTGAACACAGCTATAGTGTGTTCTTTCAACATAGCAAGGAGTACGTTATTTTGCCAGTTAGATGAGCGAATAATCGCTTGTTTTTTAAGCGGCTATCGGTTTAAGTACTGCCCATGAAAGCGAAGATGATCGGCAATAAAGCTGGCGATAAAATAATAGCTGTGATCGTAGCCGGCTTGATAACGCAACTCAGCTACGGCATCCTTTGGTAGCAGCTGTAAAGCTTGCGCCAAGGTTTCTGGTAATAACTGCTCAGCTAAAAAGTTATCGGCGCTGCCTTGATCCACCAAGAGCGGAGGGCAGTGTTTATATTGTTGCAATAGCTGCACAGCATCGTATTCGGCCCAGCTTTGGGCATCCTCACCTAAATACCCGCGCAGGGCTTTTTTACCCCATGGGCATTGGCTAGGATGACTAATAGGAGCAAATGCCGACACACTCTGATAACGTTCAGGGTTGCGCAGAGCAATCACCAAGGCGCCATGGCCGCCCATAGAGTGGCCACTAATACTGCGTTGGCTGGTAAGCGGTAGGTGCTGCTCAAGCAAAGCTGGCAGTTCATCCACAATGTAATCGTACATCTGATAGTGTTGCTGCCAAGGAGCTTGGGTGGCGTTCACATAAAATCCTGCGCCTTTACCGAAGTCGTAAGCACCGTCAGGATCATCGGGCACCTCATCACCACGTGGGCTGGTATCTGGAATAATCAGAGCTATGCCAAGTTCAGCCGCAACGCGTTGGGCACCGGCTTTACTGCTAAAGTTCTCATCGGTACAAGTGAGCCCAGATAGCCAATAGAGTGCAGGTACGGCTTGGTGTTCTGCTTGCGGTGGTAAAAATACACTGAACTGCATCGCGCAGTTGAGCACCTTAGATTGGTGCTCAAAGCGTAATTGACGGCCACCGAAGCTTTTAACTTCGTTGACTTTATTTATCATAGTGAATAACCGTCCGAATCGATTTACCTTCATGCATCAAGTCAAAAGCTTCGTTGATATCTTCTAAGCCCATGGTATGGGTGATGAAAGTACTAAGCTCAAACTCGCCTTTAAGGTATCTTTCTACGTAATCAGGTAATTGACTACGACCTTTTACGCCACCAAAGGCGCTACCACGCCAGACCCGACCGGTAACTAACTGGAACGGGCGGGTGGAAATTTCTTCACCAGCACCAGCCACCCCAATAATCACTGATTCGCCCCAGCCTTTATGGCAGCATTCTAGCGCTGAGCGCATGACTTTGACGTTACCAATACATTCAAACGAGAAATCCACGCCGCCGTCAGTCATTTCGACAATCACTTCTTGAATTGGACGGTCGTAGTCGCTTGGATTAATACAATCTGTGGCACCTAGCTTGCGCGCAATATCAAACTTAGATTCGTTAATATCAATGACAATAATACGGCTGGCTTTCGCCATCACTGCGCCAATGATCACTGACAAACCAATCCCACCTAGACCAAACACAGCAACGGTATCGCCAGCTTGTACTTTGGCTGTATTCATTACTGCACCCATACCTGTGGTGACGCCGCAACCTAACAAACAAACCTCTTCGAGTGGGGCCTCTTTGTTTACTTTGGCTAACGCGATTTCTGGAACAACGGTGTACTCAGAAAACGTTGAAGTGCCCATATAGTGATAAATGGGTTGACCATCTTTAGAAAAACGAGTGGTGCCATCAGGCATTAAGCCTTTACCTTGGGTAGTACGAATGGCTTGGCAAAGATTGGTTTTACCTGATTTACAGAACTTACACTCACCGCACTCGGGGGTGTAAAGTGGAATCACGTGGTCACCCACAGCAACTGAGGTCACGCCTTCACCCACGGCTTCAACAACACCGCCACCCTCATGGCCTAAAATAGCAGGGAAAACGCCTTCAGGATCGGCTCCCGACAGGGTATAGGCATCCGTATGACACACCCCAGTGGCAACAATGCGTACTAAAACTTCGCCTTTTTGTGGCGGCATTAAATCTACTTCTTCAATTTTTAATGGCTCGCCTGGTGCCCATGCAACCGCGGCGCGAGTTTTTATCATGTTCATACATCATCCTTTTGGGTAGAAAGTAAGTAACTGGTGTCACTATTGTAACGGCTACGCAGCAAAAAAGGAAAGGCTCAAAAAAAAGCCGCTCACAAGGAGCGGCTAAACACACTTACAACGCAGAACTTAATCAGCTAACGCCTTATAAAGGGTTGCCGTCAGCATCAAGTTTAGTTACTTCGCCTAAGTTAAGCGCACGTACATCGGCTTCGATTTTGCTTAAGTCACCCACGATGACCCAAGTTAAACCTTCTGGACGAATCACGTCTTTGGCTACTTGGCGAATGTTGTTCACCTCTAGGCTGTTAACACGCTCACCGTAGTTTTCCAACCACTGCATGTCTTTGCCTTTTTCTAGAGTGCTTACGATAGAGCCTAATAAAGCGCCTTTGGTTTCATAAGCTCCAGGCAATTTCGCCGTTTTGTTAGCTTTAACTTTAGCTAACTCTTCAGCCGTTGCTGGTTTGTCACCTTCGTATTGCTTCAGTTCTTTCACGATTTCTTGAATAGACTCTTTGGTCTTATCGGTCTGTACTGGAGCAATGGCTAGGAACATACCCGCCTCGTTATTGCCAATCCATGAGCTACGCGCACCGTACGACCAACCTTTGTCTTCACGAAGGTTCATGTTCAAACGGCTGGTGAAGCTACCACCGATGATGGTGTTCATCACGTCAATGGCTTCGGCATTATCAACTTTGTCTGATGGTGCTACATGACCAGCAAAGATGGTTGATTGTGGTGTGCCAGGTTGGTCAATCAAGAACACTCGATTCACTGATTGTGGCGCCACGTCGCTAAATTGCTTGGTTGGCTTAGCCGTAGCTGGAGCCTGCCATGCAGCTAAGTACTGCTCTAGCAAAGGTTTGATTTCGGCTTCAGTGGTAGCACCAACAATCACTAAACGAGCATTGTCAGGACGTAACCAAGTGCTGTGGTGAGCGACTAAATCATCTCGCGTGAGCGAGTTGATTGATTGCTCAGTACCAGAACCTGTAAGTGGTTGGCTGTAGGCATGGTTATCACCGAACAACAAGCTTGGCATGATACGTAGAGCTTGGCTGTTTGGTTGCGCTTTCTCACGTTTGATGGTTTCTAACCAGTTGCTGCGCTTACGATCGATTTCATCTTGGGCGAAGGTTGGGTTAAGTAGCATATCTGCGAACATATCTAAGCTTGGTGCTAAGTTCGAGGTTAATGCATCCATGCTGATGCGAGACGTATCTAAGCTAGCGCTTGCATAAAGGCTAGTACCTAGGCTTTCTAATTGACGCGAAAACTCTAACGCATCACGGTTGCTGGTGCCTTCACGCATCATGCTCATGGCGAAGCTAGCAGTACCTACTTTGTTACCAAAGTCGGAGGCATAGCCACTGTCAAAAATCAGGCTCATTTGTACGGTCGGGATGTCGTGACGTTCCGCCAGTGCAACTTCTAAGCCGTTAGACAAAGTGAAGGTGTTGAGTTCTGGCAAATCAAGCTCTGGCAATTCGCCAACTTCTGGTAATTTAGAACGATCAGCAATCTGTGCACCTGGGGTGTAACGAGGTTGTGGTACCACGTTTAACACAAAGGCGCCATCAGTTAGCCAGCGCTGCATTGCGCCTTGGATATCGGCTGCAGAAGCGGCTTGAATGGTTGCTAAGGACTTTTCAAACGACCCAGGGTTGCCGTGATAGACTTCACCAGCTGCCAAGATATCTGATTTACCGCCAAAGCCACCAATACGCTCAGCACCGCGAACAAAGCCAGCTACTTGGCTAAACTTAACCCGCGCTAATTCTTCGGCGGTTGGGCCTTCAGTCATTAATTTATTGAGTTCTTCATCGATGATAGCTTCGATTTTAGCTAATTCAACACCTGGCTTAGCATCGGCAATCAACATGATTTGACCGGCTAACAAGCGCTCGTAGTTAAAACCAGACGCCATGCTCGCGATCTGCTCATCATAGACAAGGCGTTGATACAAACGTGAGTTTTTGCCGCCGGCTAAAATATCTACCATCAGGCTCAGGTATTCTGAGTCATCAGTGCCCATTTCAGCGGTATTCCAAACTTTGTACAGGCGTGCAGCTGGCACGTTGTCTTCCATGGTGGCACGTTTGGTACCTTCACGCTTAGCGACCCAGCTTTCTAGTTTCTGTAGCGGTTTACCGGCTGGAATATGGCCGAAAAATTCTTCCATTTTTTCTTTTGCGGTCGCTACATCGATATCACCAGCTAACACAACCACGGCGTTAGCCGCACCGTAGTAATCATTAAACCACTGGTGTACATCATCTAGAGAGGCGGCATTCAAGTCATCCATCGAGCCAATCACTGACCACGAATAAGGGTGACCTTGTGGGAAAGTTTGTTCAGCTAGGAAACCAAAGGCTTTGCCATACGGCTGTGCTTCGCCTTGGCGTTTTTCGTTTTGTACCACACCGCGTTGCTCATCAAGCTTCTCTTGGGTTACTGCACCTAACAGGTGACCCATGCGATCTGATTCCATCCATAACGCCATATCTAAAGCAGGCGTAGGCACGTTTTGGAAATAGTTGGTACGATCGTTGTTGGTGGTACCGTTCATGTCGGTCGCACCAGCGCGTTCAAATGGACCGAAATACTCGTCGTCGTAGTTTTCGGTACCGTTAAACATTAAATGCTCAAATAAGTGTGCAAAACCAGTTTGGCCTTGTTTTTCGTCTTTTGAGCCAACTGCATACCAAACGTTAACAGCAACAATCGGTGCTTTACGGTCGGTGTGTACAACGACCCGCAAACCATTGTCTAAGGTAAATGATTCGTAGGCGATATCTAAGTCAGGCAGATTTTGTTGCGCAGCTGCAACAGCTTGCTGACGGTTATTCTGAGTTTCAGCAGTTGTTTGACAGCCAGCTAACAATACTGTGGCTACCGCAACTGCAGTGAGGGTTTTGGTAAAACGCATAAGTTAATGTTCCCTGTTTGAGTCTATTGACCAGCCTATCATAGTCAACTTAGCACACAGTTGTAATCCATAAGCGGTGGGAAAAATGTAACAAGATTGGTCAAATTCTCTTAGTTCAGTTACAACTTGCTAGGTTACAGCGCTTCCAATTAGCTGCCGAATCAAGGATAATTGCCGGCTGTGGTCGGGCAAAAAGAAAGAAAAACGCGTGGGAAAAACAACTATCATCGCCATCGCTGGCGCTTCTGCTTCAGGAAAAAGCCTCTTTGCATCAACGGTTTATCAAGAGTTGGTGGCAGAGTTAGGCGGTCAAGGTATTGCTATCTTAGCTGAAGATGCCTATTACCGTGACCAAAGCCATTTGAGCTTTGAGCAACGCCAACTAACCAACTATGATCATCCGTCGGCGTTTGAGCATGAGTTGCTAGTTAAGCACTTAGAGCAATTGCGTGATGGTGAAGCGGTTCAAATGCCGCAGTATAGTTACAAAACCCACACCCGGGTGCCCGACACCATTAAAGTTAATCCGGGTAAAGTCATTATGGTAGAAGGTATTTTACTCCTAAATGACCCGAACTTACGGAAGTTGTTCGATATTTCAGTGTTTATGGATACCCCCCTTGATGTATGCCTACTGCGGCGCATGATTCGTGACGTAGAAGAGCGTGGCCGGACTATCCAGTCTGTTGCTGACCAGTACCAAGAAACCGTACGACCAGCCTTTTTCGAGTTTATTTTACCGTCGAAGCAGTTTGCTGATTTAGTCGTGACTCGCGGCGGTCAAAATGAAATCGCAATCGACCTAATTAAATCTAAAATTCGCCAGCTTTTGGCTGAATAAAAAACCACGGTCCTGATATTTATGAATAGTTTTCTCGGCATCGCCATCATTCTTTTTATTGCCTACTTATTCTCGTCTAATCGTAAACAGATCCGCTGGCGCACCGTGGGTGGAGCCTTTGCGATTCAATTAGCCTTAGGTGCTTTTGTGCTTTACGTGCCCTTCGGTCAAGACGTGCTGTATGCGGTGGCATCTGGGGTTGCTAACATCATTGCCTTTACCGATGCCGGTATAGACTTTATGTTTGGCGGTTTAGCCTCAGCTGATTTTGGCTTTGTATTCGCCATTCGAGTGTTGAGCGTGATTGTTTTCTTCTCCTCACTGATTTCAGTGCTCTATTACGTGGGCATCATGAAATGGATTATCAAAATTCTCGGCGGTAGCTTGCAGAAGATCATCGGCAGCAGCCGTCCCGAATCTATGTCAGCGGCAGCAAACGTGTTTGTCGGACAAACCGAAGCGCCGATGATGGTGCGCCCATTTATTGCTAGCATGACCAAATCTGAATTATTTGCGGTGATGGTAGGCGGCATGGCCTCCGTATCAGGTTCGGTGCTAGCTGGTTATGCGGGGGTTGGGGTTGAGTTGAAATACTTGATTGCCGCAAGCTTCATGGCAGCGCCGGCGGGCTTGCTGATGGCGAAGATGATCATCCCAGAAACCGAAAAGCCCCGTGAAGATCTCGATAGCATCATTGAAGGCGCTGACATTGAATGTGCCGATGATGAGGTTGAACAGCGTTCGGTCAACGTGATTGATGCAGCTGCTGCAGGTGCTTCTAGCGGTGTTCAGCTAGCTATCAACGTGGGCGCTATGTTGATTGCCTTTGTAGCATTAATTGCTTTAATCAATGGCCTGTTTGGTTGGGTTGGTGGCTGGTTCGGCTACCCTGAACTGTCGTTACAGCTAATCTTTGGTTATGTGTTTCAACCGGTGGCTTATATTTTAGGAGTAAGCTGGGATGAAGCTCAGTTGGCTGGTAGTTTTATTGGGCAAAAGTTAGTCATTAATGAATTTGTGGCTTATCTTGATTTTGTGAATTACCAAGATCAGTTAAGTGAGCATAGCCAAGTGATCATCACCTTTGTGCTTTGTGGCTTTGCTAACTTTAGCTCGATTGCGATTTTATTAGGTGGCTTAGGCGGTATGGCGCCCAGTCGTCGTCATGATATTGCACGCTTAGGCATGAAAGCACTGCTAGCAGCTACACTAGCGAACATGATGAGTGCAGCCATTGCTGGTTTCTTCTTTACCTTAGGCGCAGCTTAAGCAATTGCTGCGCTAGAGACGATAAGCTAGTACCAAAAAAGACCGCGAATAGCGGTCTTTTTTTATGGTCGTAACCCAGGTTTAGCCTATTTTTGTGGGTACTTACGCATCACACCTTCTTGCATGGTAGATGCCACTAGCAACCCCTCACGCGTGAAAATCTGACCTCTTACTAACCCCCGAGCACCGCAGGCACGAGGGCTATCAATGGCGTACAACAACCAATCATCCATCCGAAAATCTTGGTGAAACCACATGGAGTGGTCAATCGTTGCCATCTGTATGTACGGCTGAGCAAAGCTATGGCCGTGTGGCTGCAATGCCGTAGGTAAGAAATTGAAATCAGAAGCATAAGCCAATAAGTATTTGTGCACCCGTGGGTCGTTTGGCATGTCGCCGTTAGCTTTCAGCCAAACATAGCGGCGCGGCTCGTCGACATGAGGTTTAAATGGATTATTGGCGGTGACAAAGCGCATTTCTATCGGCTTTTCACAAATAAATTTGTTGCGAATACTAGCTGGAATCAAGTCAGCGTGTTCGCGATAAATATCAATATCAGACACTAACCCTTCAGGACCTGGCACCTGCGGCATCGCATCTTGATGCTCAAAGCCCGGTTCGTCTATTTGAAATGACGCTGTCATATAAAAAATAGGTTTGCCAAACTGGATGGCTTGTACCCGCCGCGTGGAAAAACTCTTACCGTCACGAATGGCTTCGACATCATACACGATAGGTTTATGCGCATCGCCTGGACGTAAAAAGTAGCTATGTAAGGAATGGATTTTCCGATCTTCAGGTAAGGTTTCTTTTGCTGCGGACAAAGCCTGCCCAATCACCTGACCGCCAAACACAGCACCAAATCCTAAATCTTGGCTTTGCCCCCGATAAATGCCTTGTTCAATGGTTTCTAAACGTAAGAGGTTAAGCAAATCACTTAATACTTGGCTCATGGTTGGTTCTCTTCCTTAGCGAACTTGATTAGCGCTTGATCACGAGATAGCTACCGCAACAACATCGGCTTGGCTATCAATTAAAGCATGTGATTATAGCCCGCAGGGCAACAGGGTAAAAGTAGCTAATAAGCTAATTGAATGCTTTTGTCCGTGCGCTGTTTAGCTTGATACATGGCATTATCGGCATGCTGCAAGAGGTCTTCAAGAGTTTCGCCATGCTGGCCGTACAACGCAATCCCAATACTTGGAGTTACTAGAACTTGCTGTTGCGCTAGGACAAACGGCGAACCAAAGGCTTGATAAATATGCTCAGCGACACCTTGAGCCGCACTGGCATGTTGAATACGATCAGCTAACACTACAAATTCATCACCGCCCATCCGCGCAATTAAATCGTGACTGCGTAAACTCTGCTGAAGGCGTTGGGCAGCTTGCTGGATCAGTTTATCGCCACCAGCATGACCAAATCTATCGTTAATTTGTTTAAAATGGTTTAAATCGAGGTACATCACTGCCAGTTGCGCATTAGTACGCAGGCGCTGCTGGGCTTGTTCAAAAAATGCACGGCGATTGGCAATACCAGTAAGGGCATCGGTAGAGGCTAACAGCTCAAGCTGTTGCAGCAGTTGTTCGCGTTCGTCTTCCATCTGTCGCTGCGCAGTAATATCACGTGCCACTGCAACGCGCAGATCACGATCGACAAAATACCGAGCTGACCATTGAATCCATGCCACACTCTGGTCGGCGCGCAGGTAGCGATTAACAAAATGAGTTTGGGCTTCACCACCCATAATTTTCTGCGCCGCCGCGCGGGTGCGTTCATGGTCATCCGGATGAATAAAGTTAAATATGGATTGTCCCAACATGTGTTGGGGCGTTCGGCCAAACACGCGTTCAGCACCTTGGCTTAAGTAGACGAATTCACCGGCTCGATTGACCACACAAATGGCATCGAGTAACAAATCCATGTATTCACTGAGTGCTTGAAACGCTTTAATATCGGTAGCCATAAGTTCCTTTGTGAGGCAAACAGGGTTAGTGTGCACCAGTGTTCACACAAGTTACATGTTTATAGGGTATATTTTAGTCGAAGGCAACAGGGCGGTGGTTGATCTTTGTATGAGAAGGTTTCATAGTGAATATCAGTAGCTTAGTTTAAGTGATCGCGCACTGACGTCGACTAGCGTATTCAATCATTTCAAGCTAGGCTTTTAGGATGTTGCAAAAATAACCAGCGAAGCCAACTGAATCGGGGCTTAGCGGTTTTTACAGATAAGGAGTGCCTCATGTCGAGTAACGACAGTTTTAACACCTTAAGTACCTTAGAAGTTAACGGTAAAACCTATCATTATCACAGTCTACCAAAGGCGGCCGCGCAACTCAGCGAGCTCGCAGATATAGACAAGTTACCTAACTCCATGAAGGTTTTATTAGAGAACTTGCTACGCAATGAAGATGGCGAAACCGTAACTAAAACTGATATTGAAGCCATTGCTAAGTGGTTGCACGAACGCAGTTCAGATCGTGAGATTCAGTACCGGCCAGCACGGGTGCTCATGCAAGATTTTACTGGGGTACCAGCGGTGGTTGATTTGGCAGCAATGCGTGATGCTGTTGCTAAAGCGGGGCAGAACCCGAATCAGATCAATCCATTATCGGCGGTAGATTTGGTTATTGACCATTCGGTGATGGTAGATAAGTACGCCTCAGCAGAAGCCTTCAAACAGAACGTAAAAATAGAAATGGAGCGCAACTTTGAGCGCTATCAGTTTTTACGTTGGGGCCAGCATGCGTTTGAGAATTTCCGTGTGGTTCCACCTGGCACCGGTATTTGCCATCAGGTGAATTTAGAATATTTAGCTAAAGTAGCTTGGACCAAGCAACAAGGCGATAAGACCTATGTGATGCCTGATACCTTAGTCGGAACCGACTCTCACACGACCATGATTAATGGTTTGGGGGTACTCGGTTGGGGCGTCGGTGGTATTGAAGCTGAAGCAGCTATGCTAGGTCAGCCTGTATCTATGCTGATACCTGAGGTGGTTGGGTTTAAATTAACCGGACGCTTACCGGAAGGCGTTACCGCTACCGATTTAGTTCTTACCGTGACGCAAATGCTACGAAAACATGGCGTGGTCGGTAAGTTTGTTGAATTCTATGGCCCCGGTTTGGACCATTTGCCACTGGCTGACCGCGCCACTATTGGTAACATGGCGCCTGAATATGGTGCAACTTGTGGCTTTTTCCCGGTCGATCAAGAAACCTTGCGCTACTTGGAATTGTCAGGGCGTGATGCCGATACGATTGCTTTGGTTGAAGCTTATGCTAAAGCGCAAGGCATGTGGCGTGAAAGTGGTGATGAACCAAGTTTTACCGCCTCTTTGGAACTTGATTTAAGCACGGTAGCAGCGTCTTTAGCAGGGCCTAAACGGCCACAAGATAAAGTTGCTTTACCACAATTAGGTGCGGCTTTTGATTTGTTCTTAGAAAGCAATGGGCAAGCGAGCGAAACGGAAAAATCCCAACCTGTGGCAGGTACCGATTATGAACTTAGCCATGGCGATGTGGTGATTGCTGCTATTACCTCTTGTACGAACACCTCTAACCCAAGTGTGATGATGGCGGCCGGTTTAGTGGCTAAAAAAGCCAGAGAGAAAGGTTTGCAACGCAAACCTTGGGTCAAATCATCGTTAGCGCCAGGCTCTAAAGTGGTCACTGACTACATTGCTAAAGCGGGATTAACCCAATATCTAGATGAACTTGGATTTAATTTGGTAGGCTACGGCTGTACCACTTGCATCGGTAACTCAGGTCCGTTACCAGATAATATTACTGATGCCATCCGTGCTGGCAATTTAACCGTAAGTTCGGTGCTATCGGGTAACCGAAACTTTGAAGGTCGGATCCACCAAGATGTAAAAGCAAACTGGTTAGCGTCACCACCTTTGGTGGTTGCTTATGCGCTAGCAGGCACTACCCGCATCGATTTAAGCAGTGAGCCCTTAGGGACAGATAACGACGGAAAGCCGGTTTATCTGAAAGATATTTGGCCAACCAATCATGAAATTGCGCAGGCGGTGCAGTTAGTTGATGGTGATATGTTCCGCAGAGAATACGGTGAGGTGTTCAAAGGCGATGAAGAGTGGCGTGCCATTCCTATTGGTGAGGGCGAAACTTATCAATGGAGCGATGATTCAACTTACGTGAAAAATCCGCCGTACTTTACTGCGATTGACCAGCCGTTGGCGGCTATTACGGACATCAACAAAGCGCGAGTTCTCGCTTTGTTTGGTGACTCAATTACTACGGACCATATTTCACCCGCGGGTTCAATTAAAGCTGACTCGCCGGCAGGTAAGTATCTACAAGAGCATGGCGTAAAACCAGCAGACTTTAACTCGTACGGTTCACGTCGCGGTAACCATGAGGTGATGATGCGCGGTACTTTTGCAAATATCCGCATTAAAAACCGTATGCTAGATGGCGTGGAAGGCGGATATACCCGTCATATTCCATCGGGTGAGCAATTATCGATTTATGATGCCGCTATGCGTTATCAACAAGAACAAACACCTTTGGTGGTGCTAGCTGGCAAGGAATATGGAACCGGCTCTAGCCGTGACTGGGCAGCTAAAGGTACCACCTTGCTGGGCGTCAAAGCCGTTATTGCTGAGAGCTTTGAGCGTATTCATCGCTCTAACTTGGTGGGGATGGGCGTGTTACCACTACAGTTTGTGGATGGTGAAGGAGCGCAAGCTCACGGATTGGATGGTACTGAGCAAATCAGCATCTTGGGCCTGAGCGATGAGCTAAAAGCCGGACAAATGCTTACTGTGCAGGCAGCAAAAGAAGATGGCAGCACGGTTGAGTTTAAGGTGAAATGTCGCATCGATACCAGTAACGAGCTGCAATACTATCGCAGTGGCGGTATTTTGCATTATGTCCTACGGCAGATGCTAGCGGCATAATAGCTAGCACCTGCAGTTAAGAAAGACGGTGGTAAGCGGCTCAAATATTGAGCGCGCGACCGCCGTCTACTTTTATGGATTCGCCAGTAACATAGGGGTTATCGCGTAAAAAACGTACCGCCGCAAGCATGGGCTCAAGGCCTCCTTCAACTTTCAAAGGCGTTTGCGCTAATACTTTACGACGATGTTCTGAATCATGCTCGGGTAAAAATAAAATAGGCCCAGGCTGAATAGCATTGACTCGTATGTGCGGGGCTAAGTGCTTGGCGAATGCCTGCGTGAGGCTGGCTAAACCCGCTTTCGCCGCACAGTAAGCGATGTAGTCGGTGGCTGGGCTATCCACATAGATGTCGGTGATATTCAGCACCATAGCTTGCTGATTTTGGCTTTGTCGTAATAATGGTGCCAGTTCACGTATGAGCAAATAGGGCGCTGCCGTGTGTACATTTAACACAGCCGTTAAATGATCTAGCTGGTCATCCACAGTGGCGTTGTTGAAAAAGCACGACGCATTATTGACGAGCAAATCAAGTCGCTGGGTGTGTTGCTTAAGTTGCTCAGCTAACGCTAACACTTGGTTTAAGTCTGCTAAGTTGGCGGCCAAACCAACAGCTCCTAATTGTTCGAGCTCGGCAATACCGTCGCGCGAGGTATGATAGTGGGCGAACACTTGGTAGCCCTCGGCTAGTAGTGCTTTGGCTAAGGTAAAACCAAAGCGCCGGCCGGCCCCGGTAATCAAAGCAACGGGTGTTTGAGGAGGAGAGTTAGCTGGCATGGCGTTTTCCTTCATATAATTGCTGCCATTGGCGTTGTAAGTCTGGCACCACATCGGCTAGATAAGCCGGCACTTGTTGCCATACTTGCTGATGCGTTGCTGTGGTTGGTGCTTGCAGTTCACCTAATATATCTAAATCCATCGGCCGATCTTTATGGCTACAGTTTGGGTCGGTGCGGTCTCGACCTAAACTGGTTTCAATCGCATTAAACTGCTGCTTAAGTTGTTCGGGGTTATAACTGGTGCGTAATAGCAGCAACGCATTTAAGAATTCATGGTCGGTTTCAATCGCCACCGGCTGGGTATACAAGGCTGCCGAATACCAAGCCTCGCCTAGGGTGGTTAGCTGCTGCTTGGCTAATTTAAAATTCTGCTCAGGAGCTAAATTGGCCCCCATACTACAAAGATAGATTCGATTCATGCTAATCCTTACGTCACGATTGCTGTGAGCATACCCCAAGTTGCAATGATTTTCTGCACTTGCTAGCCTGTAACAAAGAGCTACGGGAAGGACGAGTGCCGCAACCAACAACCAAGCGCTTTATTATTGAGTTATTTTTCTCTATCACGCTGCTAGCGCTACTATTGTCGCTGATGCAGGCGGGACCCGCCAGTGCTAACTCCAAAGCTAGCCTGCTCGCTGAACCTAACGCCCTTGAGCTCACCAGTGTAGAGATGAGCAAAGAAGGTTATTTTGTGTTGCGTAGTAATACCGCTCCTGCAGCCACAACCTGGCAGTTAGAGCGGTGGTCCGCAGCACCTACCGCTACCCAGTTAAACAACCAGCAACCGCTAGCACTTTACCCTTGGCCGGTTAACACCCAACAACTGACCTTGTCTGGCTTTGCCAACGGCACTTACTATTTTCGCTTGCGAGCTAGCAATAACAACTACAGTAACGTGGTGAAGGTACAAGTAGATCACTATCCGTTATGGCAAGCCCTGAGCTTATTCAGCTTGGGATTAGGTCTGTTTGTGATAGTGGTGGTGGTGATTGCAAAGGGAGCCTATCGCTCCGCTAACGCTACCGAGGAGCCTTTATGAGCAGTGCCTATGCACTAACTCCGCAACTCGGCTTAACGCTGGTGGTGCTATTTGGTGCAGGTTGGATAGCTTTCGGCTATTGGTTGGGGCGCAGCAACCGTAGCCATGAAGATTTTGCCTTGGCTGGGCGACAAGTAGGGCTGGCCTTGGCTGCTGCTACCGCCATGGCTACTTGGGTGACCAGTAACACTACTCTGGTAGCACCGCAGTTAACCTATCAGTTTGGGGTGTGGGGCATGGTTGGCTATTCTTTTGCAGCGCTCGGCCTGTTGCTGTTTGCGCCCTTAGCAAAACGGATAAAGCAACTCATGCCCGGTGGTTATACCGCTGGTGATTTTGTTCGCAGCCGCTACGGCAAACCGGCCTGGTATCTATTCTTAGTCATTTCTGCAGTTTATGCTCTTGCCTGGTTGGTCAGTTTGGGCATGGCCGGAGGCATCCTCCTGCAGGCCCTCAGCGGTCTAGATTACCATCTGGGAATGACAGCTATTTTGGTGATCTGCGTCGGTTACACCCTGTTTGGCGGTTTTAAAGCGGTGATAGCTACAGATTTTGTGCAAGCAGTCATCATTATTATCGGTGTGGTGGTGGTAGCAGGGCTATTGCTAACCCAAGTGAGCGTTACGAGCGTGCACGAACAGTTAACGCAGCAGCACCCGCAATTATTAGATCTGCTGTTCCCCGCAGCAATCATGTTTTTGTTTAATAATATTTTTTTCGGTTTGGGCGAGATTTTTCACTCAAACGTTTGGTGGACACGGGCACTGTCATTCAAGAGTCAGGTTGGCGCTAAGGCGTTCGTATTGGGTGGCTTGTTGTGGCTACCGATCCCCATAGTCACCGGCTTTATTGCCTTAGCGGCGCCACAGCTCGGCATTTTCCCGCCATCGGCAGACATGGTTGGCCCAATGGTAGCAGCGGCAGTATTGGGCAAAGTAGGGGCCGTGGTGGTATTTGTGGTGGTCTTTTCAGCCCTGGCCTCGAGCTTAGACTCCTTGCTTGCCGCTAGCGCAGATTTACTTACTCGTGATATCTATCAACAGCAGCTGCGCCCACAAGCCAATGATCAGCAATTATTAAAGGTTAATCGCTACAGTATTGTGGCCTTGGGTATTTTAACTTGGCTGCTTTGCTTACCTCAGCTAGCTACGTTGGGAGCACTGCTTAATTTTGCTGGCGCTTTTGTTGCCAGCACCATCATGCCGATTATTCTAGGGCTATATCAACCCAAATTAACGGGCAGCTACGCTACTGCGGCCATGCTACTTGGCACCTGTGCTGGTTTAGTAGGTTACCTGCTGATTGGTTTCTATGTAGCGGCGTTACTATCCTGTTTGATATCTAGCAGTATTTGTATGATTGGCGTGATACGCAGCCGCAGCCGATTTGATTGGCAGTTATTACAACAACGATAGGACTAAAGCATCATGTTGATAAGCGCAGAATGGTTACAAGGACTCATTTTAAGTTGCTTGGTGTTAGCCGCCGTAGCGCCCCTAGTACTCTTGTTGCTGTGGGTGCGCGATTGGCGTCAGCAAGGCTTGTGGTAGCCCCAGATTATCTTAAGTTAGGAAGCTAAATTTATGAATACAAATGATATTTCGTTTGAGCGTAAGCGGCCGGATGTGTACGGAGACGCTCATCCCAAGGCCTTGCTGAGGGCGATTCAAGAAGATGGCGATTATCTCTTGCAACTGGCCAACCAACACATAGTGACGGGTGATCAGCTCGATCAGAACACCATGAAGCAACTGTTTCGGCTAGCGGCTAAAATAGAAAGTAATCCGAAGCGGTTTAGCTCTCCTTTGCAAAATAAGATCCTGATTAGTGCCTTTTATGAGCCTAGTACTCGTACGCGGTTAAGCTTTGAAAGCGCTTGGCACCGATTAGGTGGCGATATCATGTCGATTACCGATCGTTCTACAACGGGTATTGCCAAAGGTGAGGCTTTAGCAGACGTGGCCGAGATGTTTAATAACTACGGGGATTGTGTGGTGCTTAGAGATAACCAGCAATCGTCCTTGTATGAAATGATGGATGCGCTGCGCATCCCCATTATTAACGCTGGCAATGGCTTAGATGAACATCCCACCCAAGCGCTGGCTGATTTGTATGCCATCTTCAAGTGGCGCCCCGAGCTGTTGGATGCCCGTTCGGGGGCCCAAATTAAGATCGGTGTGATTGGGGTTCCTAATAAAATGCGCACGGTGCGCAGTTTGCTTAAAGGCCTCTCAGTATTTGCTCATGCGGTGAGTGAGTTGGTGATTATTCATGATACCGCCAGCAGCGCTGAGCTTTTTGCGCCGGGGCAACGAGAGCAATTATCGCAACGTGGCATCAAGGTGACCACGAGTACCGAGCTCAACGATTGTTTACCTAGTCTCGATGTGGTTTACATCAATGCTATCTCGTGGGAGGGCGATACCTTTCATACCTACGGTGATGCTTTTCATTTACATGCTAAGTCGCCACTTAAAGCAGATGCGATTATTTTACATCCGTTAGCCCGCGGCGAAGAGCTTTCAACGGAGTTAGATCATACCCCGCACAATTGGTACTTTAGCCAAGCTCGAGGGGCAGTATTTTTACGTATGGCGTTGCTGACCTGTATGGTAGAGCGTGCTGAGCGAGTGATTGATGTTGTCTAACGCAAGGAGAGTTGTATGTGTGGAATAGCCGGAATTTTTAATCAGCATGGCCAAGCACCACAGCCACAAACCTTGGTCAATATGGCAGCCATCATGCACCATCGTGGTCCTGATGGCTTTGGTTACCAAATTTTGAAAGACACGGGCGTCGGTTTTAGCCATGCGCGGTTGTCTATTATCGACCTCAATGAACAGCGTGGGCGCCAGCCATTTGTCTCTACAGACGGTAACTTGCTATTAGCTCATAATGGTGAATTCTATGATTTTAAACGAATTCGAGCGGAATTAACTGCAGCAGGGGCTCGTTTTCAGAGTAAAAGTGATTCAGAAATTGTACTGCATCTCTACCAAGCCTATGGTTTAGCTGAAACGCTGACGCACTTGCGGGGCGAGTTTGCTTTTAGTTTGTACGATCAAACCGAAGATTGTCTCTATCTTGTGCGCGACCGCTTTGGCATCAAACCCTTGTATTACACCATGACAGAGACCGGCGTGGTGTTTGGATCTGAGTTAAAAGTGCTGTTTGCCCACCCAGAAGTCACTCGAGAGTTTTCCGACGAAGGCCTGTATCACCAGTTAATCCAAGTGATGGTGCCAGGCACTACGGCCTTTCAAGGGGTCTATCAAGTGCCTCCGGGGCATGTGGTAAAAATCAAACGACGCCATGGGCAACTGGATATTTCTTCGCACTGCTATTGGGATGTGAATTTTCCGCTAGAGAGTGATTATCCGGGCGCTGAGGTGAACGAACAAGAATACATTGATGGGGTTCGCAAGCACTTGCTCGAGGCGGTTCAGCATCGTTTAACGGCAGATGTGCCGGTGGGATGCTATTTGTCAGGCGGGATTGATAGCTGTGCTATTTTGGGCTTATCAGCAGCCGCCAGTCAGCACCCGATTAAAGCTTTTACCATTGGGTTTGATGCCGACGCTTACGATGAAACGCCTATTGCTGAAGAAATGGCCGCCGCCACCGGTGCCGAACATCATATTATGCGGCTAAATAGCGATGATTTGTATGACCATTTTGTCGCCACCATCTGGCATACCGAACGTACCATTTATAATACCCTTGGGGTGGCTAAGTATCTTATGAGCCAGCAAGTTAATCAGGTAGGCTATAAGGTGGTGTTAACAGGTGAGGGCTCTGATGAGTTGTTTGCCGGATATCCGGCGTTTCGTAAGGATATGTTCTTGCACGGACTCGACCATCTCCCTGAGTCGGAGCGGCAAGCCTGGCAGCAGTTGTTAGAGAAAAATAATCAACTCTTTAAGGGTGCTATGTTAGCGCGTGAAGAATTCATTAGCCCTGCTTTCAACGCTAAAATGGGATTTACTCCGAGTTGTGTGCAGCCTTGGCTGAGTTGTGGTGAACAAGCTTTGCCATTAATCGCGGCTAAGAGAAGGCAGTACTTAGAAGATTATGACGCTGGTAAAGCTATTGCTGAGACCTTAGATGAAACCATGTTACAAGGTCGTCATCCACTGGATAGAGCACAATATGTGTGGATCAAGACCATGTTAGAAGGGCAGATTTTAACTTGGGGCGGAGACCGAGTTGATATGGCTCACTCGATGGAAGCACGGCCAGCGTTCTTAGATCATCATTTGGCGGAGTATGCATTTAAGGTACCGCCGCACTTGCGTATCAAAGGCAATAAAGAAAAGTATGTGTTGCGTGAAGCAATGAGGGGACTCCTGCCCGAGGTATTGTATAAGCGCGAGAAATTTGCCTTTATGGCGCCGCCGGCCCACACAGATCCAGCTAAATGGCAGGCGGTATTAAAGTTGGCGCAGCATTATTTATCAGCTGAGGCTATTGCGGAAGCAGGGTTACTGGATTATCAACAGGTACAAGAAGTGTTTCAGCGACACGAGTCAGAGCAGGTGCCTATCGATGAAAAAGTACAGTTAGATGCACTTATTAATCATCTGCTCGGGGTGCAGATCATGCATCATCACTTTATAAAAACTGATGTGCCAGCCCTAGCTCAGCAACGGGCAGATGAGCTAGGCTGGCATGCTTAAGCAGTTAGATTAGCGTACCAGTTGCAGCAATGCTTGAGCTAACTCGGTGTTGTCTAAATAGCCACGGAAGGCCTCCGCACCAGGGCCGGTTGCCATCACCGGAACATCAACCGCGGTGTGACCGGTGGTGGTCCAGCCGGTACGAGTGTGTTCGCTAATGATCTGCACCAATACCTTACCTAGCGGATATTGCCGATCGCGGCCACGCAATGAGTCGTCAATCTGCACTTGCTCTAGCTGCTGCCATTGTTGTTCCGTTACCGGTAAGTTCAGGATTGGGGCTAGATAATCACGCCATTGCTCACGCGGTAGTTGCAATAATTGTTTGGTCATTTGCTCTAACGAAGCAGT
Source organism: Pseudidiomarina fusca (assembly GCF_032227045.1). Taxonomy (NCBI): domain Bacteria; kingdom Pseudomonadati; phylum Pseudomonadota; class Gammaproteobacteria; order Alteromonadales; family Idiomarinaceae; genus Pseudidiomarina; species Pseudidiomarina fusca. The sequence continues at coordinate 195,923 of NZ_JANFPJ010000001.1, forward strand.
AATGCCCATAACCTGTTCTGAATGCCATGCGTATTCACCGCCTTGGCCTAGGGTTAAACCACCGGTTGAATGGTCGGCAGTAATCACTAATAGGGTATTTGGGTGCTGCGCTAGGTACTCACGCACAACCTGCACTGCGGCAGCAAAATCGGCCATCTCATGCACCGCACAAGCGATATCGTTGGCATGCCCACACCAGTCAATCATGCTGCCTTCTACCATCAAGGCAAACGGCTTGTTGGTTTGCTGGCTTTGCTCGGTGAGTAAGCGTAATGCTTGGCTGGTCATGTGAGCAAGGCGGCCTGGCTTATCATCGATGGCGAAAGGTAAGGCTTTGTCAGCAAACAAGCCTAATACCGGCAGTTGCTGTTGTTGATCCAATTCAGTGGCATCGGTAAGGATGCTCAAACCTTGCTGCTGCAACTGCGGCAGCCAGTTTTTATCATCCCGATGAAAATACTGATAGCCGCCACCTAATAACACATCAAAGCTCAAGCCACCGTTAGTGACTTGGCTAGCATAGCTATCGGCAATCTCGTTATATTGATTTCGTGAAGGGTGATGGGTAAAAAAGCTTGCTGGAGTGGCATGGTTGACTTGAACGGTAGCTACAGCACCGGTGCCCCAGCCATGTTCACGAGCTTTTTCCATCAGCGTTTGTTGTGGATTTTTTTGCGCATCAATTCCTATCGCGCCGTTGTAGCTTTTCACACCTGTAGCAAGGGCAGTTGCGCTGGCAGCTGAGTCGGTTACCCAAGTATCGTCATCAGGATAGGTAGTTGCCGCGCCAGTTAACAGGTCATCAAAAGGAGTTGCTGCTAGCTCACCGGCGCCAAGTTCACTCATGGCATAGCGATAGGCTGAAATGTATTCAAACCCCATACCGTCACCAATCATGAAAATAATATTAGGTGCACCGGAGCTTGTAGCCGTTGCATTAGCTGCTGCGCTATTGCCGTCAGCTGCTGGCTGGTTAGCACATGCGCTGAGTACCAGGGCAGCGGCAATACTACTGGCAAGGCAACCAAATTTAACCGCGGGGGCCGAAAACTTCATAACAACTCCTAAAAATAAAGCAGGTTTAATAACAAAGCTTAAAACTTAGCTATGACAGCTTAATGACAAGCTAAGGTTCAGTTACTGGGCGATGCATTGGCGCTGCGTTCGCTTCCACACTTTGGGTAGCCAATCGTGGCTGTTATCATCGATCGCAGCTAACGGATACTGCGCACCGAGATGGTACGTGGTATTGGCAGCCACCTCTAAACTAAAGGTCTGCGTGCGTGGTTGTTGCCGATAACGACGAAAGTCTTTGCTGGCAATCAATTCCATCAGCTCGATTTGATAGGTACCAGGACTTAATTGCACCACTGCCGTTTGTGCATCAATGCTACGGTTATTAATACGAGTAATTAGCACAGCATACAAATCGTGTGCGGCTGGTGGTTGTTGAAATACGCTAATGCGTCCACACACCTTGCTTTGGTTAGTGGTAAGGTTGAGCTCATTAAACTGATGATCAACAATCAACCGCCAGCCGGGGATCAAGGTAGCTTGGGCTGGACCCGAGAGGGTGATGCTTTGTTGTTGGCGCAGCACTTGTAGGGTGACCTGCTGCTGATGCTCCAAACTTTCGAGATAACCTAACACCGCGTCTAAACCAACCTCCGTCAACACTAAATCATCGACCTGTTGTACGACATCGCCTTGTTGCAAACCTAATTGAGCGGCCGTGCTGTTGCTGCGTACGACCAAAACGGTACCGTTGGTGCGCAACACCGCACCCCAATCAATATAGCTACGCGGCGGCTCCTGCAATAATACGGCTGGCTGTGAACCATAGAGTTTACTAGCGGCAATAGCGGTATCACGTGCCTGCTGGCGGATCTGTTCTTCGCTTTGCTGGGCCGCTGCCACGGTACCAGCTACAGCGCTAAAGCAAACTGCAAGTAACAAAGTGAGGGTAACTACAACCCAGCGATAATAAGCAGTCATCTTACCAAGCGTCCCTAGTCAACATGCTGTTACGAGCGGCTAAAAGTTGCTCAATGGTGGCGCTGTCGGCCTCTGCCAACACCGCTTGTTGAATTTGCCGATCCATGGTTTCTAGTTGATAGTCGGCAGCCAGCAGCATCGGTTGTTGTGAGCTTGCTGGAGCGGTCGCTGGGATCATTTGTTGATGGTAGGGTCCGGCTAACCAAAACCAGGCCAGTGTAGCCGCAGTCGGCAACAATAACCAGGGCCAGCGAGCTAAGGTAAGTTGGCGCCGGCGTGGCTTAGGCCAAGTCAGGTGCAAATCTGCGGTTTGCTGGGCCGACCATTGGCTCAGTTGTTGTTTCAGCTGTTGCTCTTCACGAGACGTCATCGGGGCCTCCTGTGGGTGCATCGGATTGTTGTGCTTGCCGCAATTTGTCTAGGGCGCGTTGATACCTTTTACGCACAGTAGCAGCAGTGGTATCAAACATGGCAGCTAATTCATTATGATTATAGTCTTCTACTAAGTATAACCATACTAAGCTGCGTTCGGCAGCAGTTAATACTGGCAGAATGTTTTCTAACTCACCAAAACTGTGCCAGTCGGCGGTTTGGCTCGGGTCTGAGTTAGTATCAAGCAGTTGCTGATAGTCGCTGTCGAGGTCTAGATCAAGATGCTGCTTTCTGAGTTGTGCGAGGGCATAGTTTATTGCAGACTTTTTCAACCAGCCGCCAAAAGCTTGTGGCTCACGTAGTTGGGGTAGCTTTGCAAAGGCTTGCAGAAAGACTTCTTGGGCCCAATCTTTGGCTTGCTCACGGTCATGACACAAGCCAAACAGGGTTTGCAGTACGGGCCGTTGAAATTGCTCAAATAACTGCCGCTGGGCGGTGTTTTGGCCACGCTGAGCAGCTTGCACCAGCGTGACACTAACCGGTTGACCAAACCCTGTTGCGCTCATGGTTGTTACTTAAAATTGAATATCAGCATACACAGGGTCATGGTCAGAAGCTCGATACGCAGATGGCGCATACCAATGGGCTTGGGTATCAGCGTAACTGTACTGCAGCGCAGTTGGCTCATCAGCGTTGATCGACCAGATACCTTGCTTAACGACCCGCGGGTTCAGTGCTGCTGATACCAGCAAATGATCAAGACTGCCTGCTTGAGCGTCATACACATAGCTGTATGCCGCTGCGTCAAAGCTATTCAAACGATTGTAGTAACCTTTGCTAAGCAGGGTGGTGATAGGGTCTTCTTTGGCGTATGCGTTAAAGTCACCGAGCAGCACTCGTAAGCTATGCCGGTTCAGCTCGGGGTGCTGGTCTAACGTATCAGCTAAGAGTTCAGCCGATTGGGTGCGCGTGGCATTCCAACAGGCTTGGCCATCGTCTTGATTCGCATCCGGGTGGCTACTATCTTTCGGGCAACTGCCCTTAGATTTAAAGTGATTAACGGCAACTACTAGATTTTCGACCGTATTAAGTGGTGCAAAACGTTGAATCAGTGGTAACCGGCTACGGCTATCAAACGGAGCCTGATTGATACTGACAACGGCTCCTTGAGGCTCTACTTTGTCGCTGCGGTAAAGCAAGCCATTGGTGATAGTATCGCTACCAAAACGCTCGTCACCTGCCTGAATAAAACGCCAAGGCTGACCTGTTTTAACTGCTAGCGCCTGGGTTAACTCAACTATAGCGCTGTGCTCAGCGTAGCCATCGTTCTCAATTTCCATCAAACCTATGATGTCAGCATTCATCGCTGCCAAGGCGGCCACAATTTTATCGTGTTGGCGTTTAAATTGTGCGGCAGTTTTAGCACCCCGTTGGGTAGGGAAAGTTTTTGCGTCGCCTTCGCCGTTAAAATAATTAAGGACGTTAAAAGCCGCCACTCGAATGGTGTTTTGGGCTGGTTGTGGCAGTGCTGCTGGGCGTGGATTACTGGCCTCAAACGTTAATTGCGTGGTTGGTTGCAAGCGGTACTGACGCTGATATTGGCTCATAATACCTACGGCGCCCTGCAGGGTATCGCCACTGCGCAAGGTGTTATCCGCACTTAACTCAGGCGCAGGGAAAGGTACTTGAGTAGGGTTCGGTGCCTGATTGTCATCAATCAGTAATTTAGCCAGTTGGTTTTGCTGTGCAAGTTGTTGGGCATCGGCTCCAGGAGCAACCACTTGGGTTGGGGTATAGAGGCGTTCATGGGCAACTTCAAATTGGCCATGGCGCGCTAACTGATAGTGTCCGTTAACTACTAAATCTTGGGCAAAGGCAACTAACATGCCCTCGTATTGCTCAAAACTATTCGCCTCAGCCTGAGGCAGCTGCAGAGCGATCGGTTCAGGTAACGTTTGTGGCGTACTACAGATGCTGACGCTGCTAACTTGCTGCAGTTGCGTTAATTGTTGCGCTTCAGCAACCACCCCGGTCACATAAACGAAACTACCTGCTGCAGCCGTTGCCGGTAACTCTTCAGTGGCAATAAAAAGTCCTTCAGCAGTAGCTGGGTCTTGATCTTGGTCGGCACTGGTACTTTGGATAAAAAAACCGCCCAGTTGCTCTGTTGCAGTCCAATCAGCGGTAATAATGCCCCGCGTGGTAACCATTTGACCAACCAGCGTAGATCTGTCGCTGGCCCCCTGAATGGTCGCAATGGCGGTGGTGTCAGCAAGACAGGCAGGATTGGTTTCAGTATTAGCACAACTCGCCAGCATCAAGGCTAGTGGCGCAAGTGCAACCGCACGGATTAACTTCTTGGTTGGAATGTTAGCGCGAATTGAATTTTTGTTGTTCATAGCTTCCTACTTCAAGTATCTCGGCTGCATCTAGTTTTTCTGCATCCATCATGGTGGCAATTCGTTGCATCGCTGCCACCAATTGGGATTGTTCCCAATCAGCGAGCGCTTGAAACTTACCGATAAAGTTTTCTTGCAAAGGTCGCGGGGCATCAGCTAAACGGGCCTGACCTGCCGCTGTTAATGTTAATACCACGCGACGTTTATCTAACGTACTGCGTTCGCGGTGAATCAACTGCCGGTGTTCAAGACGGTCAATTACGTTACTTACGGTGGCTGGGCTTAAGGTAATATTCTGTGCAACTGAGCTGGCAGTTATCCCGGCGGGGCAGGCTGCTATCTCACGTAAAATCAGCAGTTGTGGAGCGGTCAGCCCGGTTGTTTTATTCAACTGCTTTGAATACAAATCAGTCGCGCGAATCACCTTGCGCAAAGCTAATAATAATTCTTCGTATTTTTCCATAGATATCTCTCCCTGACTAGCGTCTAGCGGAGCGATCGGTCCGTCTAATTTGTACCACTAAGCCTAATTTAGGATGATCAAAGTAATGGGTTTCGTGACTAATCACTCGGCGTAACTGTTCTAAGCGGTAACTTCGTAAGAACCAATCACTAGTACTTTCAGTTGCTGTTAGCTGTTGCAGTGCCTGCTCAACTTGCGCACTCAATTGACGTTGATTGAAGCGCACTGCTTGCGGTTCGCGCAGCTCTAACTGGCTGTCGATATGCAAATAGTTGCCTACCAAATAAATATGAAGCAAGCCATCAAGTTCCCACACCGCCTCAGTGCGTTGGTTATCTGGCCGGGGCTGGCGCAATGGTGGTGGATTCGGCGTACCCGTATCGCTGTAATTTAATTGTAATTGTTGCTGGTTGGCTTGTTCTAGTAACCAGTTAAGTTCGGTGAATAATTGCTCGCTCGCCGGCGCAGTTGCTTCGCTGCCAGTCAGCGCAGCTTCAGGTTGCGATGGTAGGTCAGTAGCACTGACTATCGGTGGTAGTTGATAGCCCGAAGGTGCATACTCATGTCCGTAATTTTTGCCACCAAACAGGCGTAGGCTGTAATTCTGATTACGAGTAAAGACCGGGGTGCGGTAGGTAACATGGAGTAAAGGTGTTCCCACCCGCCGACGTTCTAGTTGCTCACGCATCTCAGTTAACTGGTGTTGGCCTGCATCGAGCAAAAAGGGTCGCGTTGCCGTATTGATATCGCCGTTATAACCGCTGACCACCTTGGTTGGTGCTTGCGCTAAGCTCCGGAGCATCAGCTCGGGCTGATACCAGGGCCGGCGCTGCTCTAAATCTAATTCAGCTTGCTGCGCACACCAGAGGCTTGGAGTGCGAATCGCAGGGCTTTCAGCTTCAGTTTCAGCTTCAGGGCAAACGGGTAAATCGAACAAGAGCGCCCAAAAATTAGGTGCGTAGTAGCTGCTCAACAAGTCATGCTTGGGGCGCAATTGGCGTGGTGCTAGCCACGGGAAGTTTTCACTGGTGTCAGCATCGAGGTGTTTAAAAACTAAAACTTCGACTTCAAACCAGCGCCAGCTTTCGGGGTCACTCAGTTTACTTTGGGCAACCGCAGTGGGAGCCAACATGCTACTGGTGATCATGACCGCCAACGGCACCAACCATACTGCTAGTGAGCCTAAGGGTTTTGCTAGGGGACGAAGTGAATGGCTGTTACTTAGCCTAGTTAAAAGCCTCATTCTGTGCCTCGTAATAATTGCTCCAACAGAGACTCTACCAGTTTCAACCGTGCTTGAGTATCTTCAGTTTTCATAAGAATGCGTAAACGATTAGGACCGTCTAGTTTATAGACATTCGGTTGGCTTTGGATAAGCTCAATCAGTTGTGCTGGTTGTACCTTATTATCTGGGCCAAACTCCAAGCTAATTCCCTGTTGACTACCTTCTACTTTGCGCAGCCCCAACAACGCAGCTTGGTTACGAATAGCCGTTACTCGTACTAAGTTTTTAACGGGTTCTGGCAGCAAACCAAAGCGGTCAATTAACTCAACTTGAATCTCATCTAACTCGCGTGGGCCGTTGGCGCTAGCAATACGCTTGTAAAGGCTTAATCGAATATTCACATCGCCAATATAATCTTCCGGCAGCAACGCAGGAACACGTAACTCAACCTCTGCTTGGGCTTTTAACAATTGCTCAAGTGCTGGTTCTTTACCATCACGCATGGCTTGCACGGCCTGCTCGAGCATCTCCATGTATAAGGTAAAGCCGATGCTTTCAATTTGGCCACTTTGCTCGTCACCTAATAGTTCACCAGCGCCACGAATTTCCAAATCATGAGTAGCTAGCATAAAGCCAGCACCAAGATCTTCAAGCTGCGAAATAGCCTCTAAGCGTTTCAAGGCATCTTTGGTCATGCGCTTCGGATGCGGCGTTAACAGATAGGCATAAGCTTGATGATGGGAACGCCCAACGCGGCCTCGTAATTGATGCATCTGCGCCAAGCCTAAATGATCAGCGCGGTCCATAATGATGGTATTTGCAGTAGGTACATCAATGCCTGTTTCAACAATGGTGGTACAAACCAAGACATTGAAACGCTGATGATAAAAATCAGACATGATACGTTCAAGTTCACGTTCTCGCATCTGTCCATGCGCCACAGTGATGCGTGCTTCGGGCACTAATTCTGCCAATTCGCGTGCAGTTTTTTCAATAGTTTCAACATTGTTGTGGAGGAAATATACTTGGCCTCCGCGCAAAATTTCACGTAACACAGCTTCGCGAATAGTGGGTTCATCATATTCGCGCACGAAGGTCTTAACAGCCAAACGTTTGGCGGGTGGGGTGGCAATAATGGATAAATCTCGCACCCCATGCATGGCCATATTTAAAGTTCTTGGGATGGGCGTTGCGGTTAAGGTCAGAATATCAACATCAGCGCGTAAACGCTTAATCGCTTCTTTTTGGCGAACGCCGAAGCGATGTTCTTCATCGACAATCAGCAAACCAAGATCGTGAAAGGCCACATCGGCGCTCAGTAATTTGTGGGTGCCAATCACCAAATCAATCTTACCAGCGGCGAGGTCTGCTAGTATTTGTTTGGTTTGTTTGCTGGTTTTAAAACGTGACAGTACTTCTACGCGGATGGGCCAATCGGCAAAGCGGTCTTTAAAGTTCTCAAAATGTTGTTGTGCCAATAGGGTCGTAGGCACTAATACTGCCACTTGTTTGCCATCGTTTACCGCAACAAAAGCAGCGCGCATGGCTACTTCTGTTTTACCGAAACCTACATCGCCACACACCAGCCTATCCATAGCTCGGTTACTTTGCATGTCATCGAGCACGCCAGCGATGGCTTGTTGTTGATCGTCCGTTTCTTCAAATGGAAAGCTCGCCGCAAACCGGCGGTATTCTTCTTGGTTTAGCTGAAAAGCATAGCCTGGCTTGGCTTCGCGTCTAGCATAGACATCCAGTAACTCTGCGGCCACATCACGAATTTTTTCTGCCGCTTTGCGTTTGGCTTTTTCCCACTGGTCGTTGCCTAATTTGTGCAGTGGAGCTGACGCTTCTTCACCGCCGCTGTACCGGCTCAGAACATGGAGTGAGGCTACCGGAACATATAAAATGCTTTGTTGGGCATACTCAATAGTCACAAACTCGGTTGTGATACCACCAGCCTCGAGGGTTTTCAGCCCCTGATAACGACCTACACCATGATCAATGTGCACCACCGGTTGGCCGATACGTAACTCAGCTAAGTTACGCACCATATTCTCGGCGTTGATGCCAGTTTGTGACTCTTTGCGGCGACGCTGGCTAATGCGGTGCCCTAGCAACTCAGTTTCAGTAATAATGGCAAGTTGTTGGGCTGGGAGGAGAAACGAGTGCACGACCGGAGCAATGCTAATGGCTGTATGCGCGCTGCCATCGACAAATTGTTGCAGATCATCTACTTCGGCGAGCGCCAACTTAAGTGGTGCCAATAGTTCTCGTAAGCTTTCACGGCGACCTGCAGATTCAACTAAAAATAGCACGCGGTACTGTTGCTGTTGTAGCTGGGTGAGCTTGTTGCGTAAGTTTTGCAGCGGATCTTTGAGCTGGTGATTAACTGCGATATCGGCAAGGGCTTCGGTAGCAAAGTGCTGTGGCCCCGGCTGAGCTTTATCGCTGGGTACCATGGCACGCACCCGCGGCAATTGCTTAAAGCCGGCATGTAGTTGATCGACCGTCATGAACACCTGATGCGGAGCCAACAGTGGACGCAAAGGATCATAGCGGCGTTGTTCATAACGTTGCTGAATGTCATGCCAGAGGCTGTCTAAACTGCCTTGGATATCACCAAAAGTGACCAGCAGGGCATTGTCCGGTAGATAATCAAATAAGGTCGCCATCTGCTCAAAAAACAGCGGCTGGTAATACTCGATACCGCCCGGAAAATGTTTATTAGAGACCTGGTAATACACTGAATCGCGCTCATTTGAGGCATTAAACAAGTCGCGGTAGCGAGCCCGAAACCCCTCAATTGCGGTCTCGTTGGTAGGAAACTCGTGAGCCGGCAGTAAATTGATTGCGTCTATTTCGGTTGCCGACAGTTGGGTATCTGGATCAAACAGTCGAATAGAATCTAATTCGTCGTCAAAAAAATCAAGCCGGTAGGGCTCATCGCAGCCCATCGGGAATAAATCAAGGAGCGAGCCGCGCACGCAAAATTCACCATGCTCCATGACTTGCGCCACGTGGCGGTATCCAGCCCGCTCTAGGCGTTGTCGTAGTTGGTGAATATCTAGCTGTTGCCCTTTGTTCAACTGCAATGCTTGACCGCTGACAAAATCTTTCGGTGCCACCCGGTGCAGCAAGGTATTGAGTGATACAATCAAAGCTCCGCGTTTGAGATCTGGCAATTGCGCGAGCACTTTGAGACGCTCAGAAATAATATCTTGGTGCGGTGAAAAGCTATCGTAAGGTAGGGTTTCCCAATCAGGAAACACCCACAGGTGTTCTCGCCAAGTTGGCGTAAAGTAGGCAATTTCTTGCTCGAGACGGTGCGCTTGTGGCGCATCTGGTGTCACTATTAAGACTGGACCGGGATGATTTTCAATGGTTTGGCCTAGGGCCATAGCAACGCTACTGCCATGTAACTCTTGCCAGGTAAGATCAATACTTGCTGAAGTTGGAGTAGGAGGGCTGAAAATTGATACCTGAGTCATGAATAAAATACGTCCGGATAGCCAACAATATAGGTTGTGATGAAGTATACCTGAACTTGCCGCTTGGATCAGTGGCGAGTTTTCTTTATGCTTGCAGCGCGTTAATTTTTAGGAACATGCATGGGCCAGTCAGCAGCAATATACCTTGGGCTTCGATATAGTCGTGCCAAGCACGGCAGTAAGTTCACTCGTTTTATTAATCGGTTTGCGTTTGCCGGAATTGTCGTGGGCGTCGCGGCACTCATCGTGGTGAGCTCGGTCATGAATGGTTTTGAACAGCAACTGAAACAACGTATTTTAGGTGTGGTGCCGCAACTCACAGTGAGCAGTGCTAATACTGCCGGCATCAGCGCAACCGACACTTTTATTCAGCAATTGCCAGCATTACCGGGCGAGCGCGCGAAAGTGCCCCAGGTAAGTAGTGCCGGGGTGGTGCAAAGTGGCGGTCAGCTGCGTCCGGTACTTATTCAAGGGTTATTTCCTGAGGTGGCTGGCGCCGCCGTGCAATGGCAACCGCTGCAACAGCACCTACAGTTTGGCGAGATAGAACGCCTGCAAGCAGGCGGTTATGGCGTTCTGATTGGTCAAGCCTTAGCGCAACAATTGGATGTCTGGCCCGGTGATAGTATCCGCGTGATTGCAGCCGCCGGCGGGGTTTACACACCCCTAGGCTTAATGCCAGCGCAACGGCAATTTACCATTGTTGGCATTGTAGCCATGCAATCAGAAGCCGATGGTCAGCTACTGGTGATGCACGGTAGCGATGCCGCACGGCTACTGCGTTTACCTGATTCACAGGTATCTGATGTGCGTTATTATTTCACCGATCCGTTTCAGGCGATTAGCGCTGCCGAATACTTGCAGCAGCAGTTGGGGCCTGACTTTAATGTGCGAAGCTGGCGCTCTCAATACGGTGAACTGTTTGATGCCGTAAACATGGAAAAACGCATGGTCGGCTTGATGCTTGGGCTGATTATCGCCGTCGCTGCGTTTAACATAGTGTCAGCGCTGATGATGCTCATTCAAGATAAGCAGACCGATATCGCTATTCTGCAAACCATGGGCATGCGCAAAAGTGGTATCTATCAGATGTTCCTCATGCAGGGCCTTACCAATGGCGTGATTGGCAGCCTGCTGGGGCTTACAGCGGGGGTATTGCTGGCTGGTAATTTAAACCAAGTGTTGAGTTTATTACAGGTAGATTTGAGTTTTACCGGGCAAGCCGGCTTACCTGTGCTAATGCAACCGGAGCAAATTGTCACGATAGTGCTGGCTGCGTTGTTATTGACCTTGTTAGCAACGTTATATCCAGCTTGGCGCGCTAGCCAAACTCAACCAGCACGGGCGTTAACCTATGAATAACCAAGCAGATACCGCAGCTGCGGCGCTTAGAGAGGAAGTACAGATGTTAATGGAATGCCGTCAAGTAAGTCGCCATTATCAAGATGGAGACCGGCAATTACAGGTGTTGCAAGAGGTAGACTTAAAGATAGCTGCCGGTGATATGCTGGCCATTGTGGGTAGCTCAGGGTCTGGTAAATCTACCTTATTGCATTGTATGGGCGGCCTCGATCAAGTGAGTTCGGGCGAGATCCTCTATAAAAACCAAGCCATTCAGCAGTGGTCGAGCGCGCAACTAGCCGATTGGCGCAATCAGCAATTGGGCTTTATTTACCAATTTCATCATTTGTTGCCAGAGTTTAATGCCCAAGAAAATGTGGCGATGCCACTGTTTATTGCTGGGGTGAAACGCGCAGAGGCACTCAAACAGGCTGCAGAATTGCTCGAACGAGTAGGGCTGCAGGCCCGTGCACGCCATCGTCCTAGCGAGCTATCGGGCGGTGAACGCCAGCGGGTGGCCATCGCACGGGCGTTGGTGAATCGACCCCAATTAGTCCTCGCCGATGAGCCCACAGGTAATTTGGATGATGCTACTGCAGCGAGTGTTTTTGCTTTGCTGCAACAGCTTAATCAAGAGCTAGCAACGGCTTTTGTGTTGGTTACACATGATCAAAGTTTGGCGGCACAACTGCCGCGCACTCTCCATTTGCAGCATGGTAAATTGGTCACGGCTAGCGCTTATGCTGCAGCGCAGCGAGAGACAAACTGATGCGAGCTTGGCAGTTAGCTTGGTTATTGGCGCGACGTTTTCGTGGTAAGCGTGAGCGCAGTGGCTTCGTTAGTTTTATCTCGGCGTCTTCGACGTTAGGGATAGCCCTTGGCTGTATGGTGTTTATCACTGGTCTAAGCGTGATGAACGGCTTTGAAGAGGTGTTACAGAAGCGTTTTTTGAGCTTGGTACCGCAAGTTGAATTTAGTGCGGTTAAGGGACAGCTTAAAGACCCTCAAGGGATTATTGAGTTGGCGCTAGCTCACCCTCAGGTAGCAAGTGCGCGAGCCGTTATTCGTAGCCAAGCATTGATCCAGCAAGGCACCGAATTTGTCGGCGTGCAACTAGAAGGTATCGCTACGGAACAGCCCCATGCCATTGCGGATTACATGCCAGCTGCAACTTGGCAACAATTACAACAACAACCTCGTGGCGTCGTATTAGGTAGTCAACTAGCAGCTCGCTTAGGCGTCCAAACGGGCGATAAATTAGCCTTGATGGTGGCTCAGCAGGGCAGTTTCAAACAGCCTAAACGCCAAGCTTTAACCGTGGTGGGTACTTTTACCTTCGGTGGCCAAGTGGATCACCAATACGCCTATGTTGATTTAACCACTGCGCAAGCCCTGATGGGCTTCAGTGAGGGTGCGCAAGCGGTTGAATTAGCGGTGACGGATATTTTTGCGGTGCAGCAAATCGCCACGCAGTTAGGCTATCAGATTGATGATTATGTGTATCTTGACCACTGGATGCGCTCGCAAGGGCATTTGTATCGCGATATTCAATTGGTGCGCTTGGTGATGTATTTGGTGTTGGTGTTAGTGTTAGCGGTGGCCTGCTTTAATATCGTCTCAACTCTGGTGATGACGGTGCAAGAAAAACAGCGCCACATAGGTATTTTAAGGACCATGGGATTGCGCCGCGTACGCATCATGCAGGTATTCATTTGGCAAGGCCTACAAAATGGGGTGTTGGGGATTAGTCTGGGCGTGCTGGCAGGAATTGTTCTGACGAGTTCGTTGCCCTACGTGCTGCAGTGGTTTCAGCAGCTAACGGGGGATACCTTGCTGGCAAGTGACGTTTATTTTGTCACTAGTATTCCCGTGCAACTGCAAGGGTTAGATATTGTCCTCGTGGCCTTGGTTGCTTTGCTGATGAGTGGTTTAGCAACGCTTTATCCGGCTTGGCAAGCATCGCGCACAGACATCGTTAAAGCTATTAGCGCAACTTAGTCTTCGCGCTAAGGCAAACAAGTTAATCAGGATCGTTGGAATGATTCCGTTTGTCTTGTTTGTGCGTGCGCTCATGGGGACGCTGTGCGTGCGGTAAATGCTCAATTGCCCGCTCTTTGGCTGCCGCTAACATGCGTGCAGCTCTGGCGCGCCAAGCATTTACCACAGACTGTCGCCAGAGCAAACTGATACTGATATAACCGATAATACTGACCAACACAGCCACAATAAAGCAGCCCAACAAAAAGGCCGGACCAATTGTTCCTATGCTTTGCGCCAGCCAACCCCAGGATAATTCAAACGCAAACGGCTGATTGCCTTGATCCAAAACCCAAGCCCCAAGCAAGTAGCAAAAGTAAAACAGCACCGGCATGGTGATTGGATTCGACACCCACACCAAAGCTACTGAAAGTGGTAAATTAACTCGCAATGGAATGGCCGCAGCAGCAGCTAGCAGCATTTGAAACGGCACCGGGATAAAGGCAAAGAATAAGCCCACTGCAAAAGCCCCGGCGGCGGAGCGTCGGTTTAAGTGCCAGAGGTTGGCATCATGCAGCAGACTTCCAAATATCTTCAAGCTACGACTATTACGAATAGACTCATGGCTTGGCATGATGCGTTGAATAAATTTCTTCGGCATTTTTTCTCGTTCAGACCTGTTGGGTCACCAACTAAGGTACAACATCCATGGATAGGTGGTTGTGCGCCGGGCTGTTTGGGTTTGCGTTAAGCTTTACTCTAGGCAAACCGATAGCATTCTGGCAATGGCTATTAGCCTCAACTTTAGTCGTAGTGGCTACATTCTATTGGCCTGCACAGCGCCGGCATAGCATCTTGTTAGGGTGCCTATTGTGCGGTATTGGGTGGGGCTCTGGCAATGCCTATTTCAGTCAAAACTGGCAAATACCCCCAAAGTGGCAGGGGCAACATGTAACCATAAACTTAGTGATTGAAGAGCTCCCACAACATGCTGAGGATTATTGGCGTTTGGCTGGAACGCTGACCGCGATTGATGGTGAAGCAGTACCATCAGCATGGCTACAACCGAGTGTAAAAGTGCGTTTGAATTGGTATGAACCTACTGCAGAGCGTCTGCCTCAAGCTGGAGAAACTTGGCAATTGCAAGTCAAGCTGAGGGCCCCGCAAGGAGTTCGCAATGAAGGTGGTTTTCTTTACCATCGTTATTTACTGAGCCAAGGTATTGTGGCGCTTGGCAGCATCAAGCAAGGCCACTATGTAGCTGGTAGAGCAAATTTACGACAACGCCTCTTTAATCGAATCGCACAGTTAGAGTTAAGCCAAGGGGGCATTTTAGCTGCATTGTTGGTAGGCGAGCGGCAACTTATTCCTACCGAGCAGTGGCAGGCTTATCAGCGCACCGGGTTAGCGCACTTGATTGCTATCTCAGGATTACATCTAAGTTTAGTTGCCGGTTTTGTGCTGCTTAGTGCCAAGCAACTGGGGCGGCGGCTGGGGCAGCAGCGCAGTAGGCGTGAACGCTTGAGCTTGGTGCTACCGAGTGCTTGGTTGGCCTTGTTAGTGGCGTTAGGCTATGCCTATTTGGCGGGGTTTGCTACCGCTACTACGCGCGCCTTTGCGATGTTGCTGGTGGTGTTATTGCACAAACAAGCTGGCCTTTACACGCCGCCCTCGCGAGTGCTGCTGCGCGCTGTGGCGCTGGTATGTTTGGTGGAGCCATTAGCACCGTTGCAGCCTGGCTTTTGGTTATCGGTGCTGGCCGTTGCGAGTATTTTGTTCATGCAGTGGCGCTGGCTGCCGGCTCAAGGTAAAGGTCGGGCAATCAGAATGCTCTGGCGGTTAGAGTGGGTGTTAACCTTGTTACTCTGGCCGCTTACTTTGGTCTGGTTTGGTGGTTTGCCGCTATTAGCTCCAGTAACAAACTTACTTTTGGTGCCTGTGTTCTCCTTGTGGGTGTTACCGTTAGCTTTACTGGCTCTGTTGGCGATGTTGCTACAACTTAGTTGGCTGAGCGAGTTGCTGTTGCGAATTGCGCAGTGGCCGATAGAGCTGGTTGAACCTGTACTCCTGTGGCTAGCACAGCAACCATGGCAATGGTTAGCAGCCGAACATTCCGCACCCCTGGAACTCTTGTTAGTGGGGTTAGTCTGTTGGTTTTTACCGTTAGCTTGGTATTGGCGTTTAACCAGTCTAGCCGCACTGCTATTGGTGTTAGCTATCCAACAGCAGTTGGTGCAGAACCAACAGCATTTGTGGGTGCATGTATTGGATGTAGAGCAAGGCAGCGCTGTGGTTATCGAACGCCAAGGTTTTGCGCTCTTGGTGGACGTGGGCGCGCGCTGGCCTAGTGGTGGTGATATGGCAGAGCGGGTGCTACTGCCTTTTTTACAGCAGCGTAGATTAACCCCCGAACTGGCTTTTATCAGTCACACGGACAGTGATCATCGCGGCGGCAGCGCTACGGTCAAAGCTCGTTATCCGCAGGTGCGTTGGTTCGGCAGCAATGAAGGCAGTGCTTGTGTGGCTGGCCAACAGGGCGATTGGCGCGGTGTGCATTGGCAAGTACTGCACCCGCGCCAACTGTCGGATAATCAACACAACGATCAGTCCTGCGTGTTGAAAATATCCTACGGCGCATTACAGATGTTACTCCCTGGGGATATCTCCACCCGTGCCGAACGCCAATTGCTAGCCCAGCTAGCACCGGTAGAAGCCGAGGTACTGGTGTTGGCCCATCATGGCAGCAATAGCTCCAGTGAGAGCTACTTTTTGCAGGCGGTTAAACCAAGTATCAGTATCGCCAGTAGAGGC
The DNA here is from genome assembly GCF_032227045.1 of Pseudidiomarina fusca. NCBI lineage: Bacteria > Pseudomonadati > Pseudomonadota > Gammaproteobacteria > Alteromonadales > Idiomarinaceae > Pseudidiomarina > Pseudidiomarina fusca. The sequence goes on from NZ_JANFPJ010000001.1 coordinate 211,994, forward strand.
CGAAATAACGCCTATGGGATGGTTAGCCCAGCGGTAAAAGAGCGGTTACAGCAGTTACAGATCCCGTTGCTAGATACGGCCATGGGTGGGCAGATAAGCATCTATGCAGATAGTCAGCAGTGGTATGTACAACAGCCCTATGCCGCAGCTGTCAGGCCATGGTTTGACGCAGACAACTAGCCAGTTACTAGGTAAAACGGTTAGAATGGCGCTAATCTATGGCTAAATGATGGCTAAACTGCATATTACATGAGCACAGAAACTATCCCAGACGCTGTTAAACAGCGCACTTTTAAGCGCTTGTTAGCGTACATAAAACCTTATCGTGCAGCCTTTTCACTGTCAATTTTTGGCATGTTAGGTTACGCGGCAGTTGATACTTTTTTCTTCTCCCAGATAGAAACCCTGATTGATGATGGTTTAACCGAACATAACCCTAAAATTTTGCTTTACGGTGCAATTTTTGTACCTTTGGTTTTTATAGGTCGTGGCTTATTTAACTTTATTTCGACCTACTTCTTGAATTGGGTAGGTTTTCGGGTTGTGACAACCATGCGGCAACAGCTGTTTGACCACATGGTGAAGTTACCCGTTAGCTTTCACGACAACCACTCAACCGGCGAACTGCTGTCAAAAATTACTTACACCTCACAACAAGTCGCTGAGGCTAGTAGCCGTGCGGTGCTTGTCTTGATCCGTGAAGGTGCCTTTGTGATCGGCTTGTTGAGCTTGATGTTCTATCATAGCTGGCAGCTTAGTTTAGTATTTTTGGTGGTGGGACCGCTTATTGCTAAAGTGGTGTCCGTGGTTTCTAAACGTTTTCGGCAAGTATCGCGCCGTATTCAAACGGCGATGGGCAATGTCACCACCACGGCAGAACAGATGCTAAATGGGCATAAAGTGGTGGTGATGTACGAAGGCCAAAAACGCGAATCTAAACGCTTCAGTGATATTAATAATGTCACTCGTAATCAAAATATGAAGCTGGTCACCTCGCAATCTCTAAGCACCTCGGTGATTCAGCTGATCGCCTCTTTTAGTTTGTCGATGGTGTTGGTGTTGGCCAGCTTTCCAGAGATGCTCACAGAGCTCTCGGCAGGTGCCTTTACTACTTTGTTAACGTCGATGATCATGCTACTGCGTCCGCTCAAACAATTAACCACTGTCAATAGTGATTTTCAACGAGGCATTGCTGCGGCGCAGAGTATCTTTGAAGTATTAGATGAGCGTCCAGAGCAAGATACCGGCAAGTTGGTGATAGAGCGAGCGCAAGGCAATATTCGTTTTGACGATGTACAGTTTGCTTATGGCGATAGTGATGCGCCGGCTTTGGATCACGTTAGCTTTGAAGTAACGGCGGGTAAAACCTTGGCCCTGGTAGGGCGTTCGGGCAGTGGTAAATCGACCATCTCGAACTTGCTGACACGTTTCTATACCCCGCAAGGGGGTAGGATCTTGCTTGATGGCGTGGATATTTACGACTACAAACTCAAATGTTTGCGGCGTCAGTTTGCGTTGGTATCTCAGCATGTGACTTTGTTTAACGATACCATCGCCAATAACATTGCCTATGGTGCGCGTAGTGAAGTAACCCCAGAACGTATCCGCGAAGTAGCAGAACAAGCCTTTATCACCGAATTTACGGATAACTTGCCACTTGGGTTAGATACCATGGTTGGTGAGAATGGGGTGATGTTATCTGGTGGTCAGCGTCAACGGATCGCTATAGCCCGCGCTTTGTTGCGTGATGCTCCGATTTTAATTTTAGATGAGGCGACATCGGCGTTGGATACTGAATCAGAACGACACATCCAAAAAGCACTGAGCCGGTTACAGCAGAATCGTACCTCGATCGTGATTGCACATCGGCTATCAACCATCGAAAATGCCGATGAGATTTTAGTGATGGAAGACGGCAAAGTTCTAGAGCGTGGCAGCCATGCCGAGCTTATTGAACGTCAAGGCGCTTATTATCAATTGCACAGCCTGCAGTTTAATGGAGGCGAGTTGTAATGGCGTTGCAGCGGGCCTGGTACCGGCCCCGCTTAACTTGGTGGCTCGTTTTGCTGCTGCCGTTACAGGCCTTATTTGTGCTTCTGAGTAACCTGCGCCGGTGGAGTTATAAAATTGGCTTAAAGCGCGCTTATCGAGCGCCAGTTCCAGTCATTGTGGTAGGTAATATTAGTGTCGGTGGCACGGGTAAAACGCCCGTCACCCAAGCGCTAATTGCCTGGCTAAAAGCCCAAGGCTGGCAGCCCGCTATCATTTCACGCGGGTACGGCGGGCAGGGGCCGTTTCCCTTATTGCTCGATAGCACTATCGACCCCGCCATTAACGCGCGTCATAGTGGTGATGAGCCTTGGTTATTAGCGCAGCGCTGCCAGGTACCGGTAGCCGTTGGCAGCAACCGTGAGCAGAGTATCAAGCTGTTACTTCAACAGCATCCCCAGATTAATCTTATTGTCAGCGATGATGGCTTGCAGCATTACGCCTTAGCTCGTGATCTTGAGCTGGCTGTGATTGATGCTGAGCGCGGCCTTGGCAATGGTTGGCGCTTACCCATGGGGCCGTTACGGGAGCCGCAGCACCGCTTACAACAGGTAGATTTAGTGGTGCAGAATGGCACGGGTGAACGCAGTTGGGGCTGGCAGTTTAGCTTGCAAGCTGGCAGGTGGCATCAAGTAGCAAGTCAGCAGCCGATGCCATTACCTCCGCCGCCTTATGTGGCTGTGGCTGGTATTGGTCATCCGCAACGCTTTTTTACCACCTTAAGGCAGCTTCGTATCGAGCCGGCAGCTTGCTATCCTTTTGCCGACCATTATGCTTATCAAGCCAGCGACTTTGCGTCCATGCCAGCTGACCATACGGTTTTAATGACGGAAAAAGATGCCGCTAAATGCCGCTCTTTCGCCCCTGAGAACTGGTATTATTTGCCGGTGCAAGCGCACTTTGAACAAGATTTTTGGCTGCAATTGCAACAGCTGCTAGCGCCTGTAGCAGCCCAACAGCAAGTCGCCCTATCAACGGAAGCGAATGGATAGTTTGCAGGTTTTTGAGGAGTAGAGAATGGCTGTAGATAATAAAACATTAGCAATCTTGGCTTGCCCCTTATGTAAGGGGCGCTTGGTTTGGCATGCGCCAAGCCGAGAATTGATTTGCCGTGGTGATAAATTAGCATTTCCTATTCGTAACGATATTCCCATGCTGTTGACGACCGCAGCACGTGAATTAACAGCGACTGATTTGGAGCAACTTCCCTCATGAGCTTTACAGTGATTATTCCGGCGCGGTATGCCTCCACTAGGTTACCGGGTAAGCCGTTGGCGATGATTGGTAATAAATCGATGATTCAGCGGGTGTATGAGCGCGCTGCAGCAGCCGGTGCTGCGGAAGTGATTGTTGCCACCGATGATCAGCGTATCGTGGATGCGGTTGAGGCATTTGGTGGGCGCGCTATGTTAACCTCAAGTGCCCACAATTCGGGCACTGAGCGCATTGCTGAAGTGATCGAATATTTAGCGATTGCGGATGATCATGTGGTGGTTAATGTGCAAGGTGATGAGCCTTTTATACCGCCTGAGATAATCCGCCAAGTAGCAGACAATCTAGCCAATCAAAAGCAAGCACAGATGGCGACGTTAGCCGTGCCTATTTATAATTTAGAAGAAGTCACCAGCTCTCATGCAGTAAAGGTGGTCACTGATGTGAACGGCTATGCCTTGTACTTTAGTCGGGCGCCAATTCCTTACGAGCGCGATGGTTTATGCCGCGCACGCTTAGGTGAGCTTGCCGACTATCGTCGCCATATTGGCATTTATGCCTACCGGGCAGGTTTTGTTTGGCGTTATGTTGAGTGGGAGCCAAGCCCGCTTGAGCAAATCGAGTCGTTAGAGCAATTACGAGTGCTTTGGTACGGTGAACGCATTCATGTTGCGGAAGCCATTGCGTCGCCGCCGGCTGGTATTGATACACCAGCCGACCTAGCACGAGCTAATCAGGAAGTAACTGACTAACTTTTATCTGCGCGTGCTGGCACAAACGTTGCCAGCGCGCTCGCATACCTATCAAACGGGCATAGGCGTAAGGTACCAAGAACAAACTGGTGAGAGTCGAGAAGACCAAACCACCTATTATGGCAATCGCCATAGGTGCATAAGGAGGACCATCGCCACCAATTTGAGTGGTGCCGAAGGCTAACGGCAACAAACCTAATACCGTGGTTGAAACCGTCATTAATATGGGCCGCAAGCGGCTGACACTTCCCTCAATGATGGCTTCTTGCAGGCTTGCTCCGCTAGCCAGTAATTGGTTGATGCGGTCGACTAAGACAATGCCATTATTCACCACAATTCCCATCAGGATCAAAATCCCGATCATGGCCATCACGGAAATCGACTGTCCGGTGATGAGTAGCGCCCAAAACACCCCAACAATAGAGAATAAGAGCGAGGTTATGACCGCTGTCGGGAGCAGGATTGACTCGAACAACGCAGCCATAACAATGTAGATCAGAGCCACGGCAAGTAGGGTATTCACCAGCATAACGCTTTCGTTTTCACGTTGCCGTTCAAAGCTACCATCTAAACTCCACAAATACCCCTGCGGTAACTGCAACTGACTCAGAGCCGCGGTGATTTCATCACGTGCTTCGTTGGTGGTAAGGTCGGTTAGGTTAGCATCAATCGTTAATGACGTACTAGGTTGCCGGGTTTAACGTAACGAAAAGCAATGTAGCCACTGATAGGTGCTCGAATCTCGGTTTCTGCGAGATTTAATGCTGCCATGTCGTATTTCGCTTGTAATATCTCGGCTTGAAAGCGCAGTTTGTCATACGCATCGGCGCTGATCATGTCGCGCTCAGCCATATCCTTTACGCGTTTTAATTCTTGTTTGATGGAGTTTAGCTCGGCGCGAGCTTGGGCTACCTGAATTCGATATTCATCGTCACGCATGTGAGCGAGTAATTGTCCAGCTTCAACATAATCACCTTCCTCAACCAAAATCGTTTCAATAATGCCCGTGGCTTTACTGGTGACATCAGCTTCATCGCGCGCTTCAAGAGTTGCTGTCGATTTAAAACTTGAGGTTATTTCACCCGCCATAACCGTCTGAGTGGCAACTGGAATACGTGCCACCTGAGTTTGTTGTATGTCTACAGCGCTTTCGTTATTAGCGCCGGCATCGCTACAGGCACTGATAGGTAGTGCTAGCATTGAGAGCAAGGCTACTGCGGCAAATCGATTAGTATTTCTGTAGGTGTTCATCATCTTGTCCCGATTGAATGCGTTAATCACTCGTTATTATTAGATATTGGTTTTCGGTCAGTAGGTGTTGGTGTAACGACCAGGTACGAAGACAGATGCATAGAACGTGCCAATTTTTTCGCTAGTGTCTAAAAAAGTGGCTTAACCCTTTGTTTTAACGGTTTTATACAGGTGCCTTGATGTTTTAGATGGAGACGAAACAGAAAAGGTTTATTGAGGAGAAAACAAAAAAAAGCACTCCGAAGAGTGCTTTTCACTAAAAAATGGCGAGTTCCACTGCGATGTTAGCGTTTCAGTGGTTTAAAATCGCGTTGTGCTGAACCTGTGTATAATTGACGTGGACGTCCAATCTTCTGATTCGCTTCACCCATCATTTCGTGCCAGTGTGAAATCCAACCGACAGTTCGCGATAAGGCAAAAATAACCGTAAACATATTAGTAGGAATACCAATAGCTTTCAGGATGATACCTGAGTAAAAGTCTACGTTCGGGTACAGTTTCTTCTCAACAAAGTACGGGTCTTCAAGAGCAATACGCTCAAGTTCCATAGCGACATCTAACAATGGATCTTGGATGTTTAACTCTTTGAGTACTTCGTGGGCACTTTCACGCATGACGGTAGCACGTGGGTCAAAGTTCTTGTAAACGCGGTGACCAAAGCCCATCAGACGGAACGGATCGTTCTTATCTTTGGCCTTTTCAACGTACTTAGGAATGTTTTCAACAGAACCAATCTCACTCAACATACGCAAGCAAGCTTCGTTGGCACCACCATGAGCTGGTCCCCACAAAGATGCGACACCCGCGGCAATACAAGCGTACGGGTTAGCGCCTGAAGAGCCGGCTAAACGTACGGTTGAGGTTGAAGCGTTTTGCTCATGATCCGCATGCAAAGTGAAAATGCGATCCATAGCTTTGGCGATGGTCGGGCTGATTTTGTAATCTTCAGCCGGTACTGAGAACATCATATTCAAGAAGTTTTCAGCATAGCTCAGGTCGTTACGAGGGTACACGAACGGTTGGCCGATGCTAAATTTATAGGCCATCGCAGCAATCGTCGGCATTTTAGCGACCAAGCGATAGCCACTACGTAAGCGCGCTTGCTCGTCGTGAATATCGAGATCAGCATGATAAAACGAAGATAAAGCTCCGGTAACGGCACATAGCATAGCCATAGGGTGCGCATCACGACGGAAGCCGTTAAAGAAATTATGCAAACCTTGGTGAACCATGGTGTGCTTGGTGATGGTTTGCTTAAACGCATCATATTCTTCACGCGTTGGTGCTTCACCGTGCAGCAACATGTAACACACTTCGAGATAGTCCGCTTGAGTCGCTAGCTGATCAATAGGATATCCGCGATGCAGAAGAATGCCTTGCTCACCATCAATGTAGGTGATCTTTGATTCACAAGATCCTGTTGCTAGGAAGCCCGGGTCGAAGGTGAAAAAACCATGCTTGCCTAAAGTACGCACGTCAATTACATCATAGCCGGCTGTACCAGATAAAACTGGCAATTCAATGGATTGGCCGTCAATCTGCAGGGTGGCTTTACGATCAGCCATAAGGAAATCTCCTTGTTTAAGTCTGCTTCATCACTAAAAAGGGCGATAGAATTTACTAGATCTTAACCCTCCGTGTCAATTCAAACAGTTGTTTGAACCACATCTTTGTATTGATTTAGGTCAACACTGAGTGTCTTGCTAGGCAACACAACCGAGTATGATTACGCAACTGTGTGACAGTTAGATTATCGCCCATTAACTTTTTCGGTGCTAGCGGTGATCGATGCACCGGGTTTGTTCGTTTGCTTGCAGTTGGCAAGAGCGTCAACTGGGATCAGCCAAACGATGACAAAAAAATCCAACTGCTGTTATACGCTCATCCCTGTGCGAGCGGTATACTACTAAGGTCGGATTGTCATTTAGTGCTGGATTTTATTGTCTTGATCTAATCTGAATTAATTTGCGTTTTTAAGCAGAAAGCCGCTGTTTGATAATTGTAATTAAGTGTTATGGCTTATATACTTTGGCGGCGATCTCACAGGGTCCTCTAGTCAATGCTCGATTATGAGGATGTTTGAAGTTCCGAGCATGTTATCAATGCTTTTCTGTAAGGCACAACAATCGTGAAAAAACAAAGACCTGTAAATTTAGAACTAAGTACTATTAGATTTCCTGCTGCGGCAATCAGTTCCATTCTCCATCGCGTGTCTGGTGTTATCATGCTAGGCGGTGTTGGCTTTTTGGTCTGGGCGCTAGCTACATCATTGCAATCAGCTGAAGGCTTTGCGCTCGTGCAAGACCTGCTTACCGGCTTCGTTGCTAAGTTTATTGCTTGGGGTATTTTAACCGCCTTGGGGTATCACTTGTTAGCAGGTGTACGTCACATGGTTATGGACCTTGGTCACTGGGAAGAGCTTGATTCAGGCCGCATCAGTGCACAAGCCGTATTCGTTTTAGCAATCCTTGTTTCAATACTGGTAGGGGTGTGGTTATGGTAAAAGCAGCTTCAACCTTCGGCCGTTCAGGCAGCCACGATTTTATTTTAATTCGTGCATCCGCCATCATCATGGCGTTATACACCATCTTTATGGTGAGCTTCCTGGTGTCAGCCGACACGTTAACGTATGCAACTTGGACTAACTTATTCGCTAACCTAGGTATGAAGATCTTTACCATGTTGGCCTTAACCGCGGTGTTAATTCACGGCTGGATTGGGATATTCCAAGTTTTAACTGACTACGTTAAAAACACCGGCTTACGAGCTTTTCTTCAATATGTGGTATGTGTTGCACTTATCGTTTACTGGTTAGCCGGTTTATTGGTAGTGTGGCCAGTGGAGGGTGTCTAAGTGAGCGTACAAACACTCGAATTTGATGCCGTAGTAATCGGCGCTGGCGGCGCAGGTATGCGCGCTGCTTTACAAATTTCTCAAGCGGGCATGACCTGTGCCTTGATGTCTAAAGTATTCCCAACTCGTTCGCACACAGTTTCAGCGCAAGGTGGTATCACCGTAGCGTTAGGAAATGCGCACGAAGATAACTGGGAATGGCACATGTTTGATACCGTGAAAGGCTCAGACTATATTGGTGACCAAGACGCGATCGAATACATGTGTAAAACAGGTCCGGAAGCCATTTTGGAACTAGAAAACATGGGCTTGCCTTTCTCACGTTTCGAGAATGGTAAAGTTTATCAGCGTCCATTCGGTGGTCAATCAAAAGCCTTTGGTGGCGAGCAGGCAGCGCGTACTGCAGCTGCTGCCGACCGTACCGGTCACGCCTTATTGCATTTGCTTTATCAGCAAAACGTCAAAAATAAAACCACCGTTTTTTCTGAGTGGTATGCACTAGATTTAGTTAAAAACGAAGACGGTGCCATTGTTGGGGTGACCACCCTGAACATCGAAACTGGCGAAATCTTCTACGTTAAAGCGAAAGCTGTCGTGTTAGCAACGGGTGGTGCGGGTCGTATTTACGCATCAACCACCAATGCTCACATCAATACCGGTGACGGTGTAGGTATGGCATTACGCGCTGGCGTACCAGTGCAAGATATGGAAATGTGGCAGTTCCACCCAACTGGTATTGCCGGTGCCGGTACCTTAGTAACTGAAGGTTGCCGCGGCGAAGGTGGTTACTTGTTGAACAAAGATGGCGAGCGCTTTATGGAGCGTTATGCTCCGAATGCTAAAGATTTAGCATCGCGTGACGTGGTAGCTCGTTCAATGATGACGGAAATTCGTGAAGGCCGTGGTTGCGATGGTCCATTAGGGCCACACTTGAAACTGAAACTAGACCACTTAGGTCGTGATGTTTTAGAAAGCCGCTTACCAGGCGTGTGCGATTTGGCTAAAACCTTTGCTCACGTTGATCCAGCCGAAGAGCCGATTCCAGTTATCCCAACCTGTCATTACATGATGGGCGGTATTCCTACCGATGTTAACGGTCAAGCATTGCAGATCGACGACCAAGGCAACCCTACGCCAATTCACGGCTTATTTGCCTGTGGTGAGATTGCGTGCGTATCGGTGCACGGTGCTAACCGTCTTGGTGGTAACTCGTTGTTAGACTTGGTGGTATTTGGTCGTGCAACAGGCTTACATTTGGCCGAGGCAATGGCATCATTGGGCGATGCGAAAGAAGCTCGTCAGGATGATATCGATGCTGCGTTGGCACGTGTTCGTCGTTGGGAAAATAACAAAGATGGCGAAGATCCGGTTCAAATTAAGAAAGATTTGCAGCGTTGCATGCAGTTAAACTTCTCGGTATTCCGTGAAGGGAAAGCGATGGCTGAAGGCTTAGAAGAGTTGAAACAGATTCGTGAGCGGCTGAAAAATGCACGTCTTGACGATACCAGTAAAGAATTCAACACCCAGCGCATTGAGTGCTTAGAGTTGGATAACTTAATGGAAACTGCCTATTCAACCGCAGTAGCAGCTAACTTCCGTACGGAAAGCCGTGGTGCGCATAGCCGTGCTGACTTCCCAGATCGCGATGATGACAACTGGTTGGTACATACCGTGTATCGCCCACAAGATGAATCTATTGTGAAGCGCGAAGTTAACATGCAGCCTAAGCTGCGCGAAGCATTCCCGCCGAAAGCGCGGACTTACTAAGGTTAGGTGAAACGATGAAGACGTTGAATATTTCAGTGTATCGTTACAACCCGGACGTTGATAACGCCCCGTACATGAAGGATTACTCCATTGAAGTGGAAGCTAATCGCGACATGATGGTGTTGGATTTATTATTGTTGCTGAAAGAGCAAGATCCAACGTTGGCGTTCCGTCGTTCATGCCGTGAAGGTGTATGTGGTTCTGACGGCCTCAACATGAATGGTAAAAACGGATTGGCTTGTATCACGCCATTGTCAGCTCTTAAAGGTGGCAACAAGAAAATCGTGATTCGTCCATTACCGGGCTTGCCAGTGATTCGTGACTTGATTGTAGATATGAGCCAGTTCTACGCTCAATATGAGAAGATTAAGCCCTATCTGATCAATGATGACAAAACTCCACCGGCGCGTGAGCGTCTGCAAACGATTGAAGAACGTGCGAAATTAGACGGTCTGTACGAGTGCATCTTGTGTGCATGTTGCTCAACCTCTTGTCCGTCGTTCTGGTGGAATCCCGATAAGTTTATCGGTCCTGCTGGCTTGTTACATGCCTATCGGTTCTTGATTGATAGTCGTGATACTGCCACCGAGCAGCGTCTTGATGACTTAGATGATGCCTTCAGCGTATTCCGCTGCCATGGCATTATGAACTGTGTCAATGTATGCCCGAAAGGGTTGAACCCAACCAAGGCTATTGGACACATCAAATCCATGCTATTGAATCGTGCGATTTAACCATTTCGCATAGATTTGCTATAGTTGTGGCCGAGCTGTATCGAAATAGCCATCCAGCTTGGGTGGCTATTTTTTTGTAAAACGAGTGTGAAGGAACAGCGATGCAAGATGGCGTAATGCAAGCCTGGCTAGAATCCTCCCACCTAGCCGGTGGTAACATGGCGTATGTCGAAGAGTTGTTTGAGTTATATCTCGACGACCCGACGTCGGTGGGTGACGAGTGGCGCACTTTCTTTGATCAGCTGCCGCGTGAAGGCAGTGCTCAAGATACTAAGCACAGTACCATTCGTGACCAATTTCGTACCCTTGCCAAGAATAAATTGAAGCAAGCAGGCACTGCTGCCGCAGGGGCTCCTGATCAGAAGCAAGTGAAGGTCTTGCAGCTGATTAATGCGTATCGTTTTCGTGGCCATCAGCACGCCAACCTAGACCCGCTTGATTTGTGGAAACAAGAGCCGGTTGCGGACTTGTCGTTAGAGCACCACGAGCTTAGCAAAGACGATTTTGACAAAGAATTTAATGTAGGTTCGCTAGCCGTTGGTCAAGAGACCATGAAGTTGGGCGAAATCTACCAAGTGTTGAACGATATTTATTGTGGCTCAGTGGGTGCTGAGTACATGCATATCGTGTCAACCGAAGAAAAACGTTGGATTCAGCAACGTCTAGAAGGCGTGCGTGGCCGTCCTAAATTTGAGCAACAGCAGCAACGTAAACTGTTACAAGAGTTAACTGCGGCTGATGGCCTGGAAAAATACTTAGGCTCAAAATTCCCAGGCGCAAAACGCTTCTCGTTAGAGGGTGGCGATGCTCTGGTACCTATGCTTAAAGAGTTGATTCATCGCAGTGGCGAGCACGGTGGCAAAGAAGTTGTTATCGGTATGGCGCACCGCGGTCGTTTAAACGTGCTGGTGAACGTCTTAGGTAAAAAGCCCCAAGATCTATTTGATGAATTTGCTGGCAAGCATGCCATCAGCAAAGGCTCTGGTGACGTGAAATACCATTCAGGCTTTTCGTCAGACTTTGCTACTAAAGGCGGTGATGTGCACTTAGCCTTAGCATTTAACCCATCGCATTTAGAAATCGTTAACCCGGTGGTGATGGGCTCAGTGCGGGCACGGATGGATCGGTTAGGCGATAAAGATGGTGCCAAAGTGCTACCTATTACCATCCATGGTGACTCTGCCATCGCTGGCCAAGGTATCGTGCAAGAAACCTTCAATATGTCTCAAACCCGCGCCTACCAGGTGGGTGGTTCGATTCGTATTGTGGTGAACAACCAAGTAGGTTTCACCACTTCTAAGCGTGAAGACACTCGTTCAACTCAGTATTGTACTGATATTGCGAAAATGGTGCAGGCGCCAATCTTCCACGTTAATTCAGATGATCCTGAAGCCGTAATTTTTGTATCTCAGCTAGCGCTTGATTTCCGTAATACGTTCAAACGCGATGTGATGATCGATTTAGTTTGTTATCGCCGCCATGGCCACAATGAGGCCGATGAACCTAGTGCAACGCAACCGCTAATGTATAGCAAGGTGAAGAAGCACCCAGTGCCTCGTGCCATCTATGCTGAGCGTTTGGTCAATGCAGGTATTGTGGCAGCGGATGAAGCAGAAAGTTTGATCAATAACTACCGTGACTTACTTGATAAAGGTGAGATCGTCGTAGACGAATGGCGTGACATGAAGAGTCACTCGTCAGATTGGAAGCCATATATTGGTAACGAGTGGGATGTTGATTACGACGCAAAAATTAGTCGCGAACAGCTAACTAAGCTTGGCGAGGCGATGAGTACTGTGCCAACAGCTCACAAGCTGCATTCACGAGTTCAAAAGGTTTACGAAGAACGCGCTAAAATGGCTGCCGGTGAAAAACCAGCAGATTGGGGTTTTGCTGAAACCTTAGCTTATGCCAGCTTGGTGGACCAAGGGGTGCATATCCGTCTTACTGGGCAAGACTCAGGCCGCGGAACCTTCTTCCATCGGCATGCCGTATTGCATAACCAAAAAGACGCAAGCACCTTTATGCCGCTAAATAATATTCGTGAAGGCCAAGGCCAAATCGAAATTTATGACTCGGTATTATCAGAAGCAGCGGTGGTGGCGTTTGAATACGGTTATGCTACCGCAGAGCCCAAATCGTTGGTAATGTGGGAAGCTCAGTTTGGTGATTTCGCTAACGGCGCACAAGTAGTTATCGACCAGTTCTTAAGCTCAGGTGAACAAAAGTGGGGCCGCTTGTGTGGTTTGACTCTATTGTTACCTCATGGCTATGAAGGACAAGGGCCAGAGCATAGTTCGGCGCGGTTAGAACGTTTCTTGCAACTGTCAGCAGATCATAACTGGTCGGTGTGTGTTCCTACCACACCTGCTCAGGTGTTCCATATGATTCGTCGACAGCAGTTACGTCCCGTGCGTCGTCCATTGATCGTGATGACGCCGAAGTCGCTGTTACGGCATCCGCTAGCGGTATCTGATCTTGAGGATATGACCAGTGGCGTGTTCCAAAATGCGATTGCTGAAATCGATTCTTTAGATCCGAAAAAAGTGAAACGCGTGGTACTCTGTTCCGGTAAGGTTTACTACGACTTGTTACAAGAGCGTCGTAAACGCGAGCAAACCGATGTAGCAATTATTCGGGTTGAGCAATTGTATCCGTTCCCAGCGGAAGAAATGGCTGAAATCATGAAAGATTATCAGCATGTAAAAGATTTTGTCTGGTGTCAGGAAGAGCCTCAGAACCAAGGTGCATGGTACAGTAGCCAGCACCATTTCTGGGCCGCAATTCCGAAGGGCGCTCAGTTAACGTATGCCGGTCGTGCTGCATCTGCTGCACCTGCGGTAGGCTATTTGTCTGAGCACAATAAACAGCAGCAACAATTAGTCGATGACGCGCTAACCATTAAATAGGTGATAATTGACCATGGCTATAGATATTAAAGTTCCACAATTACCAGAATCAGTTGCTGATGCAACTGTTGCTACTTGGCATGTTAAGCCAGGTGACAAAGTTTCACGTGACCAAAACCTTGTCGACATCGAAACCGACAAAGTGGTGTTAGAAGTCGTAGCAACGGATGACGGCGTGATGGGTGACATCATTGCTGAAGAAGGCACCACTGTAGGTGCTGACGAGGTTATCGGTAAGCTAGAGAAAGCTGATGGCAGCGCTGCTAAAGCAGAAAGTAAAGACGACAGCAAAGCTGATAAAGCTGAAACTAAGGCCGACCAGCCAGCTGCTAAACAAGCATCAGGTTCTGGTGAAAAGCTAGAAGTTAAAGTGCCTCAGTTGCCAGAGTCAGTTGCTGATGCGACCATCGCTACTTGGCACGTTAAGGCTGGTGATGCAGTAACTCGTGACCAAAACTTAGTGGATATCGAGACCGACAAAGTGGTGCTAGAAGTAGTAGCTCCTGCTGACGGGGTTTTGGCTGAAATTAAGTTTGACGAAGGTGCCACTGTAGGCGCTGATGACGTGATCGGTATTGTTGAAGCAGGCGCAAGCGCAGCTGCAGATTCAAGCAAAGCAGACACCGCTAAAGAAGAAGCTAGTGATGAAGGCGATAGCGAAGTTGCCGGGCCAGCAGTACGTCGTATGCTAGCTGAAAATGGCCTGCAAGTAGCTGATGTTAAAGGCACTGGTAAAGGCGGTCGTGTTACTAAAGAAGATGTTGAAAAACATCTGAAAGAAGGCAGCAAAAAAGCAGAGCCAGCGAAAGCAGCAAGTGCCCCAGCTGCGGTAGCAACCGGTGAGCGCGAACAAAAACGTGTGCCTATGACGCGTTTACGTAAAACCATAGCTAAGCGTTTGCTAGAAGCCAAAAATGCAACTGCCATGTTAACCACTTTTAATGAAGTTAACATGAAGCCAATCATGGACTTACGTTCAAAGTACAAAGATGAATTTGAGAAGCGCCATGATACCCGTTTAGGCTTTATGGGTTTCTATGTCAAAGCTGTTACTGAAGCGTTGAAGCGTTTCCCTGAAGTGAATGCATCGATTGATGGTGATGACATTGTTTATCACAATTATTTTGATATTAGCATCGCTGTATCTACACCGCGTGGCCTGGTAACTCCAGTTTTACGTGATACTGATAAGATGAGCATTGCTGATATTGAAAATGGCATTCGTGATCTGGCACTTAAGGGTCGTGATGGCAAACTAACTATGGAAGATATGCAAGGCGGTAATTTCACCATCACTAACGGTGGCGTATTCGGCTCATTGCTTTCAACTCCAATCTTGAACCCGCCGCAAAGCGCTATCTTGGGTATGCACAAAATCCAAGATCGTCCGATGGCGGTTGATGGTAAGGTAGAAATTCTACCTATGATGTACTTGGCGTTATCTTACGACCACCGCATCATTGATGGTAAAGAATCCGTTGGCTTCTTAGTAACCATCAAAGAATTGTTAGAAGATCCACAGCGTTTATTGTTGGATATTTAACAAATAACACAGCCGCTTGATGTCAGTTACATGACAATGACACAAGCGGCTATTATTTTTCCGCACAAAACGTTAAAATGTGCGCGAAATTTTCGGGTAAGCAGCATGACGCTGCTTTTGTTGTTCAAACGAATCGGAAGATCATCATGAACTTGCATGAGTATCAGGCTAAACAACTCTTTAGAGAGTTCGGATTGCCAGTATCTGAAGGCTTTGCAGTAGACACTGCTGATGAAGCCGTAGAAGCTGCTAAAAAAATTGGTGGCGAGCGTTGGGTTGTTAAGGCGCAAGTACACGCAGGCGGCCGCGGTAAAGCGGGCGGCGTAAAATTGGTTTCTAGCTTAGACGAAGTACACGCATTTGCGAGTAACTGGTTAGGTAAAAACTTGGTGACTTATCAGACTGACGCAAACGGTCAGCCGGTCGCTAAAATTTTAGTAGAAAGCTTAACTGACATCGCCTCAGAACTTTACTTAGGTGCAGTTGTTGACCGTGCAACACGTAAAATTGTGTTCATGGCATCAACCGAAGGTGGCGTAGAAATCGAGAAAGTTGCAGAAGAAACTCCAGAGAAGATTCTTAAAGCAATCATCGACCCAACGGTTGGCGCACAGCCATACCAAGGTCGTGAACTTGGTTTCAAACTAGGCCTAAATCCAGAGCAAGTGAAGCAATTCACTAAAATCTTCTTGGGCTTAGCGAAGATGTTTGAACAGTACGATTTCGCATTGTTAGAAATCAACCCGTTAGTGATTACCGACCAAGGCAACTTGCATTGCTTAGACGGCAAAATCAACATCGATAGTAACGCCCTGTATCGTCAACCAAAAATCCGTGAAATGCACGATCCTTCCCAAGAAGACGAGCGTGAAGCCCAAGCAGCTAAGTGGGAATTAAACTACGTAGCTCTAGATGGCAACATCGGCTGTATGGTGAACGGTGCTGGTTTGGCGATGGGTACGATGGACATCGTTAAACTTGCCGGCGGTCAGCCAGCAAACTTCTTGGATGTTGGTGGCGGCGCAACCAAAGAGCGCGTTACTGAAGCATTCAAAATCATCTTGTCTGACAACGCTGTTAAAGCTGTTTTAGTTAACATCTTCGGCGGTATCGTTCGTTGTGACATGATTGCTGAAGGCATCATGGGCGCAGTTGAAGAAGTTGGCGTGAAAGTACCTGTAGTAGTGCGTTTAGAAGGTAACAACGCAGAACTAGGTCGGCAGAAATTAGCAGAAAGTGGCCTCAACATCATTGCAGCAGAAAGTTTATCTGATGCAGCTGATAAAGTGGTTGCAGCGGCAGGAGGTCAATAATGTCTATCTTGATCGATAAAAACACCAAAGTCATCTGCCAGGGTTTTACTGGCGGTCAGGGTACATTCCACTCTGAGCAAGCGATTGCCTATGGTACGCAAATGGTTGGCGGTGTAACTCCAGGTAAAGGCGGTCAAACGCACTTGGGTTTACCGGTATTCAACACGGTACGCGAAGCTGTAGAAGCAACTGGCGCAACTGCTTCAGTTATCTACGTACCAGCTCCTTTCTGTAAAGATTCAATTGTTGAAGCTGCAGATGCTGGTATCGAGCTGATTGTATGTATCACCGAAGGTATTCCAACCATCGATATGCTGTACGTTAAAGAATATTTGACGCACAAAGGCGTTCGTATGATTGGTCCAAACTGCCCAGGCGTGATCACTCCAGGCGAATGTAAGATCGGTATTATGCCAGGTCACATTCACAAGCCAGGTAAAGTAGGTATCGTATCTCGTTCAGGTACCTTAACCTATGAAGCTGTTAAGCAAACAACTGACGAAGGTTTCGGCCAATCTACTTGCGTAGGTATTGGTGGTGACCCAATCCCAGGCTCAAACTTTATCGATATCTTAGCGATGTTCGAAAAAGATCCAGCAACTGAAGCTATCGTTATGATCGGTGAGATCGGCGGTACTGCTGAAGAAGAAGCTGCAGAGTACATCAAGCATAACGTAACCAAGCCAGTAGTATCTTACATTGCTGGTGTGACTGCTCCTCCAGGTAAGCGCATGGGCCATGCTGGTGCGATTATTTCTGGTGGTAAAGGTACTGCAGACGAGAAATTCGCAGCCTTAGAAGCAGCTGGTGTTAAAACCGTGCGTAGTCTTGCCGATATCGGTAAAGCTTTGCGTGAAAAAACGGGCTGGTAAGCTCTGCTTCGGCATCCTTGCTAACTTAAATAAAAGCCGCTCCATGGAGCGGCTTTTTTGTGCGTGCAAGATCATGGCTTTATCTACAAGGTCCATAAGGGTCGTGGTAAGGTGGGGGACAAGCTTACATCTCAATCTTTTCTCAACCGTCAAACCGCAGAGTTGCTGGAGCAGACTATGGTAAACCGTCTCAAATTAGTTGTTCTTTTTGCAATAGCACTAGTAGCGTTTGCCGGAAATTCCATTCTTAATCGCTATGCATTACTTGAGCCTGCCATAGATCCTGCTTCATTTCTTGTGATCAGAATAGTGAGTGGGGCTGTGATGTTGGTGCTGTTGGTGTGGTTACGTAGCTTCTTTCATCGGCCGCAAAAACAACCCTATAGTAAGGGCAGTTGGTGGGGTGCACTTACTCTAAGTTGGTATGCTATTGCTTTTTCTTATGCCTATGTGGAGTTGCAAACAGGATTTGGTGCGTTAGTGTTATTTACCGCAGTGCAGTTAAGTATGTTAGCTATAACCCTCTATCAAGGTACGCGGCTAAGCCGCCGAGAATGGTTGGGGGTGATCATTGCCTTTGGCGGCTTTGTGTATTTGCTGGTGCCTAGCATGCAGCTGCCGTCGTCACTCTTAGCTGCTATGTTGATGGCTAGTGCCGGTGTGGCTTGGGGATTCTATTCAGTACATGGACGCGGGCGTGGTTTTCCGCTCGCCAATACTGCCTTTAATTTTGTCCGAGCTATTCCTTTTGTGTTGCTCGCCTTCTGGTGGCAAGCCCCAGATCTCATCGTATCCACCGATGGAGTGATGCTGGCCATGGTTTCTGGAGCTATTACTTCAGGTGTCGGTTACGCTATCTGGTATTTAGTGCTGCCACAAATAACTGTGACGACCGCCGCTATTGGACAATTGTTAGTGCCATTAATTGCTGCCCTAGGTGGGGTTTTGATTGCTCATGAAGTACTTACCATGCATTTGCTGATTGCAGCAGTTACAATTCTAGGTGGCATCTTAGTGGTGGTGCTTAAACGTACTTAGATGTACTGCGACACACACAGCAACCCATAGGCAAAAAAAAGCGACTCGCTAGAGTCGCTCAAGGGCTTAACACACAACAAATAGATACTAGAGTGAGGCTACTGTGGTTGCCGCTGCTGCCAAGGCAGTTGCTCGCGGTTCTTCACCTAGGTTGACGCCTTCCGCACGAATGATGTGAACATCAGTAATACCGACAAAAGCTAACGCTTGTTTTAAATAGCTTTCTTGATGATCCATGGCTGCTGCCTCACCTTGGCTGTAGATACCACCGCGACCTGATGCTATGTACACGGTTTTATTGCTAAGCAAGCCAACCGGACCCTGTTCGGTATACTTAAAGGTCACGCCAGCTTTTAAAATACGATCTAACCAAGCTTTCAGCTGAGTTGGGATAGTAAAGTTGTACATAGGAGCGCCGATGACTAACACGTCGGCCGCTTGTACCTCAGCAATCAGTTGCTGAGTAAGAGCGTTGTCGCCGTCTAATAATGTGCTTGCATCTAAATGAGGCACAGGCTGCGTAACTAAGTCACGGTACACCAACTGAGTGGGCGATTGCTTCGCACTCAGGTGCGCGACTATGTCGGCGCTTAGTTTACGGCTAACAGACTGATCAATAAAAATGCCTGAATCTATGTGTAAAATATTCAAAACAACCTCTCAAAATTTTTTGCGCTGTAGGTTTGGGTATTAACTGATGATGAATATTCTACACTGTTCCATTTATGTCGGTAACTAGGTATATTGGAAAGTATCGTTCCATATATGGAACAAGGTCGCAGTTAAGGGAAACTTATGGCATTACCTGATCTCACCAATTATTTAATCTTTGCCAAAGTGGTCGCAGCGGGCAGCGTCAGTGCCGGTGCCCGTGATCTGAAGATGCCAAAATCGACCGTGAGTCGGCGCTTAACAGAATTAGAAGAACAGCAGGGGGTAAGGCTGCTGCATCGAAGTACACGCGGCCTTAAGCTAACCGATGTGGGCCAGGCTTTTCTGGTGCATTGTGAAACGCTAGTGGCAGCGGCCGAAGCGGCGCAACAAGTGACGCAACTGGTGATGGATACACCGCGAGGGGATATTCATGTGAGCTCTCCCTATGCTATTAGCCAAAGCATGCTGGTGGCGTTACTACCCGAATTTATGGCCTTGTATCCTGAAGTACGAGTGAATCTGATGGTGACTAATAAGCCTGTGAACCTGATTGATGAGGGCATTGATGTAGCGCTGCGGGTGCGCTCAAGTATTGAAGATTCATCGCTGATTGCAAGACCGCTGGCCGATGCTCCCTTGACCCTTTATCGAAGCCCCACGTGCGGCGACGTTGCTGCGATAGCTAAAGAGTTACAACATCCGTTAGATTTGGTGCATTTTCCACATTTAAGTTTGCACTACACCAGCGGTCAATATCGCTATGACTTAACCTCAGATACGGGCGATAAATTAGCCGTGAGTTTCCGACCTCGGTTAATCACCGACGATATGATTGTTCTCAGAGAGGCTGCAATTGCTGGGTTGGGAATGGTGGCGCTGCCAAATTATTTGTGCCAACAGGCGGTAGCTGCCGGGCAATTAGAACGCGTGTTACCCGATTGGTCATTGCCACTAGGTATTATGCATATGGTGTACCCTTACCGCCGAGGCTTGCTGCCTGCGGTGCGGGTCTTTATAGATTTTTTGGCAGCCCGACTGCCGGTGATTGCGAAACGTTCGTTAACAAATATTGATTGAGTTTTAGCGCCGCTTCACTACAATCATTTAAACAAGCGTTTAAGTTTTATCGAAAACGTACTACTAATAACGATTTCAGAACAACACAAGGCCCAGACGATGGATTTTTCTCCGAGTGCCAAGACCCTGCAATATCGGCAGCGGTTAATTGACTTTATGCGCGAGCATATTGAACCAATAGAAGCCAATTACCACAAAGAAAATCGCCGCTTGAACCCAGATGGGCAATGGCGTGATTGGCAAGTCGCCCCGATGATTCATGAGCTTAAACAACGTGCCAAAGCAGCTGGGCTATGGAATCTATTTTTGCCCGACGCGGAACTCGGGGCAGGATTAACGACTCTCGAGTATGCGCCGTTAGCCGAGGTGATGGGGCATAGTTTAATTGCACCGGAAATTTTCAACTGCAATGCACCGGATACCGGCAACATGGAGGTGTTGTATCATTTTGGCAGTGCCGCGCAAAAGCAACAATGGCTAACGCCCTTGCTTGCCGGTGAGATTCGTTCGGTTTTTTGTATGACAGAACCGGATGTTGCCTCATCAGATGCAACTAACATGCAAACGCAAATTACTGCCGATGGTGATGATATCGTTATTCATGGGCGTAAATGGTGGTCTACTGGGTTAGGTCATCCACAGGCGAAGTTTGCCATAGTGATGGGCCTAACTAACCCTGAAGCACCTAAACATCAGCGCCATAGTATGGTCATTGTGCCGCTTGATACCCCTGGCGTCACCGTGGAACGAATGCTCCCTGCTTTTGGTGAGTATGATGCACCGTACGGTCATGGCGAAGTGCTTTTTGATCAAGTTCGAGTACCTAAGGCAAACTTAATTAGCAACTTGGGTGACGGGTTTAAGATAGCCCAGGGGCGGTTGGGGCCAGGCCGTATTCATCATTGCATGCGCGCCTTAGGAGCGGCCGAGAAAGCGCTTCAGTTATTTATGCAGCGAGGGGCTGAACGTATTGCGTTTGGCAAACCGCTGTTGCAGCTTGGTGGTAACTTAGAGCGGGTTGCCGATATGCGGATAGCTATTGATCAAGCGCGCCTGCTGACCTTTTATGCAGCATGGAAAATAGATCAAGTTGGGGCGATGAAAGCCCTTGCTGAAATATCTGCAATCAAGGTCGCGGCACCTAATGCCTTGCAGATGGTGGTAGATGAAACCATTCAATTATTTGGTGGCGCCGGCATGAGCCATGATGTGCCGCTAACTGCTTTGTTTGCCGTAGCGCGCGC
Organism: Pseudidiomarina fusca; assembly: GCF_032227045.1. Classification (NCBI taxonomy): domain Bacteria; kingdom Pseudomonadati; phylum Pseudomonadota; class Gammaproteobacteria; order Alteromonadales; family Idiomarinaceae; genus Pseudidiomarina; species Pseudidiomarina fusca. The sequence continues at coordinate 233,262 of NZ_JANFPJ010000001.1, forward strand.
CTTACGCATTGCTGATGGTCCAGATGCTGTGCATCGAGCAACCATTGCTAAAGTTGAATTAGCTAAGTATCGGGAGCGCTAAGTGCAACAAGAGCAACATGTGCAACAAGAGCAAGCATTAGAAGATAAAGCCGGTCAGGTTCGTCCCGGTGAAGAGCTACCTGAAGCTGAGCTACTAGCTTATTTACAGCAACATTTAGAGGGCCTAACTGGGCCGATGCAGGTGACCCAGTTTAGTGGTGGGGCTTCAAACTGGACTTACCGTCTAGCTTGCGCCAATGCCGATTTAATTTTGCGGCGGCCACCGGCTGGCACTAAAGCTAAATCAGCTCATGACATGGGCCGCGAGTTTCGTATTCAGCAAGCGCTGAAACCGGTTTATCCCTATGTGCCTAAAATGCGCCATTATTGTGCAGATGAAAGCATTATTGGGGCCGATTTCTATATCATGGATCGGCTGCATGGCATTATTCCACGCAAAAATATGCCGCGCAATTTAGAGTTATCCACCGCGCAAACACGCACCTTATGCCAACGTGCGTTAGACTGCCTCATAGAATTACATCAAGTTGACATTCATGCGGCCGGCTTGACGGATCTTGCTAAAGGTGAAGGCTACACAGAGCGCCAAGTGAGTGGTTGGAGTGAGCGCTATCGCCGCGCTAAAACCTGGAATGTGCCATCGGGTAAAGGCATCATGCGGTGGTTAGCTGAACATATGCCACCCACCGAAACCATTTGTATGACCCATAATGACTTCCGCTTTGATAATTTGGTGCTAGATAGCCACGAGCCCACCAACATCATTGGGGTGTTGGATTGGGAACTGGCGACTTTGGGTAATCCATTAATGGATATTGGCAACAGCTTAGCCTATTGGATTCAAGCCGATGACGATGCTATTGCCCGTTCTACCAGGCGTCAGCCAACGCATTTGCCGGGGATGTTTACCCGTCAGCAAGTGATTGATTACTACTGTGACAAAATGCAGCTTGATGCATCAGATTTCGCTTTTTACGAGGTGTTTGGGTTGTTTCGGTTAAGTGTGATAGCGCAACAAATCTATTATCGCTATCACCATGGTCAGACTCGTAATCCAGCTTTCAAGAATTTCTGGTTTTTGGTGAATTATTTGCATTGGCGCTGCCGCAAACGAATGAAACAAGGATAATGCATGCGTAAAACAATATTGATAACCGGCGCAAGCTCTGGATTAGGTGAGGGCATGGCCCGCGAATACGCTAAACAGGGGCGTGACCTCGCCCTATGTGCCCGCCGTACGGAACGTTTAGAGCAACTTAAAAGCGAAATAGCGCAACAGTATCCGAGCGTGAAAGTGTCCGTAAAAGCCTTGGATGTAAACGATCATGATGCAGTGTTTCAGGTGTTTAAAGAGTTTCAACAGGAATTTGGTAGCATCGATAGAGTGATTGTGAATGCAGGCATGGGCAAAGGTGCATCGCTAGGAACTGGCTATTTCTATGCCAATGTGCAAACCGCACAAACTAATTTTGTAGCTGCCTTAGCCCAATGTGAGGCGGCCTTAGAGATTTTCTATCAACAACAGCATGGCCATTTGGTGACCATTAGCTCTATTAGTGCGTTACGAGGTATGCCGCGCGCCATGACCGTTTATGCCGCTACTAAAGCTGGCTTATTGGCACTGACCGAAGGTATTCGCGCTGATTTAATTAGAACCAAATCAAAGGTTAAAGTAAGCGCTATTTTACCTGGGTTTATACGCTCTGAAATTAACGAAAAAGTTAAGAACACGCCCTTTATGGTGGATACTGAAACGGGCTGTAAGGCTTTGGTGAAGGCGATTGAGCGAGAGCCGGTACAAGCTTATGTGCCCGGCTGGCCATGGGCGTTGATTGGCTTTTTAATGAAGCGTCTGCCGTTAAAGTGGGTGATGAAGTTAGGTTAACTCGTGTTAGCCCTAAGGCAGCGGGCAGTCTTCAGTGCGCTCGCTGCTTACCGCTAGGGTGAAGGGTTGACCTTGTTCATTACGGTAAATCACAGAACTTTTTGCCAACTGTAGGTCACCACGGCTATGACTGTGATGAATGATGAGTTGGCCATGTTTAGCTAAGCTCACAGTCAGGCATTGGCCTTGCTCGGCAGTCGCGATACGTTGCCAATCGTTACTGAGTGGTTGGCGTAGCCAGACTTCAAAGCCTTGCCATTGCTCACGTTTACCGCGTTGGCACTGGTAGACTTGAATTTCAGCGGCTACGGCAGACTGGTCGTTGGCTTTGAGTGGTAACACCTGCAAGGCTTCGCAGGCGGCCGCGGTTGGCGGCTCTGGCTCAAAGACCCACCATTTGTATAACAATACCGACACAAACAGCACGGCTAAAGTGATCACTGCAGCAATAACCCATAACATCAGTCGGTTTGCAGCAGAACGTAATTTAGCCAGCATTGTTTATCCTTTTTTGCTCAATCAGTATTAACATCGCCAAATCTTGGGTGGCCATTATCCCAATCTTGTTGTGCTTGCTCAACCCGTGCAAGCTCGGTGCTGACAAAATTCCAGCGCATAAACAGATGTTGACCAAATGGCTCACCACCTAATACCAGCACTCGAGTATCTGCGGCAAGCTCTATTTCTAAATGGTCACGTTCACTGCCTAGATCCAGTAATTGATGGGCAGTAATGGGCTGGGTTAGTTCACTGTCCACCAGATATAAGCTGCCACTCACGATATAGATAGCATGTTCAAACGAGGGGTTAAGTGACAAGCTTAGCACTGTGGTACGAGGGGTGGTTAGGCTTAATGCCAGGCTTGGATGGAAACTCAGCGCAGGTGATTGCCAGCGCTGCTTCAGTAAACGGTCGTAATAGTCGCCAACAATTAGGGTGGCAGTGCATTCGCCTAGGGCAAACTGTGGCAAATCGCGATAGTGATCAAAGCGTGGGTAAGTTAGCTCATCAGCTGGGGGTAAGGCGGACCATAATTGCAGCCCATGCAAAGGCTGGGTGGGATTATCTTGCGCTATTTCGGCATGACTGATACCGCGGCCTGAGGTCATTAGATTTAACTCACCTGGGCGCAAGGCTTGTTGATAACCTAAGCTATCATAGTGCATGAGTTCGCCCGAATATAACCAAGTTATCGTCTGTAGCCCAATGTGCGGATGAGGCGGGATATTGAAATCCTGATAGGCGGGCGTTGTTAGAGGACCGAAATGGTCTAAAAAACACCAAGGACCAATCATTCTTAGCTCTGCTTGCGGCACCACCCGCTGCACTTGCAACTGAGCGGTTAATGGCTTGGTTTTGCTATGCAGGATCTTTAATACACCGCCGCCTGGATTAGAGTCACATTCTTGTAAGTGCTGATCGCTGGCGCTTCTACTCATGGGCTTTACTCGCAAAGGGTGGCTAATATCGATAGCCATCAGTATGGCATTGGCCACGACAATAGTCGAATATCCACCCAAGAGGCTTTATTCGGCATCCAAATTTAAGTAAGGTGAGGTCCTAACCTAAGGAGATAATCATGATTTATGCAATCTTGATTCTAGTCATCGGGTTTGCCGCTATGTTGAGCGGCGTATGGGAGCACAACCTGGTGACCATTATTATTGGTTTAGTCATGCAAGCAGGTGGTGCAATCGGATTTTTTATCAGTTGGCGCAAAGCCGCTAAGCAAGGACATATAAACAACAATGACAACTAGTATTGCGAAGCGAATTGCCGCATTGGCTGTAATTATAGTGGGGCTGTTGTTACTGGTGCTAGCACCAGCTGGCGATGCCACCTCAAGTTATCGGATTGTTGGCCTGTTAGTGGCTGCAGCCGGTGGCGCTTGGCTAGGGGGACAACGACGAGATACCAGTAGGGTGACGGATGAACCTTATCAGCAGCCCGTATTGCGTTGGTATCAAGCACCGATTGTGCTGTTTCCCATTATCTTACTGATCGTGGCAAGCTTAGTTTATTTGGCCATGTAGTTGTGATGCCCGAGCTAAACTTGAGAAAAACAAAGACCTTTTCATGATTACTTTAGAGCCCAAATAGGGCTCATATCACAGGATGAATTATGGCGTTAACAACCCGATTAGTCATTTTGGCTGGTTTAATTGGCCTAATGTTTTATAACCTCAGTGACGAGCGCCTTGTCGCACTTATTATTGACTACCAGTTAGGCTGGTACAAGTTGGGCGTGCCACTTGCGTGGGGCTTGGTGTTGGGAGCCTTGCTGCAGTTGCTTGGGCTGAAGCAACTGCATAAATTTTTAGAGCCCATTACCTTTATTGCCGTATGTGTCATGACCATCGGATTAACCGGCGCTGCTGCTATTTTCGGTGCTCATCAAACGGCGATCTTGATGTTGCCAGCACTACAAATAGCGACCATAGGTTTGGGCGTTTATCTATTTGCCTATAGCTATGCACGCTTTGCCGGGGCACGAGAATCGTCATCAACTGCCACAGGCAAGGATGAGTGATGCTATTGAACTGCGATATGGGCGAGAGTTTTGGCGCCTGGCAGATGGGCAATGACGCGGCAGTGATGCCATACATTGATATGGCCAATATCGCCTGTGGCTTTCATGCGGGTAGCCCGACCATCATGGCTGAAACCGTAGCTTTGGCGAAACAGCACCAAGTATTGATTGGAGCGCATCCGGCGTATCCAGATTTAGAAGGGTTTGGGCGCCGTTCGATGAGTTTTCAGCAAAGCGAATTAGCCGCCATTTTAACCTATCAGATAGGGGCTATGGAGGCTATTTGTGCACAACAAGGGGAGACTTTAGCTTATGTTAAACCCCATGGCGCCTTGTATAACGATATGCAAAGTCAACCGCATTTGTTTGAGACGGTCGTGCAAGTGCTAGCGGAGCGTAATCGTCATCGTCAGCAACCCTTGCGCTTAATGACCCTAGCTCCGTTAGTTTCGGCCGCAAACACCGCCGCTACTTGGCAGCAACAACTTGCTCACCGCTACCGCGTGCCGTTATGGTTTGAGGCTTTTGCCGATCGGCGTTATGAGGCCAACGGTCAGTTACGTGCGAGGCGCCATGCCGATGCAGTGTTACAGACCAGCGCTGAGATTCTCAGCCAAGCCCAAGCGCTAGCCCAGCAACACCCCATTAACGCCAGTGATGGCAGTAGCATTCAGTTGCAGGCTGATACCTTGTGTGTACATGGTGATAATGCTGAGTCTATAGCTACGGTAGCGGCTATTCGTAAAGCCCTGACCGAGGTCACGCGGTCAACCACAGGTACGACCGCAGTCAAGCCGCAATGACAGCAAGGTTATCAGACTCCCAGCAGCCCCTAGCACAGGTGGAAATAGCTGCCGCAGATGCCTTGTTGGTTCGTTTTGCGAACCGAATTGATCGCAAGATTAATGCGCAAGTATTAGCTTTGCGAGACGCACTGCAACAGCGACAGCAGAGCGGCCAGTGGCCTTGGCTGCTGGAGCTAGCGCCGGCTTATCATAGTCTGTTGGTACAGTTAGATATTCGCCACATCATGCCCGATGCTGCCCAATATCAGCTCCAGCAGCTGTTAGCACAGCCCGAGCTGGTGCTGCAGTTGCAGGCTGCAACGCCAGCTAGTAAGCCTGATACAATCCACCAGATTGACGTGTGTTACCACCCCGAATTAGCCGCTGATTTGCAAGCTATTGCCAGCGCTGCGAATTTGTCAGTAGCCGAAGTGATAGCTTTGCATACCCAACCCACCTATCATGTGTATGCATTGGGGTTTGCGCCACAATTTGCTTATTTAGGAGATGTCCCTGAACCACTGCGAATGCCGCGTTTAGCCACGCCTCGACAACAGGTCCCCGCCGGGAGCGTAGCTATTGCCAATCAGCAAACAGCGATTTATCCGCGCACCTCGCCAGGTGGCTGGCAATTGATTGGACGAGCAGTAAGCTGGCCGCAGTTGCAAGCAGGTGATCAAGTTCGCTTCCGTTCGATTAGTTTAAGCTACTATCAACAAGCGGCAGCAGCCATTCACTCAGCGAGCGCGCGCGAATGAGCTTACGCATACTGCAATCTGGGCCGCTAACCACCCTGCAAGATTTTGGCAGATTTGGCTATCTACACCAGGGTATCAGTGTGGGCGGGCCTCTTGATGAGCAAGCTTTTCTGTGGGCTAATAGGTTGTTAAATAACCACTTTAATGCGGCCCAGCTAGAAATTACCTTGGGTGGCTTTCGTGCAGAATTTACCGCGGCTACGGCGTGGGTTGTGACAGGGGCTGAGCTGCCTATGAGCCTGAACGGTCAACCAGTGCCGGCGCAGCAGGTTCAACTGGCAGCGGCTGGTGACGTCCTGACGGTCGCACCGGGCGGAGTTGGCTTACGCGCTTACTTAGCTGTTGCTGGCGGCTTACTCGCCACGCCCGTCTACGGCAGCGTTGCTACCGTGGTGCGTGATGGCTTAGGAGGATTGCAGCAGCAGGGACAAGCAGTGCAAAGTGGCGATCAGATCGCTTACGCAACAGTGCCTGGTTATCGCACTCAGCTGGGGCGCCGCCCCGGGCGCAGCGTGGCGCCGCAGTTACCAACCGCAGCCACAGGCGCTCGCGACAAACCTGTTATTCTAGAGGTGATAGCTAGCGGACAGTATGCGCAGTTTGAACCGGAGCAACAGCAACTCTTTACGGATCAGCTGTACCAAGTGACGCCAGCCCAAGACCGGATGGGGGTGCGTTTAGCCGCAGCCGAGCCTTTGCAGTGGCCTCATGCACAAATCATTTCTGAGCCACTACCGGTCGGAGCTGTCCAAATTCCCCCCAACGGGCAACCGATTGTGATGCTCAAAGACCGGCAAACGCTGGGCGGTTATCCCAAACTAGCAACCCTAACGTGGCGGGCTCAGAACACGCTGGCGCAATTGCCAGCGGCTACGGAAATACAATTTCGCTGGGTTAGCGCAACCGCGGCAGCGCGCCACTTGCAGCAGGTTTATCAATTCTTTCAGGTGCAGCGTTAGGCCTTGCACCTATGCTAAGAACCTGCGATCATAGCGGTCATTTTTTCAGGTCTATTTACTGGAGACAACGAATCCATGGCAGCAGATGCGCCCCGTAGTAATTTCATTCGTCAAATTATCGATCAAGACCTAGCTTCAGGAAAGCATAACCAGGTACATACAAGGTTTCCGCCAGAGCCAAATGGTTTTTTACATATCGGTCATGCCAAATCCATCGTGTTGAACTTTGGCATTGCTGAAGACTATCAAGGCACCTGTAACTTACGCTTTGATGACACCAATCCGTTGAAAGAAAAAGTGGATTATGTGCACTCGATTCAAGCCGATGTGCAATGGCTGGGATACCACTGGAATGGTAAACCACGTTACTCATCTGATTATTTTGAGCAATTACACGGTTATGCGGTAGAGCTGATTGAAAAGGGCTTGGCTTATTGTGATTTTTCGAGCCAAGAACAAATGCGAGAAATGCGTGGCACCCTGAAGCAGCCGGGTAGCAATAGTCCTTATCGAGATACTAGCGTTGCAGAAAACCTGCAAATTTTCGCGGACATGACAGCGGGTAAGTATCAAGAAGGCGAAGTTTGTCTGCGTGCCAAAATCGATATGAGCTCACCTTTTATGTGCATGCGCGATCCGGTGATTTATCGGGTTCGGTTTGCTCATCATCACCAAACGGGTGACACTTGGTGTGTGTATCCTATGTACGATTTTACTCATTGTATTTCAGATGCTATTGAGGGGATCACCCATTCACTTTGTACCCTTGAGTTCCAAGATAACCGTCGCTTGTACGATTGGGTCTTGGATAACATCAGCATTGAATGCCACCCCCAGCAGATTGAGTTTTCGCGCTTAAACCTGCAATACACGGTGATGAGTAAACGTAAACTAAATCAATTGGTTGAAGAGCAACGAGTGAGTGGTTGGGATGACCCTCGTATGCCAACTATTGCTGGTATGCGTCGCCGCGGCTATACGCCGGCTTCTATCCGTGAGTTCTGTCACCGCATTGGTGTCACCAAAATGGATAATCAAGTAGAGATGAGCATGCTGGAGGCTTGTATTCGTGATGAGCTAAATCAGCATGCGCCTCGTGCGATGGCGGTATTAGATCCGGTGCGTTTGGTGATTGAGAACTATCCGCAGGATCACGTTGAACAACTGCAAGCGCCAAATCATCCGAATGATGACAGTATGGGCACTCGCACGGTACCTTTTGCGCGCGAAATATTGATTGAAGCCGATGATTTTCGTGAAGAAGCCAACAAAAAATACAAGCGTCTGGTGCTTGGAAAAGAAGTGCGGTTACGCAATGCCTATGTGATTAAAGCCGAGCGCGTTGAAAAAGACGAGCATGGCAATATCACCACTATTTTCTGTAGCTACGATGCTGATACTTTAGGCCAAGATCCTGCCGATGGACGTAAAGTAAAAGGCGTTATCCATTGGGTTGCAGCGGCTCATGCTAAACCAGCTGAGTTTAGGTTGTACGATCGCTTGTTCCAAGTGCCAAACCCAGCAGCAGAAGAAGATTTTGCGGCCACGCTTAATCCACAATCTTTAGTGGTTAAACATGGCTTTGTGGAAGCCTCGTTAGCTGACGCTCAGGTAGAAAAAGCTTATCAGTTTGAACGTATTGGCTACTTCTGTGCCGATAGCAAAGACCACAATGCTGAGCATTTGGTCTTCAACCAAACGGTAGGTTTACGTGATACTTGGTCCGATGAAGGCGAGTAAGCTAATTTAGCAAAAAGTTAAATAGATTTGCGTTACCGCAACTTTTAATGCCACAATCCCTGCTAGTAAAACAGCAGGGATTGTTTGTTAATGCCGTTACCGAAAAACCCATACCCCGATTTAAGTGATGCCCAAGTACGTGAGCAGTTGCAATGGCTTGAGACCATGATGACGCGCTCAAAAGTAGCGACTTGGAAGTTACATCGTCCCAGCATGAAAATGTTCATCAACTCGGCCCTAGCTGAGTTGTTAGGCCAGTCATGGCAGCGAGAACAAAGCTATCCTTTTGAGTTGTTAGTGGAAGCGATGCATGCAGAGTGTCGTCATTCGGCTATGGCTGTGATGCAACAATTGTGGGCTGGCGATCTTGAGCATGCTGATGTGATCTTTCGGGTGACAGCAGCACATGGCCAAGCGCGTACCATTCGCGATACAGTATCGGTGATTAGTCACGATCGGCAAGGGCAAGCTGAATGGCTCACCGGAGTCTGGATTGATATGACAGACACAGTGATGGCCCATCATCGCTTGGAGCGCATAGCTAGTACTGTGCCTGGGGTTATCTATCAGTTCTCTATGTATCCTGATGGGCGTATGTGTTTTCCTTACGCCAGTGCGGGTATCAAAGCTATTTATGGGGTTGATGCGGACGTTGTTAGCACCGATGGCAGTGCCGTGTTTGATGCCATTCATCCGGCTGATCGTGAACGGGTACGCAGTAGCATTCAGCAATCAGCCGAAAGTCTACAGCCTTGGTTTTGCGAGTATCGTATTGTACGAGGAGAACAAACCCGTTGGGTGGCCGGTAACGCTATGCCAGAACTGGATGCCGAAGGCGTGTATCACTGGTTTGGTCAGATCGTGGATACCACGTTAGATAAACAACGTGAGTTAGAGCTGGAAGAAAGCCGAATCACCTTAAAACGAGCCCAAGAAATAGCCGAGTTAGGTTACTGGAAAGCAAATTTTGCTACCGGCGAGCTCTATTGGTCAGATAAAATTTACGACATTTTCGGGCTCGATAAAGATACCGTAAAACCTAGTATTAGTTTGTTTCAGCAAGCTGTTCACCCAGACGATTTAGCGTTGGTGTTAGCGAGTGAACAACAGGCAAAAAAATTCGGCACGCACGATGTCGTGCATCGGATTATTCGCCCGGATGGCAGTGTTCGTTGGGTGCACGAGTTAGCTGACTATAACCAGTATATCCATGAAGACATTCTGATCGGGACAGTGCGAGATATCACGGAACAAAAAATTTATGAGCAAGAGCTTGAACGCTTGTCCATTACTGATGAATTAACAGGGGTTTATAATCGGCGCTATTTTATGCAGCAACTTGAGCAGTTGGTAGTGCGCTTTACGCCTTCTACCCAAGCCGTTGTAGCTATCTTTGATATTGATTATTTTAAACAGATTAACGATAACTACGGGCACGCCGAAGGTGATGCGGTGTTACGTCGCTTAGCTCAATTCATGCAACAGCAATTACGCCCCGGTGATATCTTCGCTCGTACTGGCGGAGAGGAGTTTGGATTGTTACTGCACCGCACTAATGCGGCAGATGCCAAGCGTCGCCTTAATGCAATTCGCATCTTAGTCAATGAATTAGAATTTGTGCCTAGCACAGGGACAGAGCAGCCTTATCGAGTATCGGCAACCATTGGTTTAACCAACGTGCATGTTGATGACGACAAGGATAGTGTGTTGTATCGAGCCGATCACGCCCTTTATTTTGGTAAAAACAAAGGGCGTAATTGTGTTATTTGGGCTGACGACGAGGCTGATGCCGACGTTGTCTAGGTTGTTGGGCTGGCTTTTTAGGAGCCGGCCGACCTTTGTTTAAATCAACCGGTTGGTAGCCAGGCGCACTGATACGTTCAAGTTTTTGATCAATCAACCGCTCAATAGCCTTGAGTTGTTTCACTTCTTCCGGGCTCACTAAGCTTAAGGCATGGCCACTAGCACCAGCACGTGCCGTACGGCCAATACGATGCACGTAGTCTTCGGCAACGTTAGGTAAGTCGTAGTTTACTACCAGTGGTAGTAAATCGATATCAATACCACGTGCAGCTATATCAGTAGCAACTAATACCTGTACTCGATTATTTTTGAAGTCATCCAGCGCTTTGGTACGGGCACCTTGGCTTTTATTGCCATGAATGGCGGCGGCCAAAAAACCATGCCCATCCAACTGCTTCACTAATCGATTAGCACCGTGCTTGGTACGAGTGAAGACCAACACTTGCGGTGTATTGCGTTCACGCAAGAGTTGCGCCAACAATTGCGTCTTCTGGTTTTGTTCAACACCATAGATGGATTGTTCGACTCGCTCAGCCGTAGTGTTTGGAGGGGCGACAGAAACTTCTACAGGATCATTCACCAAACCTTTTGCTAGCGCTCTAATCTCATCTGAAAACGTTGCTGAAAAAAGCAGGTTCTGGCGTTTCTTCGGTAAAATTCTTAAGATTTTCTTGATGTCGTGAATGAAGCCCATGTCTAGCATACGGTCTGCTTCGTCTAACACCAAAATCTCAAGCTGATTAAATTTGACGGCATTTTGTTGAAATAAATCTAATAACCGACCTGGGGTAGCAATGAGGATATCGACGCCTTTGCGAAGTTTCATCATCTGTGGGTTGATACCCACGCCGCCAAACACCACGGCAGAGGATAAACTCAGATTTCGACCGTAAGTAGCTACGCTTTCTGCCACTTGGGCAGCAAGTTCACGCGTAGGGGTCAGAATTAAAGCACGCACATGGTTTGAGCGTGCGCGCTCACCATCTTTGAGTAATTCTAAGATAGGTAAAGTAAAACCAGCGGTTTTGCCGGTTCCTGTTTGTGCTGCTGCCATCACATCTTTGCCTGCTAACACAGAAGGTATGGCTTGTTGTTGAATGGGGGTAGGGCTGGTATAACCTTGTTCGTTAAGAACACTTAAAACTTCTGGCGCTAGGCCTAAATCAGAAAAACTCATCAACGGCTGTGGTCTCTTTTTGCGTGAGGATGCTACCAGTATCACACTGGTAGCATCGGTATCTAGGTAGGATTATTCGCTACTTTGATTGTTTTCGCAGGTATCTGGTGACTGACATTCACCATACAAATACAAGCTATGATTGGTCAGTTTAACGTTATGTGCGGTAGCAATATCACGTTGACGCTGTTCAATCATTTCATCTTCAAATTCAAAAACATGACCACAGGTTAAACAGACCAGATGGTCGTGGTGGTCTTTATTGCTTAGCTCAAACAGTGAGCGACCGCCTTCAAAATGGTGACGACTTACAATACCTGCATCATCAAATTGGTTGAGAACGCGATACACGGTAGCTAAACCTATCTCTTCGTTTTTCTCCAACAAGATCTTATACACGTCTTCAGCACTTACGTGCTGATTAGCCGGGTTTTTGAGTATCTCCAGCACTTTAATCCGTGGTGAAGTTACTTTTAGTCCGGCTTTTTTCAGTTGTAATTCGTCTTTGCTGCTCATGTCTCTACATCGCTTAGTTAGGCGAGTTGGTCTAAGCCCATCTCTGTACGGATTTGCGCACACCATTGTTGCACGCGCTCTTTAGTGAGTTCAGGCTGACGATCTTCGTCGATGCCTAACCCAACAAAGTGGTCATCATCAACTAAAGCACGTGAGGCGTCAAATTGATATCCTGCGGTCGACCAGTGGCCAATGATAATTCCGCCACGTGCCTCAACGATATCGCGCACGGTTCCCATGGCATCAAGAAAATACTCAGCGTAATCTTCTTGGTCGCCACAACCAAAAATAGCAATCAGTTTGTTGTTGAAATCAATTTCTTCTAATTCAGGGAAGAAATCGTCCCAATCACATTGGGCTTCGCCGTAGTACCATGTTGGAATACCGAACATTAACAGGTCGTATGAGGCGATGTCTTCTTTGCTGGATTTGGCAATATCAAATACATCAATTAGGTTCTTACCTAATTCTTTTTGAATCATCTGTGCAACAGCTTCGGTGTTACCGGTGTCACTTCCAAAGAAAATACCAACACTAGCCATAAATTCGTTACTACCTACTTAACTGTGTATTACATGCCCGCTTCCCAAAAGGCTTGAATAATGCCTTTTGCGATAAAGCCAGCACAACCTAAAAATAAAACCAACCAAACGAACCAGCGGCCATACTTGGGTACGTTGCCTTTATTTAAAACGTCTTGAATAGCTAAGCCGATCAGCAAAAACAACACAGCAATGGCAAAATTCGTCGCAAGCGTTTCAATTAATTCGTAATGTTCTGACAACATAACAGCAACACCATTTCATTAGGCCGGAAAAATAAGCGCTGATTATAGCATGCAACCGGCTCAGGTGCGAGAATGTTGCTGGATAAATGCAAGCGCCAGACGGTTGAAAATACGTGGCTTTTCAGCATGCAGCCAATGCCCAGTACCCTCAATGATTTTCATCTCTATGTTACTGAAACGAGAACGAATTTCGTCCTCGTGTTGCGCTAATAAATAATCGGAATCGCCACCTTTGATAAACAAAATCGGGCCTTCATAGTGACCGTCGCGAACGGCGCCAGAAATCGCATCGTAACAGGTATCCAAGCGCGCTAACGGTAGCCGCCACTGATAGCCTGTGTCAGTGTGCCGCAGATTTTTCAGTAAAAACTGCCGCACGCCGCGGCTGTCAATACTTTTAGCCAGCTGGCGATCGGCATCTTGACGGTTAGTCACGGCGTCTAAATCCACGCTAATAAGAGCTTCCAGAATATGCCGATGGCGCGGGTCATAAGCTACAGGAGAGATGTCCGCCGCTATGACACTAAGGGTTCTATCGGGATAGGTTAGAGCGAACTCCATCGCAATCTTACCGCCCATCGAATGCCCGACCACATGTATTTGGTGTAATTGCAAATGGTCTAAAGTGGCAGCGAGGGCTGCTGCCATACTGGCATAATCCATCTTAGCAAATTCAGGAGAATCACCGTGGTTAGGAGCATCAACTAACAGCACTGGATAATGCTCGGCTAATTCTTTTGCTAAACTTTTTAAGTTATCTAAATCGCCGAACAAACCATGCAATAGCACCACGGGGGCCTGCTGCTTAGCTGCATCTGGTGACGGGCCGAGCTGTTCAAAATTAAGAATCTGTGCGTTACTCATGTTGAATTCCTGTACCCTTGGCGTTGCTTGGGTATAATAGCGTTTTGGTGAACCTTGTAAAACCACCCACAACTTAAAAGAAGCGAACGGGTAATGACAAAACGCATTGAAATTGATGACGAATTATACCGATTTATTGCCGGTCATACACTGCATATTGGCGAGAGTGCTTCGGCTATTTTACGCCGGCTGCTAAATTTACCTGCGGTAGTAGCTACCACCAGTACCACCGAGGCTGGTAGCGAACAGCCCACTGCTGCACCGGTAGTTGCTCAGCCACCAACCACACAACAAGCGATTGTGAACGCCAGTGAGCGCACGGAAAAGTTATCTACGCCAGCCGGTCGGCAGATTTTTGATGTGATGACCCGAGCCGATTTAGCCGGGCAACGCAGCGTTGTCGCACGCTTTCTCTATATTCTTAGTATGCTTTATAAATGCCACGCTAAGCAGTTTGACCAAGTGCTGCAGATTAGCGGTCGCGACCGCCAATATTTTGCGAAATCTGAAGCTGAATTAGCGGCCAGTGGCACCAGCACTAATCCCAAGCAGATTCCGGATGCACCTTATTACGTGGTGACTAATAATAACACCACCCGCAAGAAATCGATGTTAACGCAGGTGGCACTTGAGTTAGGTTACAGCGAGCAACAGGCAGAAAAAATCAGGGACTTTTTATAATGGCGATACATGCACGGGCCGGACAGCCCGCACAAGCAGAAGATTTGACCAATATTGCGCAGTTAGTTAGCGCATATTTTGTCAATGATGTGGACCCTCGCGATCCAGCGCAACAGGTAAAATTCGGTACTTCAGGGCATCGTGGTTGTGCCTTAGACTGCTCCTTTAATGAGGCACACATTCTAGCTATCAGCCAAGCCTTGGTGCGCTATCGTGAAGAGCAGGGGATTACTGGGCCATTATTGGTGGGGCGGGATACCCATGCTTTGTCTGAAGCCGCATTTATGACGGCCCTAGAAGTTTTTATTGGTAATGGCATTGAAGTACAGGTTCAAGCCGATGATGGCTACACGCCAACGCCGGTCATCAGTCATGCAATTTTGCGTTATAACCGCGGTCGTACTCGCGATCTAGCGGACGGAGTGGTGATTACACCTTCGCACAATCCACCAACCGATGGCGGCTTCAAATACAATCCTCCACACGGTGGCCCTGCCGATACTGATGCTACCAAAGTCATTGAAAAATATGCGAATGCGTTATTATCATCAGAGCTTTTGGGCGTAGAAGCCGTGTCCTATGCTGAGGTACGAGCTAGTCGCTTACTGCAGCAAGTGGATTGGCGCCAGGCGTACATAGATAGTCTGCCTGAAGTGATTGATATGGAAGCTATCGCCAAGCAAAAGATTCGGATTGGCGTGGATGCGATGGGCGGTGCTGGCGCAAGTTATTGGGCCCTAATTGCAGAGCAATACGGCTTAGACATCGAGGTTCATAACGCCGCGGTAGATGCTAGTTTCCGGTTTATGAGCCTTGATAAAGACGGCAAAATTCGAATGGACTGTTCGTCTCCTTATGCTATGGCGTCCTTATTAAAATACAAAGATAACTACGATATCGCCGTAGGTAACGACCCTGATTATGATCGTCACGGTATAGTAACGCCTACCCATGGTTTGATGAATCCTAACCACTATTTAGCTGTTGCGATTGATTATTTGTGTTCACAGCGCCAATGGTCGTCAACTCTGGCTATTGGTAAAACCTTGGTATCTAGTGCAATGATTGATCGTGTCGTCGCTGCGCATCAACGTGAGCTGCGCGAGATGCCGGTTGGGTTTAAATGGTTTGCGCAAGAATTGCATCAGGGCATCACGGCGTTTGCCGGTGAAGAAAGTGCCGGTGCAACTTTTCTAGACAAGCAAGGGCAAGCTTGGACCACCGATAAAGACGGTATCATTTTAGCGCTATTGGCGGCTGAGATTTGTGCGGTAACAGGGCGTAACCCTAGCCAACATTACGATGATCTCTGTGCCAAGCATGGTACCAGTTATTATCAACGCGTGGATGTCAGTTCATCGAGCGAGCTGAATGCCGCTTTTGGTGATATTCGTGCCTATAAGCTAAAGATTGCTGAGCTAGCAGGTGACAGTGTGCTAGATATTACCACCAAAGCACCGGCCAACGGTGCCCTTATTGGCGGGGTTAAAGTCACCACAGCCAATGGGTGGTTTGCGGCTCGGCCATCAGGTACTGAGCCAGTGTATAAGATCTATTGTGAGAGCTTTGTCAGCGCTGAACATCTTGCTGAAATGACCAGCCAAGCTCAGCAACTGGTGCATATCTGGCTGCAGGGTTAACGCCCCGCAGCAGCTTCGTCGTCTTGATACTCTTGCTCATCAGCTAAGCTGGTGAGCAATTCATCGGAGGTTTGGGTCGGGGTTAACATCGCGTAAGCACTGTGACTTTGGTCTTCAGGTTTGGCACGGCGAGTCACACGATAGAGTGAGTAGCCGCAGACAATACTGGTGAGCACCATAATCAATAAAAAGAAGTAATCTACCGCACCAAACTGCATCAATGCTGCCACCGATGGTGCGCCTATGATTGAACCCATGCCACCTACTTTTATGATGGCCCCAGTTGCACCAACCATTTGGTCTTTATCTAAAAAGTCGTTGGTGTGAGCCATGCCGAGAGAATAGAGTGGCAGGGCGCAAGCGCCAAACAAACCTACACATAAATAGATTAACCACACCGTTTCTGAACCCAATTGTGATAACACAAAGGCCATGATGGCGGCAGTACCAGCACAGGCAGCCATAATAAAGCGTCTATCGATGCGATCTGATAATAAACCTATTGGCGCCTGTGCCAACATGCCGCCTAAAATAAAGGCGGCCATAAATAACGATACTTGCCCTACGCTTAAGCCGATATAGGTGGCGTACATCGGGCCGATGCCATAGAACATGGCATAACAAGCTTGCATGATAAAGGCACTTACCATGCCCAAAGGCACTACCTTCAATAATGAGCGAATGGGCACTTTCTTGGCTTCGTGGGTGGTTGGTTCAACAGTCACGCTGATTAAGATCGGGATCAACGCTAAGTTGATCAGCAGGGCAACAATCGCAAAGGCAAGGAACCCAGCCGGGTCAGCAACCCCGAGAATCAATTGCCCAGCCACTAAACCACCGTAAATAAGTACTAAATAGACCGACAACAAGGTGCCACGGTTTTTATTGTCAGCCATGGTGTTGAGCCAGCTTTCCACGATCACAAAGATGGCAGAGATAGCAAAACCGGTCAAAAAGCGCATTAGGAACCAGACTACCGGATTAACCCAAATGGCTTGAATTAGAATAGAGGCAGCCGCTAAGGCTGCTAAGCCACCGAAAGCGCGAATGTAGCCAACCCGCCGAATATCTTTCGGGGCCCGAGTGGTGCCAAATAAGAAGCCGATAAAATACGCTGACATGATCACCCCGGTGGTGAGGGTGCCGAAGTCTTCAATGGTAGCGCGCAAACTCAACAAGGTGCTGGTCATGCCGGTACAAATACCAATTAGGGTAATGCTGGTCAGCAGAGAGCTAATAGCGCGCAGTTGTTGTTTTAACATGGCGGCAATCCTTGTGCGTTGCGGTGTATTTTTGGGCGGCAATGATGGAAAGTTTACCACGTTGTGAAAAATTCGGAAACGTCAAGAGGTTATCCACAGCTTGTTACTTGCTCCTGGTTCGTAGGCTGTTTATGATGCACCTATTGTTCTTATCTGAGGTTGCTATGATCGCTGCAGTGATGAAACCCCTATGGCTGGCATTGACGCTAGCACTGGTCTTAGTGGCAGCTACGCCAGCGCCGGTCCAGGCGGCACTTGAGTTGACCCGCATGTATCAGGCGCAAATCGCCGTGAATGACCAATCGGTGGCACAACGTAACCAAGCGTTGCGTGAAGCACTCACCTATACCTTATTAAAAGTTTCTGGCGACGAGCAGGTGTTATCCCACGACTTAGTGCAATCGGCATTGCAAAATGTGAGTAAATTTGTGGTGCAGTATGGTTATCGGCAAGCGCCTGCAGTAACCCAGCCAAAAAGTAACTCCAGTAACCTTAGTAATGATGATACAAGTCCAGCTCCAGCGCGAGAGTTACAGCTATGGGTACAATTTGACCAACCGCAAATAGACCGTTTGTTACAAGAAGCGGGTTCTGGCGTCTGGAGTAATTTACGCCCGGAGTTGTTAATTTGGACTGTCTATGAAGACCTCAACTTGCGGCGGCGGTTACTCGGTAGTGGTGATAATCACGAGGCTAGCGAGTTCATGCAGCAGTTGGTGACACATGCCAATGCCCGCGGTTTACCCATTAAGCTGCCCTTATTAGACCTAAATGACAGTATGTCATTAAGTGTGCTTGACGTGTGGGCGCGGTTTGAGGATACCTTAGCTTTTGCCAGTAGTCGTTATAGCCCAGACGGTGTTATTACGGCTCGTGTATACCAGGCCGAGCCAACCCCCAGCGATGCCGCAATAGAAGGTGCCGCCGAGTCAGCCCCGCAATGGGTACTTGATTGGGTCTTACAATTAGGCGAGCTGCGTTGGCGGGGCGAGGTGAGTAGTTCCGAACAAGTGCAATTAGCTCAGCTTTTTATTAGTGATGTAACGGCACAATTGGCACAAAGATACCGGATCAGTAGCCATGCCGGTAGCACTCAACAATGGCAACTGCAGGTACAAAATGTCACCTCGTTAACGCAGGCTATCGCCGCCGAGCAATTCTTGTTAGCCTTGCCGTCGGTGGCAAATGTGCAAATTGAGGCTTATGGCGAGCACACCGCACAATTTAATTTATTGCTGCAAACCAATCCCGGCCAAATTCTGCAAGCTATCGATCTATCCAAGCAGATGCGACCAGTCTCGGTGCCTGGGCACGAGACTGAGCCAGCGCAACCCAATTATCGCGAACGCTTCTTGGCACCACAGACGCCAGAACAACCACCAAAAACACCGCCGATGCCGGTGTATCGTTGGGTTGGTAGCGAATGACGCAAGCCCAATTACCTCTTGCTATTCAGCTTCCTGATGATGAAACTTTTGCGACCTTTGTGGTGGGGGACAATCAGGATGCGCTAGCGCTGGCGCTTACACACACCGACACCTTACTGTACTTGTGGGGTGCTCATGGCGTGGGTAAAAGCCATTTATTACATGCCATCTGTGCAGAAACGCAAGAACCTTTGATGTACGTGTCGTTACGCGAGCTTTATGGGCAAGTGCAACCACAGGTTCTGCAGGGATTAGAGCGCTACAAGTTAATTTGTCTCGACGATATTGATAGCGTAAGCCATGATCCTGATTGGTGCTATGAGCTATTTGCCTTGTTGAATCGCTGTCGCGACCAACAAGTACAACAGCCGCAACAGGCGTCGCGATTATTGGTGACGGCGCATGCCGGGCCTGCTGCATTAGAAGTGGCCTTGGCCGATGTGCATTCGCGGTTACAGTGGGGTGTGGCACTGCAACTGAAAAGCTTAAGTGATGGCGACAAAGCGCAAGCGCTGCAACTACGAGCAAAAACCTTAGGCTTGCATTTAAGTGCAGATACTGCGCAATTTATGGTGCAGCGCTTGGGGCGTGATATGCGTACGTTGATGGCTTGCTTGAAGCAACTAGATAGAGCATCGATTGTCGCCAAACGGCGCCTAACCACGCCGTTTGTCAAACATGTCTTGGGTATTTAGGTTTGGTCTTTGAGTTTCTTCAGCCCTAAGCCCTGAGCTCGGCCTTGAGTGCGGGCGTAGCCGGTGCAGCCAACAAACGCAATACAAGTTAAGACAAGCTCGGCTACCGCTAGATATTTAGCCTCGGTAGCTACCCACAACAGCGTTAAACTATGTAAAAAATACCACATCAAAATGAAGTTGGCCCACGCATGAGTGTATGGTTTGCCGCGAATGATACCGGGCGTAGCAAACAGCAAGGGTAGTACCCAAAACAGCAACCGAAAGGTCAAACTGAGCTCGCTCGTTTGGGTGTAAAACAGTTGCCACAGCACCATAAACAATAATAATCCGATATAGCCAGTTAAAGCCATAACCCGAAACGTACGAATGGTTTCAGCAGAGGCAATAGGTTTACTGGCGTTAGCATCGTTCGTCATAGAATTCTCACCGTTGTTTGACCGTCAAGAGATGGGTTTAAGCAGCCGCTTTTAAGGTAATCGCGAGGCTGGCAACGCGCCGGCCTAGCGCAATAGCACAGGCATATTCGTCCTTACTCAACGCCGTTGCAGCATGGCCAACATGGCTGGCACCGTAAGGTGAGCCACCGGTTTGGGTGGTTTGAATAGCCGGCTCAGTGTAAGGAATACCGCATAGCATCATGCCATGATGTAACAAAGGTACCGCCATCGCTAACAAGGTTGATTCTTGCCCACTATGCATACTACTGCCAGAGGTAAAAACCGCCGCAGGTTTGTCTTGTAAGCTACCTTTTAACCAAGCTCCGGCCGTGGTTTCCCAAAATTGCTGTAAATGTGCACTCATGTGACCAAAGCGAATAGGGCTACCTAAAATTAATCCGTCACATTGGTTAAGCTCATCAGCGCTAAGCTCTAAATCACGTGCGCTGGCTGGCTCACCTGGTGCTGCGACCGTGCGTAGCAGGGCAACTGCACCCGTTTGTTCAACCCCAGCAGCAATCGCATCAGCGAGTAACTGAGTACTGCCATTACGGCTGTAATACAAAATAATAATCTGAGTTAGGTTGGCATCTGCCATGGCTGTCGTCCTTAGGCCAGTAGCTCAAGCACAGCCTCAGGCGGACGCCCCAAGCGAGCTTGCTCAGCGCGCACCACGATGGGGCGCTCAATTAACTTCGGATGAGCCACCATAGCTTCAAGTAGAGCTTGCTCGTTGGTTTCTTCGGCCAGATTCAGCTCTTGATAAATGGCTTCTTTGGAGCGGATCAATTCCCGCGCCGAAACCATGCCGAGTTGCTTGACTAACGTAGCTAGCTGACTTACCGTCAGCGGAGTTTTAAGGTACTCAACAACCTCAATCGATGCTCCTTGTTGCTCTAGCAACTGCAAGGTTTGTCGACTCTTCGAACAACGAGGATTGTGGTATATGGTGACAGTAGTCATGTCTGAGTATCCTTTTGGCTAAAATCTACGTATAACAAGAATAAGAGTAAATTACGCAATAGCTTAAGGGAAAGCATATGGTTTGTCGATTATTGAAAGGCGCAGGACAACTGGCAGGTGTAACCTTGCTAGCACTCACGTTAACGGCCTGTAGCAACGAGCCTGAGGCTGATTTTCATTCAGATCAACATGGGCCAGAGCAATGGCAACAGTTGCAAGGACGTTACGTGGTAGTGAACTATTTTGCAGAATGGTGCGCGCCTTGTTTACGTGAGCTGCCTGAACTCAATGAGTTTCATCATTTGTACGGTGACCAAGTGAGCCTTTACGGGGTGAGTTTCGATGGCTTAGACAACGTTGAGCTAGCTGCCTTGCGAGAGCAATACAGTATTGAGTTTCCTCTCATTCAAAATCAGCCCTTGCCGAATTTGCCGTTCGCCACCCCGAATGCGTTACCAGCTACTTATATTGTCACCCCTGCGGGTGAAGTAAAAGGGCCGTTATTAGGTGAGCAAACCATTCAATCGCTGAAAAATGCCACCGGCTTGAATTAATTACGGAGCTCGTCAACTTGCCGCTTCTGCTCCATGAGTTTATCGATGCGAGCTTGTAAGCGGCGTTTGTCGAGGTCGTGTGCGTTTTGCTTATGGGCGCTATGGAGATAATTAATCGATTGATCGAAAGCACCATGCAGCGCTGCCAAGTCTGCTTGCACTTCGTACATGCCACTAATATTGCCATTTAATCGATAGGCCGTAGAGAGTAAATCTAAACTTACGATATCTTGCGGATTGCGTTGTAAAAAATCACGCAGTAAATCGATAGCCAGCTGAAACTTGCGCGCTTTTACCGCGGCGTTGGCAAAGTTTAAGGTAATGGTACGTTCATTAGGCTGTCGCATATAGGCTTGCTCTAGCAATCTTAAAGCCTCGCCATAGCGTTCTTGCCCTAATAAAATATCCGTTTGCACATCAAGATAGAACGTATTGCGAGGGTCTGCTTGCAGCAAAGGTGCCAGCGTTGCGGCTGCTTGCTGGTGCTGATTGTCGTCGAGATACCAAATCGCCAAGCCGTAGCGAGCTGCAGTTGCATATTCAGCAACATTAGAACTCATAGCTCGTTGCAATTCAGCTTCAGATTTTTGCCGTAAATGTCTGGTTTCGGCTCGTATTTTTGCTAACCAGAATTGCTGTTCATCGCGTTTAACCACTCTTGGCATTAGCGCTACTCGCTGCCGCGTGTCAGCCACCCGTGATTCAGTATAAGGGTGGGTTTGTAAAAACTCAGGTAGGCGCGTGGCGTAGCGATACTGCTCTGCTAAGCGGCCGAAGAAATCGGGCGCGCCGTTTGGATCAAAGCCCGCTCGCGCAAGAATATCGATACCGACCCGGTCGGCTTCTTGCTCAAATTGCCGAGTGTAGTTGATTTGTACCTGTTGCGCCCCTGCCGTGGTGGTGGTCATTGCCGCCATGCCTAGGGTAGGGTTAATCACTGCCAATAATAAAGACCCTAGAAAAGCTGACATAGTGGTAGCGGAATTAGCCTGCATACGCTCCATATTTCGCACTATGTGACGTTGCGAGACGTGGGCGATTTCGTGACCTACTACCGCCGCTAATTCAGATTCAGTGCGGGCAGCAGCGATTAATCCGGTATGCACACCAATATGCCCACCAAAGAAGGCAAACGCGTTAATGGCGTCATTATTTACCCAGAAAAAAGTATAGGGGAAACGCACATTGTCGGTAACCCGAACCATACGGCTGCCCATATCATGCAGGTATTCATCTAATACCGGATCGTGAATAAGTGGCGCCGATGCACGTATTTGTCGCATATAAAGATCGCCATAAATAAGCTCACGTTCAATCGACATCACCCCTGCGCCAGCGGTACCTATCTCTGGCAGCCGGTCTTGGGCGCTAACTGGGGTCGAGGTGGTTGCCGATAAACTTAAAAGTAAGCTTAAAGCTATCGCACTGAAAGCCCCGGCACTCGTCTTGAGCGCTGCTTTAGGAGATGTCTTTGATTTGCTAGATAGTGCTAAATGACGCTTCAACTGCATGATTTCTTACCTTAAATGATGTAGCTATGAGTCTAGTTGACTGAAAAGGTTCCGTGAATTTCAGTTCAGCTACTGTAACTCTTAGCCCGACCCAGCTATCATGTGATATCTCACAAGCAACTGCAAACGCTAACAGGCTTTTTAGCAAGGAAACTTGAACATGTTGCAATACTTAAAAGACTGGTATACCCGCAAGTTCTCAGATCCTGATGCTGTTACCTTATTCCTATTATTAGTGACTAGTTTTGCTGTCATTATCTTTTTCGGGGATATCCTAGCCCCTATCATTGTTGCCTTAGTGTTAGCCTATTTGCTTGAATGGCCGGTGCAGCGGCTACTACAAACCGGATTACCCCGGTTAACCTCGGTACTCGTGGTGTATACCGGCTTTATAGGTGTCTTTATTATCTTGTTGCTGTTCATGGTGCCAGTGATTTGGCAACAAACGGTGACGTTAGTGGCCGAGCTGCCGCAAATGCTTAGCCAACTCAAAGTATTGCTTAACCGTCTACCGGAGATGTTTCCTGGCTACATTAGCGAGGCTAATATCAATCATTATGTGCAAAGCACCACCGAGAAACTGCTCGCGTTTGGTGAGAATTTACTCAGCCAATCCCTTAGCCGTCTCGTGGGCGCCATGGCACTACTCATTTATTTGATTGTGGTGCCATTACTGGTGTTCTTTATGCTTAAGGACAAACGGCAGCTTTTGGATCACATCAACGCCATCTTGCCCAATAATCGCCGCCTTATTTCTCAAGTAAGTGATGAAATGAACCTACAGATCATGAATTACATTCGTGGTAAAGCCGTTGAGGTGGTGATAGTGGGTGTGGTGAGTTATTTATGTTTCACTTTATTTGATCTGCGCTATGCCCTATTACTCGGTGTGTTGGTTGGTTTTTCAGTGCTTATTCCTTACATAGGTGCTGCCGTAGTTACCTTACCTGTGATGCTGGTGGCCTTGTTCCAGTTTGGCTGGAGTGCCATGTTTGCTTGGGTGATGATTGCTTATCTGGTGATTCAGGCGCTCGACGGTAATGTGTTGGTGCCTTTGTTATTTTCTGAGGTGGTGAATCTTAATCCGGTTTACATCATTGCTGCAGTTTTAGTATTTGGCGGATTTTGGGGATTCTGGGGCGTGTTTTTCGCTATTCCGCTAGCTAGCTTGGTGAAGGCGGTGATTACCGCCTTACGATCGCCGCCAACCGTGGCTACTGAAACAAAGTTAGCGGACCAAGAGGCTAACAGTTAGGCATCAGCTAAGTAGTCGAGGACCACTTGGTGATGATCTTTGGTTTTAAATTTATCAAAGACATGGGCGATAGTCCCATCTTGGTTAATCAAAAAGCTCATGCGGTGAAGGCCATCATAAACCTTACCCATGAACTTTTTTTCACCCCAAACGCCAAAGGCTTCGGCCACTTGATGATCTTCATCACTAAGTAAGGTGAAATTGAGCTGATCACGTTCGCTGAATTTTGCTAAACGAGTCGGCGCATCCGTGCTAATACCTACGACGGTGATGTTATGGGCGGCAAGTTGTTGTTGGTGGTCGCGTAGTTGCTGCGCCTGCACTGTGCAACCTGGGGTCATGGCTTTTGGATAAAAATAGACTAAGACACGTTGTTGCTGCAGTAACTGCGCTAAGGCAACCTCGTTTTGTTGGGCATCAAGTAACGTAAATTGTGGGGCTTTTGCACCTGCCGCTAATGGCTTCATACTGCGCTCCTAGTTCATACATGAGTGAGAATACGATACTCATCATAAAAGATGCGCCGCAGGAGCGCAAAGAGCAATCAGCAAAGATGAACCAGCGCTTGTGTTTAGAGGGTGGTAAAAGTACCATGGAAATCAGAATGAGATTGAGGGGATAGTATGCTAACAGGCAGTATTGTTGCGCTGGTGACGCCATTTACGCAACAGGGCAATATTGATTACACAGAATTAGAAGCCTTAGTTAACTGGCATTGTGAGGCTGGTACCGATGGTATCGTTGCCATGGGTACTACGGGTGAAGCCGCGACTATGAGTCACGACGAACATGTCGATGTGGTCAGTGCAGTTGCTGAAATCGCCGCAGGGCGTATTGCAGTTATTGCTGGTAACGGCTCGAACTCTACCGCGGAAGCGGTCAATCTAACTGAGCGCATGAGCCATCTGCCTTTGGCCGGCTTTTTAAATGTGAATCCTTATTACAACAAGCCTTCGTTGCGCGGGCTTATTGCTCATTACACTGCTTGTACTCAAGCCAGCGATTTGCCACAGTTACTGTACAACGTGCCTGGGCGAACCGCGGCCGATTTGTTACCCGAACAAGTGGCTGAACTGGCTCAAATCCCGAATATTGTCGGTATCAAAGAAGCTACTGGTGATTTAACACGAGTGGCACAACTGCAAGAACTTTGCGGCAAAGATTTTATTTTATTGAGTGGTGACGATCCTACTGCCTGTGAATTCTTGTTGCGAGGTGGTCATGGGGTTATCAGTGTGACTGCGAACGTAGTGCCAGCCCAAATGAAACAGATGATTAGTGCGGCGGTAGCGGGTGAGCGCGAGCAAGCTGAGCGTATTGATAGCGAGTTGGCTGCATTGCACGAAGCTATGTTTGTACAAGCAAACCCGATACCAGTTAAGTGGGCACTAGCCTTGATGGATAAATTACGCCCAGTTTATCGATTACCGATGACTGAGCCGGAACTTCCGCAGCAACAACATATCGAACACATACTAAAACAAGCTGGATTAATCAAAGCGGAGTAAGAATGAAATTAAAATTAATCGCCTTGGCCTGCTGCAGTGCAGCCATGGCTGCTGGATGCAGTTACACCCCAGCCGGGCAAGCCCAAGGATCGTTCGAATACACAGACGTGCAGCAACGCCCAGAATTACAAGCCGCTGATGGTTTAAACAAGCCGGTTAGCACTAACCGTTACGAGATCCCACCGGTACCTGCGAGTGAGCCGGTTGGTACTGAAGTCGATATTAATGCACCAGTAGTGGTTTGGCCCTTAGCTGATGGCAGCCGGGTAGAAGAAACCGAGCAACTGCCACGCATTTACTTTGATGAGCTTGAGGGGATGACTAATATTTCTGATTACGTGTGGAACTCTGCATTGCAAGGGTTACAAGCGCGTAATATTGGAGTAGCAGCCATCCAAGATAAACAAGTGATTAGTACCGATTGGCTAACCACTCAGTATCAAATAGGTGAGAATGAAACTCCCTTGCAAGTTCAACGGCGCTTTAATTTAATCATGGAATCTGCGCCACACGGTCGCACTGCGTCCTTATTGGTTGAAGTTGCAGAGCGGCAAGATAAGGGTCCAACTATTGGTGAGGTACTTGCCTCTAAACAAGATCGTGATGCCGCTGCAGGGTTGTTAAACCAAGTAGTTAGTGAAATTGCTATCATGCAATATCAAGGCGTCGGCAGCTTAACCGAAGACGGTACTTTAGCGATTGATGCAGGCTTTGATGATGAAGGCTCGCCAGCGATGGTATTGGGCGCTAGCTTTAACTTCAGTTGGACCTTAATGGCCAGCGTCGTAGAAGAATTGGGCTTTGAAATTGATGACTTGAATCAGTCTACGGGCCGCTACTATTTGGATTACGATAAAGACAAGTCAGGTGCTTCAAGCCTAGCTTTTTGGCGTAGTAGCAAAGAAGGCAAGTTAGATATTGCCAATGGTAGTTATGAGTTAAAAGTGACCGGTGATAGACGTCGTACCACGTTAACTTTCTTCACCAACGGCGAAGCTTTTAGCGCGGCTGAGTTAAATCGAATTTTTGCGCCTGTAGCTGCTGAAATTAAACGCCAAAGTGAATTATAATAGGCGCTTCTTACACCTGCTTGGAGACCTAGTTGCTCATGGAAAAACGTACTGAATTGTATCGCGGAAAAGCGAAAACTGTGTTTACCACGGATAACCCAGACCGCTTGATTCTTGAATTCCGCAATGACACCTCAGCTTTTGATGGTGAAAAAGTAGAGCAGCTAGACCGTAAAGGTATGGTCAATAATAAGTTTAATAACTTTATTATGAGCAAACTTGAGGCCGCTGGCATCCCCACTCAATTGGATCAGGTATTGAGTGATACTGAAACCCTAGTCAAAAAACTTAGCATGATTCCGGTCGAGTGTGTGATTCGTAACTATGCCGCCGGGTCGTTAGTACGTCGTCTTGGGGTTACCGAAGGGCAACAGCTAAATCCGCCTACTTTTGAGCAGTTTCTGAAGAATGATGCGTTGCATGATCCTATGATCAATGAATCTTTAGCGATCAGCTTTGGTTGGGCCACCGCCGAACAATTAGCCAAGATGAAGGAATTAACCTTTAAAGTGAACCAAGTATTGCAAGCCTTGTTTGATGAGGCTGGCATGTTGTTGGTAGATTTTAAACTTGAATTTGGTGTTGATAGCGCTGGTAATATTGTCTTAGGCGACGAATTTAGCCCTGATGGTTGTCGTTTATGGGATAAAGAAACCCGCAAAAAACTAGATAAAGATCGCTTCCGCCAAGGTTTAGGTGGGGTGGTTGAAGCTTACGAAGAAGTGGCATCACGTTTAGGTGTGCCACTGTAACTAAGCGTCTTTATCACTATCCCAATCGTCATCATGCCGCTGCGAGTGTTCTACTTTCGGCGGCATTTTCATAGGTGCGGTATGGCGTAACAGCATGATATTGCCAATGACAATACCAAAAACGATAAGTAAGGCTATCCAAACCATGCGCTGGCTCCTGTCACCTCTGGGCTACAGATGGTATCGACATACCGCTGTTTTAGTTCAGTTAACTGCGCCAAGATATAGCTTTTACCAGCAATATCAGCCTCAGTTATGACTTGTCGCAATAGCTCATTGCTTAATTGTTGTTGTGCGGCTGCAGCACATTCAACATGGCTGATGTGCCAAGGTTCAGCTGCCACCCCACCTTGATAACGAGCGTAGGGAAAGAAAAAGCCAAACTCTTGTGCATGGCTCTGTAGCCATTGCCACATGGAATAGCAGGGGCCGCCCTCTTGATACTCGTTAGCAACCAGCTGTAGCTTGCTCTCATGGGCAGCAAAGGGGCGTGGGTCGTACACATCTATATCCGTGCCCCAATGATGGCGACTTGCGCCGGGTAGGGCAGAATAAAGCAAAATCGCCTCGACTTTTTCCCCAGGGCTTAAATTCTCGGTAGCTAGTTGTTCGCCACGGTCATTGTAAATGGGGAGCTCACCATAAAACTTTCTATTCCAAATGCTTAGCTGTCGGTCGAAGTCACGAAAACTCGAAGCAACAGCAACTTCAATGCCGGCACTTGCCGCAGCCTTTTGCATGGCGGTAAAGGCTGCGGCCACCGGTGCTTGTAACAACACCTGCGGCGCATCAGGTAACGCCTCTAAGTGACTTGTCGTACGACCGGTAAGTTGCGCTGCCGTTAGCATAGAAGGTGCTCCAGAATACGCTCATAAATATCTGTGAGAAGTTCCAGATCTTGTTCTTTAACACATTCGTTTACTTTATGGATGGTTGCGTTCACCGGGCCTAGTTCAATCACTTGGGCACCCGTTGGCGCAATAAAACGGCCATCCGAGGTACCACCAGCAGTAGATAACTCAGTTGTGCGCGCCGTGATTTCCGTGATCGCCATTTGGGTTGCTTCTAGTAAGCGTCCTGATTCGGTAAGAAAAGGCTCACCGTTTAGCTTCCATTGCAATGAGTAATCAAGGTCGTGCGCATCTAGAATGGCGATAACCCGTTGTTTTAAACTTGTGGCAGTACTTTCAGTACTGAAACGGAAATTAAACTGCAGATGAAATTCACCAGGAATAACATTGCCGGCGCCGGTGCCAGCATGCAGATTGGAAATCTGAAAACTAGTAGGTGGAAAGTACTGATTGCCATCATCCCAATGTTCAGCACATAACTCGGCGATGGCAACAGCGGCTTTGTGTACCGGATTTTCGGCTAAATGGGGATAAGCCACATGACCTTGAATACCAAACACCACCAAATCACCAGTGAGGCTGCCGCGACGGCCATTCTTTACAACATCGCCGACGTGGTTTGTACTTGAGGGCTCTCCTACTAGGCACCAGTCGATCTTTTCTTGTCGCGCTTCTAACGTCTCGATGACCTTGGGCGTGCCATTGATAAACGGGCCTTCCTCATCACTGGTAAGTAGAAACGCAATACTACCTTGATGATCCGGGTGTTTCTGCACAAAACGTTGGGTGGCTTTAACCATCGCCGCTAAACTGCCTTTCATGTCAGCAGCCCCACGGCCGTACAAATAGCCCTCGTGGCGAGTAGCAGCAAAAGGCGGGAAGCGCCACGCATGTTCTGCTCCAGCTGGGACCACATCGGTATGCCCAGCAAAACAGAATAACGGAGCCTTGGTACCACGGCGGACCCACAGGTTGGTGGTATCAGCGAACACCATAGACTCCAATTTGAACCCTAACGGTTGCAGATAACTCCCAATAAGCTCCTGACAACCTTCATCGGCGGGGGTTACTGAGGGGCGCTGAATAAGCTCACAAGCTAATTCAATGGTACTCATGGGGTAAGCTCTAAAAATTGTTGCCAAGCAGTACTATTAAAACCAGTCAAGTAGCGGTCTTCTTGTGCTAGCAAAGGCCGTTTCATTAGTGTGGGATACTGCTGTAACAAGGCAACGATAGCGTCATTGTCGCCTTGTTTCACACTTTGTTGCTGGGCACTGGTTAATTCTCGCCAACTGGTACTGCGCTTATTGACTAAAGCATCCGCTCCCAGTTGCTGTAGCCAGCTACTTAAAGTGGTGCTAGCGACGGGTTCGACCCGCACATCGTGAAAGCGATAGGTTATTTGGTGTTGTTCTAACCATTTGCGTGCTTTTCGCACGGTGTCACAATTGGTGATGCCATAGACAGAAAGGCTCATGGATAAGGTCTCTTGTTATCGTTTAGTGTTACCAGTTATTCTACTATTGTAGTGTTCATCGCAGCATTGATCTACTATAACGACATTCTGGCAAAGGCGCTGTGAATTCTCCACAAATTATGTGGATAACTCTGTGGGTTAGCTGCTTTGAACTAAGTAAGCCATTGAAAATCATGGCAAAAGTTTTATGGTTGAATAGTGACCAGTTTGTCTGAAGAATGATCTGTCAAGGTTTATCTAAAGTATTTTCACCAGCGACTTGGATGAACGCGGTGCGTTAACTCATTAGCATCAATAAGAGTATCCTGACTATGAGCCAATCCTTTTGGCAGAGTTTTAAAGATGGCCAAGCTTATGCTGCCATCTGGCCTAAACATTCAGTAGTAGCAGCCATGACGGAATCACGAGTGGTTCCAGCGGTTCGCTTAGCTGCGCGCTGGATGCCAGCCCTAGCTGTGCTGAACTTTGTGTTGCAGTGGCAGTTACAAGGGCAGGCGATGCAACCGCAAGGCATCGTCACCTCATTATTTATGCTGAGTTTGCCGTTTCAAGGCTGGTACTGGCTGGGTAAACGCGCCAACAGCAAGTTGGATGCGCGGTTACAGCATTGGTATTTAGATTTAACGCAAAAATTGCAGGTGCAGCCGCGGCCAGAGCCGCGCTACATGGATTTGGCTAAGCTGATCCGTAAGGCGCTGCAGGAGCTACCACCGGATCAGCATTAGCAATCTTAGAACTGAAAGGTAGACCAAATAGGGGCGTGATCGGACGGTTTTTCTATGCCGCGTAATTCATAGTCAATCCCACTATCAATGCATTGCTCAGCTAACACCGCAGTGGCTAAGATTAAATCAATGCGTAACCCGCGGTTATCATCAAAGCCACGTGAGCGATAATCAAACCAACTAAATTGATCCATGCTATCTGGATAGCGAGTGCGGAAGGTATCTACCAGGCCCCAATCTAGGACGCCATTAAGCCACTCGCGTTCTTCCGGTAAAAAACTGCACTTGCCGGTGCGTAACCAGCGCTTAGCATTATCGGCACCAATCCCGATATCACAATCTTGATGAGAGATGTTCACATCCCCCATCACAACTAAAGGTTGGCTAGGATCTTGTGTGGCTAAGTAAGCCATTAAATCGGCATAGAATTTTTCTTTAGCCGGAAACTTCAACGGATGGTCACGGCTTTCGCCTTGCGGAAAATAACCATTTAAAATGCGTACACTACGACCATCGTCGCTTTCATAGTCGCCCATAATCATGCGCCGTTGTGCATCCTCAGCGTCTCCAGCAAAGCCGTACTGGACATTAGTGAGTGGTTTTTTACTGAGTAAGGCAACGCCATAGTGGCTTTTCTGGCCAAAGAAGACCACGTGATAGCCCATCGCCTCAACGTCTGCGAGCGGAAATTGTTCATCATGAACTTTGGTTTCTTGTAACCCAATAACATCGGGTTGGTGTTTGTCGATTAAAGCTTGTAGCTGGTGCAATCTGGCACGAAGACCGTTGATATTAAAAGAAATTAATTTCATCAAAAACTCTCATTTCGGTTCATTCTAGAAGTTATCGGCAAGCATAGCAGATTGCCGCAATCGGTGCGACAGTGGGCTGCCTTGGGGTATTAATTCAGGTATACTCGAAGCATAAATTATCAAAAATCATTAGGTTGTATTACAGGGCAGTGAATCATGGCAGGCGATTTAATTCGGGTACGAGCTGGACGACAGGCGTGGCAGCAGATTAAAGAACAGGGGTTGCGACAACAAGATATTGAGTTGTTGCTTGGTGCTTCTGGTGGGCCTAAGTGGTTTATATTGCAAGGCTTAGATCGCTATTTCTTTGGTGATTTCTTTGCCGCACGGCAGCGTCCGTTGAATACTTTAGGAACTTCCGCTGGCGCTTGGCGTTTCGCCAGTTTAGGCCAGCAAGATCCTGTTGCAGCAAGTGACTTGTTTTGTCGCTTGTACCGAAGCCAAACTTACAGTGCTAAACCTGATGTTGCGGAAATCACCGAAGAGGCACGCAAGTTATTGCATGAGTACATTCCTGATGCCGCAGTGGCTGATATTTTACAACAGGATCGATTTCATCATCATTGGATCGTGACTCGTTGTCGTGGACTTACTGCGCACGAAGGCAAACGTCAACTGCTGGGCTTATTAGGCTCGGCCGCCGCCAACAGCGTTAGCCGTAAGTGGTTGGGACGCTTTTATGAGCGGGTGGTTTTTCATCATCCGCATGCAAGTGCTGAGTTTAGTCGCGCTTGGCGTGATATGCCGACGGTACATGTTCCGTTAAGCGAGCAAAATTTTAAACCAGCCTTGCTAGCAACGGGCTCCATTCCCATGGTCTTGGCTGGAGTAAAAGATATTATTGGGGCACCAGCAGGTACCTATCGCGATGGCGGTATTACGGACTATCATTTTGATGTCGATTTGTCTGCCGTACCTGGATTGGTGCTGTATCCGCATTTTCATCAACAGGTGGTACCAGGTTGGTTTGATAAGAACTTAGGCTGGCGGCGTACGCATGGTAAACAATGGCCTAATGTGATCTTAATCACGCCAACAGACGAATTCATTGCGTCATTACCTTATGGCAAAATTCCAGATCGTACAGATTTTGCTAAGTTGTCGGTTCCTGATCGTTTTGCTTATTGGCAGCAAGCAGTACAGCAGGGACAGCAACTAGCAGCGCAGCTACAGGAATGGATTGAAAGTGGTGAAATTCGCAACAAAGTGGCCTTGTGGTCTTAGGAGAACAGCCAATGAAATTTACAGGTAGCCCCAAATTTAGCCATCAACAACGGGATCGAATTGGTGTGCTTATCACCAACCTTGGTACTCCTGATGCGCCCGATACGCCATCACTGCGACGTTATCTACGCCAGTTTTTGTCGGATCCTCGTGTGGTTGAGGTACCTCGCTTATTATGGTGGTTGATTCTTAATTTAGTGATTTTGGTGATTCGCCCTAAGCGTTCGGCGGCCGCCTATAAAACCGTCTGGACCGAGCGTGGTTCGCCTTTACTGTTCCATACGCAAGATCAACAGCGAGCTTTGCAACAGGCGTTAGCGCGCGATTATGGTGACGATGTGTTGGTGGAATTTGCCATGCGTTATGGTAATCCAAGCATTCAGCAAGGTTTACAGTCTCTGTTTGAGCAAGGCGCAAGAAAACTGGTGGTGTTGCCTTTGTATCCGCAATATTCGGCGGCAACTTCGGGCTCAACCTTTGATGCAATAGCGGCAGATTTTACCCAGCGGCGATGGTTACCAGATTTCAGGTTTATTGCGCATTATCACGATTACGCGCCTTATATCAAAGCAGTTGCTCAATCGATTGAGCGTTACTGGCAACACCATGGTAAGCCTGATAAGTTAGTCCTGAGCTATCATGGCGTTCCTTTAAAATACTTGCACCAAGGTGACCCTTACCATTGTGAGTGTCATAAAACATCGCGATTAATCGCTGAGCAACTTGGTTTAAGCAAGGACCAATACGTGACGACCTTTCAATCACGATTTGGTCGTGAAGAGTGGTTGCAGCCCTACACTGATGCTACCTTAAAAGCATTACCGGGGCAGGGGGTTAAGAACATTCATGTGGTTTGCCCTGGCTTCTCGGCTGATTGTCTTGAGACCATTGAAGAAATTGGCGAAGAGAATCGTGAGTATTTTATCGAAGCTGGCGGCGAAAATTATGGTTACATTCCAGCTCTGAATGCTGAACCTGAGCATATTGAAGCGCTAGCTCAGTTGGTTCGCGACAATCTAGTCGGATGGCAGT
Organism: Pseudidiomarina fusca; assembly: GCF_032227045.1. NCBI lineage: Bacteria > Pseudomonadati > Pseudomonadota > Gammaproteobacteria > Alteromonadales > Idiomarinaceae > Pseudidiomarina > Pseudidiomarina fusca. The sequence goes on from NZ_JANFPJ010000001.1 coordinate 266,987, forward strand.
TACATCACGACGAGAGCGCTCGAGCAGCTCGCGCAGAAGCCGTACAAGCGGCATTAAAAAAGAGTAAATCTGCCGGTTAACAAGCCGGTTAAGGAGTTCATCATGACAGTTGATAATCACCAGCAACCAGCTGCAACGAACGATGACCATAACAGTAGTGAGGATGAGCGGCATCGGGTGTATCAGGTGAGTGCCAATCGTGGCCGAGCTAAGCACAAAATGCGCTACGTTGAAAGCATGATAGCCGATGAGGATAGTGGTGATTGCCGGTTGTGTCGCGGTGCCTTGGCACCTAATGATGAGGACCAAGCAGCCACCACCAATACGGGTGATCAGGCTGATACAGACCTGACCGCGAAGCCACCGAAAGCACCATGAACGCAGCTAGCTCGGCACCTCAGCCGGCCGTTTATGCTACTCCATTACAAACGCTGAAACGGCAACATCCGGGCTTAAGCGGAGTGTTGCCGTTAGTCGCAGCGCCAGATGCTTTTGCTACCCGCGTGTGGCTGGCGCGCCAAGCTCAACATAGCCTTGATCTGCAATACTACATTTGGCGACATGATCGCACTGGTACCTTATTATTCGAAGAATTGCATGCTGCTGCCGACCGCGGGGTGCAAGTGCGGCTACTGTTAGATGACCACAATACCGCTGGGCTAGATGCCATTTTGTTTGGCTTACAGCGCCATCCAAATATTCAGATCAAGCTGTTCAATCCACTCAAATTGCGGCGCCCACGGTGGCTCAACTATCTGCTTGAATTTCGGCGTTTAAACCGGCGCATGCATAACAAAGCTTTTATTGTCGATCAGCAGGTGTTGGTAAGCGGTGGGCGTAATATTGGCGATGAATATTTTGGCGCCACTGATGATCGTCTCTTTGCTGATTTAGATGCCGTCATGGTTGGCCCAGTCGTGGATCATGCTGTCAGCCAGTTTGACAGTTATTGGCAATGCTCAGCAGCAGTACCTATCAATCAACTCATCACCTTAACCAAGCCACAGCAACTGAGCCTGCTGGCACAACGCGCGCACGAGGTGAGCCAAGATCCGAAGGCCCAGCATTACATGCAAGCGTTACGGGATTCTAATTTTGTGCAGCAGTTAATCCAACACCAGCTTGAGTTTGTCTGGTGTGATATCAAACTTGTGGCCGATGCGCCCAGTAAAATCATGGGGCGGGCGCGTGGGCGACAGTTGTTGAGTCAGCAGTTACAAGAAGTGATCGGGCAACCGCAGCAGCGGGTACGCTTGGTTTCGCCATATTTTGTCCCAACTGCAACTGGGGTTAAACTGCTCACAGAGATGGCAGCTCGCGGTGTTCATATTTCAATTCTAACCAATGCGCTAGAAGCAACCGATGTGGCAGTGGTGCATTCTGGTTATGCTAAGTGGCGTAAGCCGCTGCTGCGGGCAGGGATTGAATTATTTGAATTACAGCGAATTTCACCGTTAGCCCGCAAAAAAGAACGTCAACTAAGACGGCAGCGGCTGAAGGGGAAAGAGCGGTTAGGTAGCTCAGCATCAAGCTTGCATGCAAAAACCTTCAGCGTCGATCAACAACGGGTGTTTTTAGGTTCGTTTAACTTTGACCCACGCTCTGCGCAATTGAACACTGAGCTAGGGTTTGTGATTCACAGTGAAGTTTTGGCGAAACGTATTGATGATGCCTTTGTTGAAACTGTACCCAACTACGCTTATAGTCTAGTGTTAGAACCACATGTCCATGCCCAGCGAGCGAAACTCGTTTGGCAAGAACGTCTGGGTAGTCAAATAAGTCAATATCATAGCGAACCAGGCACCTCTTGGTGGCGTCGCATGGGCATGAAGACCCTAGCGCTGCTGCCAATTGACTGGTTGCTTTAGCGAATACGGAGCAGCCGATTCGCCTTTCTTAAGCCAAGGAGTATGTATGCGATTAACCTTTTTAGGTGCAGCCGAAACGGTAACAGGCTCTAAGTATTTGCTCGAAACTGCCACCACTCGAGTGCTGATTGATTGTGGGATGTTTCAGGGGTACAAATGGCTACGGCGGCGCAATTGGCAGCCGCTACCATTAGGGATTAATCATGTTGACGGGGTCGTGCTTACTCATGCTCATCTCGATCACTCCGGCTTTTTACCCTTGTTGTATCGTGAAGGTTACCGTGGCCGCGTGTTTACTCATGCTGCTACTGCTGGCTTATGTGGCCTCTTATGGCCTGATAGCGGCAAGATCCAAGAAGAAGACGCAAAGTTCTATAAACGCCATAAGTTAAGCAAACACCAAAATCCAGAACCTTTGTACGATGAAGCCACAGCAGAAGCAGCCTTAACACTGCTTGAGCCGGTTGAGTTTCATCAACCTTTTAGTATTGGCGATATTCAGTTCAGTTTACGACCAGCAGGACATATTCTTGGAGCTGCTAGTGTCATTGCTGAGGCTGATGGCGTGCGGATTGGTTTTAGCGGAGATGTTGGGCGGCCTAACGATATCTTAATGATGCCGCCAGAGCCACTGCCTGAATTAGATGTTTTGTTATTAGAAGCAACCTATGGCGATCGGCGCCATGATCCGGAAGACCCTTGGCAACAGTTAACTGACGTCGTAAACGAAACCGCCAGCAGTGGTGGGGTGTTACTGATCCCAAGTTTTGCGGTAGGACGGGCTCAGTTGTTGCAGCATATGTTGATCACCCTGATGCAGCAAAAAAAGATCCCTCGGATGCCGATTTTCTTGGATAGTCCAATGGCTATCAATGCATCTGAGCTGTATCAACAATTTCATCAGTATCACCGCTTAACAGCCGAGCAATGCTATGCGGCTGCAGCAGGAGTTGAATACACCAGGCATGTAGAAGATTCGAAACAAATAGCACAGCAAACTGGGCCTCATATCATTATTGCTGGTAGTGGGATGGCTACTGGTGGGCGCATCTTGCATCATTTTAAACATTGGCTGGGGGATCATCGCGCAACCGTCTTGTTTTCTGGCCATCAGGCTGGTGGCACACGTGGCGCCAAGATGGTGCAGGGCGTTGAGCGAATCAAACTGCACGGTGAGTGGTTGCCCGTGAAAGCCCGTATTCGGCAGCTTAACGGTTTGTCAGGACACGCCGACTACAGTGAAATAGGCGATTGGCTGAAGGCCTCCAAGCTACCGCCACAGTTGCAGATCTTCTTGGTGCACGGTGAGCCTGATAGTCTTGAGGCCATGTCAGATTACCTCAAACAAGAAACCCCATTTGATATCAACGTGGCTGATTATATGGGTGTGCAGCACTTCAAGCGCTAAGCTTGCGGGCTTTGGCCCGCAGTTTATACCAGCACCAGTACCAAGGCGGTGGTAAGCACCGCCAAGATAATATTCAACATCAGGCCTTCGCGGACCATATTTTTGATGGTGACTTGATTGGATGCAAACACAATCGAGTTTGGCGGTGTTGCAACGGGCAAACAGAAAGCACAGCTACAGGCAATCGCCGCAGGAATCATCAGCACTTCTGGGGGTAATTCTAAAGCGGTTGCAGTAGCAGCTAAGACCGGCATCAACAAAGTAGCGGTGGCGGTATTGGATGTCACTTCAGTTAAGAAGCTTACCGCCAAAGTTAAGGCCAGAATCAAGAGCCACAGAGGCAAGCCTCCAAGCCCAACTAAGGCTTGTCCGATAATATCGCTCAGCCCGCTTGAAACAAACCCCTGGGCGAGCGCAATACCACCGGCAAATAGCAGCAAAATCCCCCATGGAATAGCCACCGCATCCTGCCATGTGAGCAACGGTGAGCCCTGCTTGTCGGTCACAATAAAAAGTGCTAGTACTCCAGCGAAAGCGACCGTAGCATCGCCAACACCAGCCAGCCCTAGCCAATCGGTCCAGCCACCGAAAGGAGCGGTACGAGTTATCCAGAGTACAATGACGGCGCCAAATATCCATAACACACGGCGCTCGTTACTTTGCATGGTTGGCAGGTTGGCTAAGTGGAGCGTAACGCTACCTCTGAGTGAGCGCGTTAACCACCAAGCAATGACAGGAATACCGACAATGACCAAGGGTAACCCTATTTGTAGCCAACGTAAAAAACCAAAGCTGGTGCCAGTATAGCTCTCGTAAACCGAAGCAAAAATTAAGTTGGGCGGGGTGCCGACTAGGGTAGCGACGCCACCTAATGAAGCTGAATAAGCTAATCCTAGTAGCAACGCACGCTGAAATTTATGATCATTCGCAGCCTCGGCCAATGCTAAAGCGACTGGCAAGAGCGCTAGCACGGCCGCCGTGTTAGAGATCCACATCGATAAAATAGCAGTAGCTAACATAAAGGCAAATACCATACGCCGCCCGCTGCTAGCGCCAAGACGCTTCACTAAACCAAGCGCAATGCGTTTATGCACACCGCTAACCTCAACTGCTTTGGCGAGCATGAAAGCACCCATAAACAGCAGAATGATGGGATTACCTAAGGCGGCTGAGACCTCATTGACGCTCGCGACGCTGCCCAAAGGTAACAAAATAAAAGGTAGCAACGAGGTTACTGGTAATGGGAGAGCCTCGCTAATCCACCACCAAGCCACCCAAATGGTGGTGGCTAAGGTCCAAGCCGCTGGCGCCGGTATCTGCCCCCAGTGTTGGGCTAAGAGATAGCTCACAAGTGCCGCTAACGGTCCTAGCCATAGTGGATTAAACCAAGATTTTAAGCTATTTAGCATGGCAGAGGCTCGCTGGTTAAGGGGTATCTAGTTGGGTTTTTACGTGAATGACTAATTTAGCAGAAACTAAGTTTATTTGAAATTTTAACGCTTTACGCATAGGGTAAAAAGAAACAACTTACAGGAGAAAGGATTTATGTCCGCAACCAAAGCGAAGTGGAACTCCGCTATTTTGGCACCGGTCTTTATACCCGCTGTTGCCGTCATCGCCTTGTTAGTCATAGGCACCCTAAGTAATCCCGAGCTAGCTGGCGAGGTGTTCAGTGATGTGTTGGCCTGGATAACCGCTGATTTTGGCTGGTTCTACATGCTAGCGGTCGCTATTTTCTTAGTTTTTATTGTTGTGGTGGCTGTCTCCAAGTGGGGCCGAATAAAACTAGGGCCTGATCATGCAGAACCTGAGTACAGTTTTGTGGCTTGGTTTGCCATGCTGTTTTCGGCTGGTTACGGCATAGCCTTACTCTTTTTCGGGGTGGCTGAGCCGGTGCTGCATTATGCAAGCCCGCCGATGGGGGCACCAGAGACGGTCGATTCTGCTAAGCAAGCCATGCAAATAGCTTACTTTCACTGGGGCTTTCATATTTGGGCTATATACGGCTTGGTTGGTTTGGTGTTAGCTTATTTCTCTTTCCGTCATGGTCTGCCGTTGTCGATGCGTTCTACTTTGTATCCACTCATCGGCGAGAAAATCCATGGTCCAGCTGGGCATGCCGTCGATACCTTTGCCATTCTAGGGACCATGTTTGGTATTGCTACCACCTTGGGTTTATCGGTGATTCAAATTAACGCTGGTTTGCACTATCTGTGGCCCGATATTCCGATCAATTCAACCGTGCAGATTATCGCTATTGCGGTGATTACTGTGTTTGCTATTTTATCGGTGGTAGCGGGTCTAGACAAAGGGGTTAAACGACTCTCCTACGTCAATATGGTGTTGGTGCTCTTCTTACTGTTATTTGTGTTTTTTGCAGGGCCAACGGTCCATATCTTGGAGACCTATTTACAGAACACAGGAGCTTACCTGAACAATATTGTTGAGCGAACCTTTAACTTGCAGGCTTATTCGCGGAGCGATTGGATCGGTAACTGGACCTTATTTATTTTTGGTTGGACCATTGCTTGGGCGCCATTCGTTGGTTTGTTTATTGCGCGTATTAGTCGTGGCCGCACCATCCGCCAGTTTGTGTTCGGGGTGATGTTTGTGCCTACCATGTTTACGTTCTTTTGGTTCAGTGTATTTGGTGACACCGCACTGAATTTAATCATGAACGAAGGTTACACCACCTTGATTACTGAAGTGCAAAACGATGAAGCTATCGCGTTATTCAAGTTATATGAACGCTTACCTTGGACAAATATTTTGTCGTTTGCCACGGTGGTATTGATTGTTACTTTCTTCGTTACCTCGTCAGATTCGGGCTCGTTAGTGATCGACTCGTTGGCTTCCGGTGGACGTACCGACACGCCGGTATGGCAACGGGTGTTCTGGGCCTCGTCAGAGGGAGTTGTGGCAGGGGTGTTATTGCTTGCTGGAGGGCTAGGAGCGCTACAAACCGCAGCTATTGCCAGTGCTTTACCCTTTGCGGTGGTGATTCTTATTGCAGCGTTTGGTATGTGGCGTGCGTTGGTGATAGAGGGACATCAGCATGCTAGCTTGAAAAGCGCGATGCGTACCCACCGTCGTGGGGTTCATGCAGGGCCATCCTATTGGAAGAAGCGCTTAGCCGGAGTCGTTGATTTTCCTAAACAACAAGCAGTGCGAGAGTTTATTGAGCACACCGTAATGGAAAGTTTAGGTGATGTTGCAAAAGAACTTAAAGGGCAGCAATGGCAGGCCGAGACTAGCTTTGATACCGAAAATATTCGGGCTATTTTTAGCGTGCAAAAAGACGATGAAGTAGACTTTACCTACGAAGTGCGGATGCGTGCCTATCAACGACCACAATTCGCGGTAGATAAATCGAATGGTAAGGATCGTGAATACTATCGAGCTGAAGTCTTCCTGCGCCAAGGTGGACAAGCTTATGATTTATATGGTTATGAGCCGGGCGATATTATTAACGACGTGATTAATCAATTTGAAAACTACTTGCAGTTTATGCATATCTCACCAGGGAGCTTACCTTGGGATTTAGAGCAGCATGATGACGACTTGAAATCATCGTAATGATAGTGCTTTCTTAACGCAAAAGCCCCGCCCAGTGTAGCTGAGTGGGGCTTTTTTTAGGCCATCACAAGTGCTTTAACAATCTTGCTTATGCGTGCTGAGCCAAATAAACTTTAAGCTCTTCTAACGGCATAGGCTTGGCATAGTAGAAACCCTGAATGTAGCCGCAGCCTAGCTGTTTGAGCATAGTAATTTGCGCTAGGGTTTCGACACCTTCAGCAATCACTTCCATATCAACCTGGGTGGCCATATTGATGACCCCAGAAGTGATCGCCTGATCACTTGCAGATTGGTCTATGTCTTGCACAAAAATACGGTCAATTTTAAGCTTGCTAACCGGGAGCTTCTTTAAGTAACTCAGCCCAGAAAAGCCGGTACCAAAATCATCAATCGCAACTCGAATACCAACCTCTTTAAAGCGCTGTAGAACCTCGATGGTATGATGTGAGTTCTCCATAAGAATACTCTCAGTCAGTTCTAATTCGAGGAGATCGGCAGGGGTGCCCGTTTCCTCGAGAATGTTCTGTACCTGATCGAAAAAGTCAGCACGGTGAAATTGTAAAGCAGATAAGTTTACCGCAACTCGGATAGCGCCAAATTGTTGCATCTCGTGCACATCGGTGCAGGCTTTACGCAGCGCCCAACGCCCAGCTGGAATAATTTGTCCGGTAGACTCAGCCAGTGGAATAAACTCGCCCGGTGAAATGAACCTGCCATCTGGAGTTATCCAACGCATCAACGCCTCAACGGTAACCACGCGGCCGCTATGCAAATCAATAATAGGCTGGTAATGAAGCTGTAACGCATCATCATCAATGGCTTGCTGAAATTCACTCCTTAAAATAACATTCGCTTGATAGTTATCATTGTTGGCGGCTTGATAAATCTGGAAGTGATTACGGCCCTGTAATTTAGCCTGGCTCATGGCTATATCAGCTTGCTGAATCAATTCCAACGGCTGCTTTATCTTCCGAGTGTAATAGGTCACCCCAATACTCGCTGAAATGTAAATATTGTGGCCCTCGACATGGTAGGGTTCATCAATGACATCCATCAGCTGTTGAACTAGGCTTGTTACCGTGCTGGTATCCTCAATTTCGCTGATTACAGCAACAAACTCATCGCCGCTAAAGCGGCTGATAAAATGCGGAGCTTGAATAAGTCGCTGCAGGCGCTCAGCCGCCTGTTGCAGAATCGTGTCGCCAACTTTGAGACCAAGACTGTCGTTCACTGGCTTAAAGCCATCTAAATCGATGAATAACACGGCCAAAGTACCTGGCGCATGCCCTTGTTGTTGACGCTGCACTAAGCTTTGTAGGTGCTGCTCTAAACTGAAGCGGTTGGCTAAACCAGTGAGTGCATCATGGCTGGCCTGATAGGCGAGTTGCTCTTTATCTGCAACCTGTTCAGTAACATCATGCTGTACTCCCAAAAAGTGAGTGACGTTGCCTTGTTCATCTCGTACTGGCGACAGGTATAAATCATTCCAGAAACTACTACCATCTTTGCGATAATTAAGTATTTGCGTACGAAAATCTCGTTTTTCACGCAGCGCTTGCGCGATTTCGGTAACCGTAACTGGATCGGTCTCAGGGCCTTGTAACAAAGCACAGCTTTTCCCCACGATCTCGTGATAGGAATACCCTGTTATCTGTTGGAACACTTTGTTCACATAAACCACTGGGAACCCAATCACATTCGCATCGGCAATGACAATACCATTGACGCCACTATCAATGCCGCGACTAAGCAGCAGCCGTTGTTCAGCATCTTTTTTGGTTTGGGTAATATCTTTGGCGACCCCAAAGGTACCCAGTATGTGTTCGTTTATTTTGATGGGCAGGTTGGTCAGATCTAAGTCTATCTCCTGCCCATGCGCAGCTATGGCGGTGACCTCGTAGCGCTGACTATGGCCAGCTAGCACTTGTTCAAACAAAGCAGCAACCGATGGATGTTGACTGCTTGGTATTAGCTTACTGTAATGCATGCCAAGTATTTGTTCGCGAGGCAACTGCAACAGCTTGCAGAAAGCATCGTTCACCTGACTGAGGCAGCCATTAATATCTAACGAAAAGGCTGGGTCTGGGTTGTTATCAAACAGCGAGCGGTAGCGCTGTTCGCTTAAGCCGAGTGACAACTGCTGTTCACGCATCAGCCGGTTTTGTTGAAACATCAGCAAAAAGGCCATGCTAAACAATAGGCCCAAGGCCACAATGACGCTACGCATACCGGCAGCACGATTGAGGTCAGCAAAGCTATGTAAAGTAGCCGTTAGGGTTAAGTTTGGCCCGTGAGGTATCTCAAGTAACGTGGAAGCGAGCACCACTTCATGGCCATGAGATGGCTTGCCCTCGTCAAAACTACGCACAAAGCCACTACCCAGCTGCGTATAGATTTTAATTTCATCATCTGACACCCGCGTATCAGGGTTCATCATTCTGTTCAAATTAAGCGTAGTGAGTAGGTAGCCCGGCTGACTACTCACTCGATTTACCGGCACCAACAGCAGTGCCACGGCGGGTAGATCACGCTTGGCAAAACGCAGGGGAGGGATGAGATACTGAGTTTGTTGAGGTTGTTGTGCCAACCATTGTTGCACTTCTGCATCACGCAGAACTTCCGCTGCTAGGGCAAAACTGTCATCGCGGTCAAAGCGCCAGAGCGGTTGTGCTTGGGAGTCGAGTAACGAAATCGATAAGATATGAGGGATATCCCGCATGTAGGCCTGCACATCTGATTGTTGCATATCAATCGCGAGCCGATCATCTGCGACCCGCCAGCGTTCAACCATACGCTCAAGTAGTTGGACATTGACATGGGCCATTTGAATCCGAGCTTTTGCAACCCGTTGTAGGCCATCATCAGCAGCTGTTTGAATTAACTGCAAATGGCTTTGCCCCATATAGAACCAGGTTGAGCAGGTAATAAATACGGCTAAACCACCTAGACTCGAGGCGGTGCGGTTAGGCATTCGTATAGGGGGTGCTTGGCGATGACTAGCAAGTAGAAAAGCAATCCCTATCAGTAATAAAAGAATACCTGCAACCCCGGTAATATCGGGATGCGGGCCAAAAATCATAAAGCCGCGAGAATCAAAATGAGCGACTAAAATAATACTACTGGCAATGATCACCACTAATGCTAGGGTGCGCACCCACAGCCGCTGCACTATACCGCGAGGATTGAGCATAAGCATGGTGCCAAGCAACATGAACAAGGCAACCATGGGGGTGTATAACACCGCTTCGTAGTTGGCGAGCCACGGCATAAAAAATACGCGGTTTAAGCTCGAGTGTACCAATAGACTATGTAAGGCGAAGCCAACGATCACCGCACCTGCGGATATTTGCAGCCAACGTCGTGCCGTTAACAGCCCCAATAACGCCGCAGCAATGGCCACACAAATAGCTGCGGAGGTGTTAGAAAGCATGCGATCGAATAAGCCCGTAGGAGGGCTGATGAGGTTGGTCAACAACCCCCAAGCGCCGATGGTCGCAGTGGCGGCTAATCCAGTGAATAATGCTGCGGAAATCACCGCCGGATGGACTCTGAATGATGTCATAGTTGGCTGTTATCGTTTTCTTGTAATTCTTATGTAAACAGCACTATATGAGAACCAAGCGGACTTGGTCAACCGTTGTCACAGGGTTGATTCAGGATATTTTATGGGTGTAGGTCACAACTCAGCAACAAGCGGTCTTCGCCCGGGCCTAAAAAGTCAGCTAAATAGGCTTGTTCGGTAAACCCTAACTGCTGATACAGCCCAATGGCTGCGGTATTGTTGGGGGCAACAGTGAGCTTTACTTCACGATAACCCGGCGGTAGATGCTCAAGCCATGCTTGTAACAATTGTTTGCCTACGCCTTGTCCACGCCAAGCGGAATTAACTAACACCGACATGATCCAGCAGCACTCGGGTTGTTGGTCGGGGGCGGCCATGATGTAACCCGCTAACTGCTCAGTCCTAGTCGATAGCCCGGTGCCCTCTGCGAGCCATTGCAAGTGCGGCCACTGCGCGAGCGCTTGATAGAAGAGTGGGGCGGGATAAGCTTCGGCACCGTACTGGTCGTATTCTAGCGCAGCTAACTGCAGCACATCGGCTGCAGTTGCGATACGTACATTTAGGGCAGCCATTAGCGAGTAAATTGCACCGAGAAAGTCACAGGTACGCTGTAATCAATCCGTTTTAATCCGGCAATGTCACGTAACTGATTAATCCCCTCGGCTAATTTAAACGCTTGAGTATCAATCATCAGCGGTTGTACGGTGGTTGCTAAAAAACGATTTTCCGCCAAGCGTGTGACCTGCAAGGTGGCATTCAGTTTCTCAGTCTCGCCGGCAATAAACACACTTAAGGGTAAGCTCAGAGGTAAGCTCTCGCCCACTTGTAAGCGCAACAGCGGGGCTTCTTCTACCGTAGCTGTGGCAGTCACAACTGTGTAATTGTCAGAGTCAAACAGGTGCTTCAGCATGCGTTCATTGCGAATGGGTATCAGTGTATCTAAGCTAATCACCGGGATTTCGATGCTTACTTGGCTGTCGAGCCACTGGCCTTGTAGGTCAGTAAAACGATGCACTTCTGCAACCACATCGTTTTTGACCGAAACAAAATGTAGCTGTGATAATTCGCTATCTAATTGCCATTCACTTGCTTGTACCGTAGCGGTGGCGCTTAATCCCAATAGGCTGCCGGCAGCAATCGTGTGTAGTGCCAACTGTTTAAATTTGGTAAAAGGTAATTGCAACATCATAAGCTCCTTGTTTCTGTAGAGGATATAGCCGTATCGACATGTTATTATTACGCAATAAGTATTATGATTGTTCACCAGCACATTGTACGAGTAAATCAACGAGACCGCCATGCAAGTTGCAGACACTTTACGCCAAGTTATCTCGGAATTTGAATTAACCGGTAACATCACCAAGCCCCTAATTGCGACTTTGATTTTAGTGTCGGCGATTTTATTGGTACGGGCGATATTGGCTAAGTTTATTCGCAAAAGTGTCAGTACTACCGAATTAAGGCGGCGTTGGTTAGTGCAAACGCGCAATGGTTTGTTGCTGTTGATGATGCTGGGCTTAATGCTGATATGGGCGGAAGAATTGCGCACGTTAGCGCTAGGTATTGTGGCCATTGCAGTGGCGTTTGTGGTGGCAACCAAAGAGCTTATCATGTGCTTAACGGGCAGTTTAGTTAAGTCCGGCAGTAGTTCGTTTAGTATCGGCGATAGAATTCAAATCAAAGATTTTCGTGGTGATGTGATTGATCAAAACCTACTGGCGACCACTCTATTAGAAGTAGGGCCGGGCAAGCACAGTCACCAACGAACCGGGCGCATGATAGCTATCCCTAATTCGTTGTTTGTGTCGGAGCCGATCATTAATGAAAGCTACACCCATGATTTTGTCTTACATGTGTTTACCGTTCCTTTTAAACGTGAAGACAACTGGCGTGCAGCACAAGCTGCGTTTTTAGAATCGGCTAATCGGCATTGTGCCGATATCCTCGAATTTGCCCGGCGCTATATGCAACGCATGAGCGATCATCGAGGCATAGATGTACCCTCAGTGGATCCGCGCGTTACCATCACGGCTCCCGTTGCTGGTGAAATACACTTAATTGTTCGGTTTCCGGCTAAAGCTGGAATGCGTAGCTATTTAGAACAAGCTATCTTAACGGAAGTGTTTGAGCACCATGATTTTACCAACAAGAATAGCACTGCTGAGATAAGTGTCAGCAAAAGTGGGCGCAGCAGCACCGAGACTGCTGCGGAAATCATCACGCCACCGCTTACTTAATCCGTATCAGCACTGGTAGCGAAATGTTGCTCGAACTCAGCTTGCGGCAGCGCTGGCGCGTACAAGTAGCCTTGCAGTAGGTCACAGCCTTTGGCGAGCAAATGATCTCGCTGAGCCGGCGTTTCCACCCCTTCGGCAACAATATTCATTGTTAAACTGTGAGCCAGCTGGATCATGGCTCCCACAATCGACGCCATGGATGGAATCACTAGCATGTCGCGGACAAAAGTAACGTCAATTTTGAGTGTCTCGAACGGCATTTCTGCTAAATACAATAATGATGAGTAGCCGGTACCAAAATCATCAATCGCAAAGTGAATGCCATGGTCACGTAGCTGCGCCATTTTTTCGGCGACAGCTTCGACATCATGTAGTAATAAACTTTCAGTCACTTCAAGTTTAAGTTTACTTGGGCAAACGCCGTAACGTTTAACCGTATTCAGCACTCGCTCAACAAAGTCGGGCTGCTGAAATTGCATGCCGCTGACGTTGATAGATAACACTAGGTTGCTCAGGGGCGCGTGGTATTGCCACTGTTTTAACATAGCGCAAGCTTGTTCTAGTACCCAATGGCCCACCTGAATAATAAGCCCCGTTTCTTCTGCTAGCGGGATAAATTCAGCAGGGGATACAAATCCTCGTTGTGGATGTTGCCACCGAAGAAGTGCCTCTGCGCCTACCCATGAGCCATCGGCATCCACTTGCGGTTGTAAAAATAAAGCTAATTGCTGTTTCTCGATAGCGTTACGTAAGTCGGCCTCAAGTTCTAAGCGCTGTTGCGCTTTTAATGAAAATTCGTTGTCGTAACATTCAATGCCTGTTTGTCGTTGCTTTGCATGCGCAAGGGCTAAGCTTGCTTGTTGCAGCGTCGTCTCCGGAGCCGTGAATGCATCAATGCGGGTTACCCCAACAGACACCGTGCTCAGATGGCTATAATGGCCCAATTGGTATTCTTCTTGAAGGTGATCTCGCAGCGCCTGAATTTTAGCAAAGGTAGCTTGTTGTTCTGCGACATTGGCATCGCGTTGGCGGCAGGGAAGGACCACAGCAAAATCATTGGCGCCCAATCGCGCGACAAAATAATGGCCGTTGCTCCAATCAAGAATACGTTGCGCTACTTGTTGGAGAAGTACATCGCCATAGCTGCTTCCAAAACTGTTATTGAGAGCTTTAAATTTATCTAAATCATAGATTGCTAAAACGTGAACTGCACCAGCGCTAGCATCTGGCTTGAGCTGCTGATTTAGAAGCTGTAAATGCTCGAGCAACAGCGCGCGATTAGCTAGGCCAGTTAAACTATCTTGGGTGGCCATCGTACGGATCATTTTTCTAGCTTCGCGTTGAGATTTAGCATGAGCGTAAAAGCGTTGGTCAACTTTACTACCAAGGGTAGCCGCAATCGTGGCTGCAATCAGACTAAACCAAACCACGTAGGCCAACCAATTATCGTGTTGATGGCCATGCATGGCTATTTCTTGGCTATAAAAACGGGCCGCTAACATCGCAGTGTAATGCATGCCGCTGATGGCTGCGGCGATGATGGCAGCAGGAAACAAGCGACTCACTAGACGCTGTAATTGGCCATCACGTTCAAAACGCAGCAGACCGCGGTAAGTTAACATGGCTACGATACCTAGGCTTAGTGCTACCACTAAGGAGGTGAGAAACCAAGTAATGTCATAGACTAACGCGCCATTAAAACGCATGGCTGCCATACCGATATAATGCATCGCACCAATCCCCAGCCCCAGCACGAGGCCAGCGCTAATGGTTCTGCCCGTAGCGGCCGTTTGGCGAGCATTATCATTGAGCGCCGGTAGTTGACTGTGCAGGGCGTAAGCATTGGCTAAAATAGCAGGTATCACTGAGAGGATGGTCAACCCAGTATCATGATGAATGGCCAGTGGAATTTGAAATGCCAGCATGCCAATAAAATGCATACTCCAGACCGCCACGCCGGCTATTGCGGCACTTATCCATAACCATAAGTTGCGATAAAAGGCATGGCGATAGCTTTTTGCTCGGCTGAGAGTTAACAACGACGTGTAGCTACCAACTAATGCTGCTAGGTAGGACAACATTACCAAGCCTAAATGATGAGAACCGGGTATGGCGCTGTACTTGAATTGGCCGAGGTCGAAAAAATGGCTTAGGGCTTCATGCATGTTGTTGTACATCCTTTGTTAGTCATCTTGATGAATAACGTAACCCATGCGACTTTAGTTTAATTGTCGACAATAAAATTGATTTCAACCTTGGAATTCCATTTCCAAGGGCGTAGAATAAGCTCAATTCAAAGATGCTGTCGACAATCTATCGGGTAACGTCATGACAACCGAAGCTGCCACTATACATAGTCCTATCTGGCGTTCGCCGGTCACTTCGGCTGATCGCGTCTTACATGAAATTCAACGGGCAATCGTAGCAGGTGACATTGCTGCGGGCAGTAAAATCAGCGAACCTGAATTGGCGCGGCGCTTTGATGTCAGCCGTGCGCCTTTGCGCGAGGCGTTAGCGCGACTAGAACGTTGCCACTTGATTGAACGAACGCCTAATGCTGGCTCTCGTGTCGTTACCTTATCGACCGCAGGGCTGCAAGCTTTATACCAAATTCGTGAAGAATTAGAGGGCTTAGCCTGTCGTTTGGCTGCCACCAACATGGATGAGCATGAAATTGAACAGCTGCGCCAGTTGCTAGACCAACACCTCACCAGCCAACGAGTACGCGAAGGTGAAAGCTATTATCAAGAGGCGGGCGATCTTGATTTTCATTATCGCATTATTATGGGTAGCAAAAATCCTTACCTCATCAATATGTTATGCGATGAATTGTACTTTTTAGTACGAATGTATCGAGTTCAGTTGGGGATGAATGGTCCGCGCGTGTCGCGTGCGTTTGATGAACACAAAGCTATTATTAATGCCATCGCTAATCGCGATGGTGAACTGGCGGATCTGCTGATGCGCCGCCACATCGCTGCCTCGCGTGGCAACATTGAATCTAAACTACAGCAATTGGGGAAATAACATGACTCAAGTACACAGTGCCGGCGCTAAGTTTCGCCAAGCCATTGCCGCCAACAAACCGTTGCAAATTGTTGGCACCATCAATGCTTACACCGCCATGATGGCAGCACGGGTTGGCCATCAAGCACTTTATTTATCGGGTGCCGGCGTTGCCAATGCTTCATTTGGTTTACCTGATTTAGGTATGACGTCACTGAATGACGTGTGTGAAGATATTCGACGTATTACTGGCGCAACGGATGTGCCCTTATTAGTTGATGCTGATACGGGTTGGGGCGGAGCCTTTAATATTGCCCGTACGGTGAAAGAAATGACGCGCGCAGGTGCGGCAGGTTTTCATATTGAAGACCAAGTAGCGCAGAAACGTTGTGGCCATCGCCCAAACAAAGAGATCGTGTCACAAGCAGAGATGGTAGACCGAGTTAAAGCTGCAGTAGATGCTCGCATTGATGATCAGTTCTACATCATGGCGCGTACCGATGCGTTTCAGCAAGAAGGCCTCGCCGCAGCGATTGAACGTGCACAAGCCTGTGTTGAAGCTGGTGCTGATGCGATTTTTGCTGAAGCAGTGCATACTTTAGAACATTATCAAGCCTTTACCGATGCGTTGAACGTACCTGTTTTAGCCAATATCACCGAGTTTGGTGCAACACCGTTGTTTAGCAAAGATGAGCTAGCTGAGGTTGGTATTGAATTAGTGCTATACCCACTTAGTGCCTTCCGCGCCATGAACAAAGCAGCCTTAAATGTGTACGAAAGCATTTTAGCCAAAGGCCATCAGCAAGACGTAGTAGACAGCATGCAAACCCGCGCTGAACTGTATGATTTTCTGAATTATCACGCCTTTGAAGATAAATTAGATTCATTGTTTAAAAAGTAGAGCAACAGCGCTAGTGGGTTTTAACTAGATCGATATTGGGGTGGTGGCAGTCAGCAAATAGCTGCTATCACCTTAAGATTTCAATAATAAGGAGTTAATCATGGTTGATAAGAAACTAACAGGGGCCGGATTGCGCGGTCAAGTAGCAGGAGAAACGGCACTTTGTACGGTAGGTAAAAGTGGCTCAGGCCTAACCTATTACGGCTATGACATTAAAGAATTAGCCGACAAAGTGAGTTTTGAAGAGGTTGCTTACTTATTATCACGTGGCGAGTTACCGAACGCGACACAATTAGCTGAGTTTAAAGCGCGTCTTAAACAACAACGTGGACTGCCACAAGCATTGAAAGATGTGCTAGAGCGCATTCCAGCTGATGCTCATCCGATGGATGTGATGCGCACCGGCTGTTCGTTTCTAGGCAACATCGAACCTGAGCAAGATTTTAGCGAAGCAGATGCAAAAATTGAGCGGATGTTAGCCGCATTCCCTAGTATTTTGTTGTACTGGTATCGCTTTAGTCATGATGGCAAACGTATTGAAACTGCCACTGACGATGATTCCATTGGCGCGCATTTCCTTCATTTATTGCATGATAAAGCGCCGTCAAAATTACACACGGATGTCATGAATACCTCATTGATTCTGTATGCGGAGCATGAATTTAATGCTTCAACCTTTACTGCTCGGGTATGTGCTTCAACCCTTTCTGATATTTTCTCATGTGTTACCGGTGCGATTGGTTCGTTACGCGGTCCATTGCATGGTGGCGCAAACGAAGCCGCAATGGAGTTGATTGAGAATATGCAAAACGCTGATGACGCTGAGCAACAGCTGATGGGCATGTTAGAGCGTAAAGAGAAAATCATGGGCTTTGGTCACGCTATTTATCGCGAATTTGACCCACGCAACGATATCATTAAAGAGTGGTCAGAAAAGCTCTCGCAAGAGTTTGGTGATAGCCGTCTGTACGATGTATCTGTGCGTTGTGAAGAAGTGATGTGGCGCGAGAAGAAATTGTTCCCAAATGCCGATTTCTTCCATGCTTCGGCCTATCATTACATGGGCATCCCAACTAAATTGTTTACCCCAATCTTCGTGATGTCGCGGGTAAGTGGTTGGACTGCACACGTAAAAGAGCAACGTGCAAATAACCGTATTATTCGTCCTAGTGCCGACTATACAGGTCCTGCACCGCGCCCAGTTCCAGCGTTAGCCGACCGTTAAACCGGCGTACGCACCAGCTTAGTTGCTCCGGCAAACATTCAGTGTGTCGGAGCACTTTTGTCCTATTCATCTAAGGGGACCGCCATGAATCAAGAATTTCGTCAACAGCTCCCAGGCACAACGTTACAATATTACGACACCCGTGCCGCGGTAGAAGCTATCGAACCAGGCGCATATGATCGCCTACCTTACACGTCTAAAATTTTAGCTGAGCAGTTAGTGCGTCGCTGTAACCCCGCGGAGTTAACGGCCAGCCTTGAACAATTGATTTATCGCAAGCGCGATCTGGATTTTCCATGGTACCCAGCGCGGGTAGTATGCCACGATATTTTGGGCCAAACAGCGCTCGTTGATTTAGCTGGTTTACGTGATGCAATTGCAGCTAAAGGTGGCGACCCAGCTAAGGTTAACCCGGTGGTACCAACCCAGTTAATCGTGGACCACTCGCTAGCAGTAGAACATGCTGGCTTTGAGAAAGATGCCTTTGAAAAGAACCGAGAAATAGAAGACCGTCGTAATGACGACCGGTTTCATTTTATCAACTGGACTAAAACAGCCTTTAAAAACGTTGATGTTATCCCTCCAGGGAACGGCATCATGCATCAGATCAACCTAGAAAAAATGTCGCCAGTTGTGCAAGTGCGTGACAACGTGGCTTTTCCTGACACCTGTGTAGGTACCGACAGCCACACCCCCATGGTCGATGCCTTAGGCGTCATTTCTGTTGGGGTAGGTGGCCTAGAAGCCGAGAGCGTGATGCTGGGACGAGCCTCTTACATGCGTCTACCCGACATTATTGGGGTAGAGCTAACAGGCAAGCTTAAACCAGGCATCACTGGTACCGATTTGGTCTTAGCTATCACTCAGTTTTTGCGGAAAGAGCGCGTGGTAGGAGCCTACTTAGAGTTCTTTGGCGAAGGTGCTGATGCTTTGTCAGTAGGTGATCGGGCGACTATTTCAAATATGACGCCAGAATATGGTGCAACTGCAGCCATGTTCTACATTGACCAGCAAACCATTGATTATTTGAAGCTTACCGGTCGTGATGACAAGCAAGTTGAGCTAGTTGAACGCTTTGCCAAACACACGGGCTTGTGGGCGGATAGCATGAAGGCAGCTGAGTACGAGCGGGTATTAACCTTTGATTTAGCCGCTGTTGAGCGCAATTTAGCTGGGCCGTCTAACCCGCATGCGTTGCTACCTACAGCTGATTTGGCAGCACGTGGTATTGCGAAGCATATTGACCAGCCCGAAGCAGGTTTGATGCCTGATGGCGCAGTCATTATCGCGGCTATTACCAGCTGTACCAATACCAGCAACCCACGCAATATGATTGCGGCCGGCTTGATCGCACGTAATGCTAATAAACTAGGTTTAACCCGTAAGCCTTGGGTGAAAACCTCGTTAGCACCGGGCTCAAAAACGGTAAAAATGTACCTAGAAGATGCCAACTTATTGCCAGAACTCGAAACCTTAGGGTTTGGCGTCGTTGGTTTTGCCTGTACAACTTGTAATGGTATGAGTGGTGCTTTAGATCCAAACATCCAGCAAGAAATTATCGAGCGAGATTTATTCTCAACGGCGGTTCTCTCTGGTAACCGTAATTTTGATGGCCGTATTCATCCATACGCCAAGCAAGCATTCTTAGCATCACCTCCGTTAGTTGTGGCTTATGCTATTGCCGGCACTATTCGCTTTGACATCGAAAAAGACGTTCTAGGTCTCGACCAGCAGGGTAACCCTGTTACCTTAAAGGATATTTGGCCAAGCGACGAAGAAATTGACGCCATTGTTAAACAAGCGGTTAAACCAGAACAGTTCCGTACGGTTTACGACCCTATGTTTAGTTTGAACGTTGATTATGGTGAGAAGACTGAACCGCTTTATAACTGGCGTCCACAGAGCACTTATATTCGCCGCCCACCTTATTGGGAGGGCTCATTTGCTGCAGGGAACAGCTTAAAGGGCCTACGTCCGCTAGCTGTGTTAGGTGACAATATTACGACCGATCACTTGTCGCCATCCAATGCGATTTTACCTGACAGCGCAGCCGGTGAATATTTAGCCAAGATGGGTTTGCCCGAAGAAGATTTTAATAGTTATGCAACTCACCGTGGTGACCATTTAACCGCACAGCGAGCAACATTTGCTAACCCTAAACTCTTTAATGAGATGGTCCGTAACGATCAAGGTGAGGTGATTCAAGGCTCTTTAGCACGAGTAGAGCCCGATGGCAAAGTGATGCGCATGTGGGAAGCCATTGAAACCTACATGGAGCGTAAGCAGCCATTGATTATTGTTGCTGGCGCTGATTATGGTCAAGGATCGTCACGAGATTGGGCTGCCAAAGGTGTTCGCTTAGCGGGTGTTGAGTGTATTGTGGCAGAAGGCTTTGAGCGTATCCACCGTACCAATTTAATTGGTATGGGAGTGCTACCGCTAGAATTTGAAGCGGGTACCACCCGTAACACTTTAGCTATTGATGGCACTGAAACCTTCGATGTGGAGGGCGAGGTGCAGCCGGGGGCGACCATGACTTTGGTGATTCATCGGGCCAACGGCGAAGTGGTAAAAGTACCTACCAAGTGTCGCTTAGATACTGCTGAAGAAGTGTCAATCTATGCAGCTGGCGGTGTTTTACAACGTTTTGCTCAAGACTTTTTAGCTGGTGAGGTTTAATCCTATGGCATTTGCTCCGCAATTAAAAATTGCCGCTACGTATATGCGTGGCGGCACTTCGAAAGGGGTCTTTTTTAAACTGGATGATTTGCCCCTAGCTGCGCAAACGCCGGGGCCAGCACGTGATAAATTATTGCTGCGTGTTATTGGTAGTCCGGATCCTTACGGCAAACACACCGACGGCATGGGCGGAGCTACTTCCAGTACCAGTAAAACGGTTATTTTATCCCGCAGTACCCGCAGTGACCATGACGTCGATTATCTATTCGGACAGGTAGCTATCGACAAGCCATTTATTGATTGGAGTGGCAACTGTGGCAACCTAACGGCAGCCGTAGGTTCGTTTGCAATTAGCAATGGTCTGGTTGATGCTGAACGGATTCCGTCGAACGGCATCTGTGTCGTTCGTATTTGGCAGGCAAATATTCAAAAAACCATCATTGCGCATGTGCCTATTACTGACGGTGAAGTGCAAGAAACTGGTGATTTTGAACTAGATGGAGTTACGTTCCCAGCGGCAGAGGTACAAGTTGAATTTATTGATCCTGCAGCGGACGAAGACGGTGCTGGTGGAGCAATGTTCCCCACGGGCAATTTGGTTGATGAGTTTGAGGTGCCAGGGCTTGGCAAATTGCAAGCAACTTTTATTAATGCGGGCATCCCGACGATTTTTGTCAATGCCGCAGATATTGGTTACACCGGTACTGAGTTACAAGGAGCCATCAACGAGAACGCTGAAGCCTTATTGATGTTTGAAAAGCTGCGCGCTTACGGTGCGATTAAAATGGGGTTAATCGACTCTATTGAGGCTGCTGCGGCACGTCAGCACACTCCTAAGATTGCCTTTGTGGCGGCTCCGGCAGATTATGTTTCAGCCAGTGGTAAAGCAATTCATGCTGGTGATATTGATCTGTTGGTACGGGCTATGTCAATGGGTAAATTGCACCATGCCATGATGGGAACAGCAGCAGTTGCGATAGCAACAGCAGCAGCTGTGCCAGGTACCTTGGTTAATTTAGCTGCTGGCGGCGGCGACCGTAGCCAAGTTGTCTTTGGCCATCCATCAGGCACTTTACGAGTGGGAGCTGAAGCTACTCAAGTGGATGGTGAATGGACGGTGACCAAGGCCATTATGAGCCGTAGCGCTCGGGTGCTGATGGAAGGCTGGGTGCGCGTACCACAAGACTAAAACTACAACACCGGGGCTTAGCGGTGTTACTAGGCTAGCCAACAAGCGCGAATGGATTGTTGTTGGCTAGTCGCTTTTAGTTCATCTAAAGGCACGGATTCTGATACACTTTAGCGGATATCTTCGTCTATTAAGGTGCTTTTTAACCTATGCAAGTCAACCAATCATCTCCACGTGATGCCGTGCGTCTCAATAAATTCATCAGCGAAAGTGGTATGTGCTCACGCCGCGAGGCAGATCGCTTTATTGAGCAAGGCCAAGTGACACTTAATGGTCGTCCTGCGGTGGTGGGTGACAAGGTGGGGCCTAGCGACGAAGTGCGAGTGAATGGCCGCCTAGTAGCAGCTCAAAATAAAGATAAGTTCGTTTTCATTGCGTTAAATAAGCCCGTTGGTATTGTAAGCACAACCGATTCAGCTGAGCCTAAGAATATCCAAAAATTTGTCGGCCACAAAGAGCGGATCTTTCCCATTGGCCGGTTAGATAAAGACTCGCAGGGGCTGATATTTCTTACCAGCAATGGCGATCTCGTTAACAAAATATTGCGTGCGGGTAACCGCCACGAAAAAGAGTACCTGGTAACGGTTCATAAGCCTATTACCGCCGATTTTATCAAGGGAATGGCTAACGGTGTACCTATTTTAGGAACCATGACCAAGCGTTGTAAGGTACAGCAACTGTCGTCGTTTGTGTTTCGGTTAACGCTAGTTGAGGGTATGAATCGACAGATTCGTCGGATGTGTGAATACTTCGGCTACGAGGTGCGCAAATTAGAGCGAACTCGCATTATGAACGTGCGTCTAGGTGCTCTTCAAGTGGGTCAATGGCGCAATCTAAATGCTGCCGAGTTGGCTGATATTATGGCGGCCATTGAAGGCTCTACTGGATTAGCACCAGAGGGACATAAAAGTCGGCGCCCGAAGCCGCAGAAAGTCGCTTCAGCATCAGCGGGTTCGCGCTCAGAGCGTCAAGCTTCTGCGGCCTCACGCAAGAACCGACGAGGTGGTCGCTATGATTAATCTTCCAGCCAAGAATATGGGTAAGAAGTGCCCCTGCGGTGGCGGAAAATATGCCAATTGCTGTGGGCCTTTTCATACTGGCACCAAGTTGCCACGCACAGCAGAGCAACTGATGCGGTCTCGCTACAGTGCATTTGCTCGCAACCTAGTGGAATATATTGCTGCTACTTGGCATCCCTCCACTCGACCAGAGCAGTTAGAACTCAGTGATAATCCGGTTTGGCTTCAGTTACAAATCATTGCTAGTGGTAGCCAAGGAAATCGTGGCTACGTGCACTTTATTGCTTACTTTGCAGCTGAAGATGGTATTGCAGAAATGGAAGAAGAGTCTGAATTTATTAGAGAACAGGGCCGCTGGTGGTACTTAAACGCTATTTCCGTTGAACACTAAAATAGCTTTGCCGCGGCGGTGATAAAACCAGCAGTGCAAAACAACCACATGCATTGCAACTGCTGGGAGATTTGGTCAAAAGTTAGAAACGTAAGTAAGTAACTTATACCGGCATAGGTTTGTTATCGTTCAAGTTTAGTAAGCCACGTACGGCGCGATAGATAAACCAGACGGCTGCGACCAATAGCACGATAAAGCCGATGCCAAAGAAGGTAGTGACTAAACCAATGAGCGACCACACTAACATCCACCAAAAGGTGCGAATTTGCCAAGTAAAGTGTGACTCTAAGTAAGTGCCACGAACTTCAGCTCGTTTGATGTAGTTAATAATAATCCCCACAATACTGGTGAAGCCAACAAAGCAAGATACTAATTGCAGAATATAAACGACCAGTGTCAGGGTTTTATTCTGGTCTTGGTCTACAGTATTAGTGGCATGAACTGTTGTTGAATTCATTGTGGCTGCTGGTTCTGGGGCCGGTTGTCCTGTCGTGTTTGATTGCTCAGTCATAAGCTAAAACTCCTTGTTATAATGTTGTTACTGCGTTTGCAAGGATAACCAAACTGTTTAGAACAATCCAGCTTTTTTTCAAGTACCACAAAAGGTTGTGGTAACCTGCTGGCTGGCAGTAGCCGGTGGCATTAAATCTGCGTACTCTGCTCGTTCTTGGTATGGCTGTGCGAAGGCTTGCTGTAATCGAACAAATTGAGCGAGTGAACCTGTCTTTACGACCTCATTAATACAGTCTTCAATTAAATGGTTGCGCGGAATCAGAGCTGGATTAACCTCATTAAGTTGGCGCTGTAATTGATGTGTTGGAGTACTCGCAGTCGCGTGCAACCATTGCTGATGCCAGGTTAACCATGACGCACTATCACTAAACAGATGATTGCGTCGATTTGGCTCTGCATCCCCTAGGTAACGAAATGCGAGGGTGAAATCAATGTGCTGCTGTTGCATTATCGCAAGTAGCTGTTGAACTAATTTGCTGGCCTCTGGATGGTCTGCGCTAAGCCCGATTTTAGCGCTAAAGTAAGCTTGATAATACTGTTGGTACTTGTCACTAAAGCCCATGACCAGCTCGGTAGCTCTTTCTATGGTAGCAGCGATGGCTGCTTCTGGTTCAGGTGCATCGTTAGCGGTCATGATAGGTAACAAGGTTTCGGCAAACCGAGCTAGGTTCCATTGTGCCATTGCAGGTTGATTGGCGTAGGCGTAGCGCCCTTGTTTATCAATAAAGCTAAACACTTGGTGTTCGTTGTAGGCTTCCATAAAGGCACAGGGGCCGTAGTCAATAGTGTCACCAACTAAGCTCATGTTATCTGTGTTCATAACGCCATGGATAAAACCCAAACTCATCCATTGTGCAATTAATTGTGCTTGCCTTTCGATAACTGCGCTAAGGAGCGCATCATAGCGAGCAAAACCAGGCGCATGTTGGAGTATAATCTCTGGGTAATGCCGTTCAATAAGGTAATCGGCAAAGCTTTTAAGCTTAGCCGCACTATTTAAATTTAAGACATATTGGGCGGTACCTACACGTAAATGGCTGCGCGCTACGCGTGCCAAAATTGCGCCGGGTTGGGCTTGTTCACGCTGTACCCAATCGCCTGTCGCGACTGCAGCCAACGCCCGCGTCGTAGGTACGCCTAAATGATGCATGGCTTCGCTAACTAAGTACTCTCGTATCACTGGGCCGATGGCAGAGCGGCCATCGCCGCGGCGAGAGTAGGGGGTGCGGCCACTGCCTTTTAGCTGCAGATCAAAACGTTGTCCCTCAGGGGTCACGATTTCCGTCAGTAAAATGGCGCGACCATCACCTAAATGCGGGTTAAAATGACCAAATTGATGACCACTGTAGGCTAGCGCATGGGGCTGGGCCCAGTCCGGCAGTTGGTTACCAGCAAAGAGTTGCAAGCCGGCTTCAGTCCCCCAAAAAGCTTCGGGTAAGCCAAGCTCGGCCGCTAATGGCTGATTAAAAGCTAGCCATTGTGGCGCCGATACTGGGCTGGGTGAGCAACTCGTCGAAAATTCATTGGCTAGCTGACAATAACTGAGTTCGGTAGTAAATGACGCTGACATGATAGGCCTCTATCTATTAAAAAACCCGCGATGGTTTTGCCAACGCGGGTTCTAGCTTAGCGCATTGTCGATTTAGATTAAATCGAAGCGATCTGCATTCATTACTTTGGTCCAAGCTTTCACAAAGTCATGCACAAATTTTTCTTGTGCGTCATCTTGCGCATAAACCTCCGCATAACTCCGTAAGATTGAGTTAGAACCAAAGACTAAATCAACTCGTGTTGCGGAATACTTGGTAACTCCGGTAGCACGCTCCTTAATGTGGTAAAGATTCTTACCAGCGGGCTCCCATGTATAGGACATATCAGTTAAGGTAACAAAAAAGTCATTGCTTAAGACACCTTCACGGTCAGTAAATACGCCATGTTTGGTACCACCAAAATTGGTGCCTAGTACTCTCATGCCACCAACTAAAACCGTCATCTCCGGTGCTGTTAGGCCCATGAGTTGGGTGCGGTCTAACATGAGTTCTTCGGGTGCTACTGCGTAATCTTTTTTCACATAGTTACGATAGGCATCATGTACTGGCTCAAGCGGTTCGAAGCTTTCTGCATCAGTCATGTCATCGGTTGCATCGCCGCGACCTGGGGCAAAAGGTACCTTAATATCGACCCCCGCTGCATGTGCGGCTTGCTCAACCGCTGCAGTACCACCTAAGACAATAAGATCCGCTAAACTAATTGGTTTATGGAAGCCGGCTTGAATACTCTCGAGTACTTTTAGTACCTTCTGGAGACGTTCAGGCTCATTACCCTCCCAATCTTTTTGCGGTGCTAAACGAATTCGCGCACCATTAGCTCCGCCACGATAATCCGAGCCGCGGAAGGTACGAGCACTATCCCAAGCCGTCGCAACCAGTTCACTTGTACTTAAGCCGCTATTAAGAAGTTGCTGTTTAAGATCGGCAATTTCGGTATCGTCGAGGCTGTAATCAACCGCAGGAATAGGATCTTGCCAGATCAAGTCTTCAGCCGGTACATCAGGGCCTAGGTAGCGAGATTTTGGTCCTAGATCTCGGTGCGTTAATTTAAACCAAGCACGGGCAAACACTTCAGAGAAGTATTCAGGATCGTTATAGAACCGCTCTGAAATCTTACGATAGTCAGGGTCCATTTTCATGGCCATGTCGGCATCGGTCATAATTGGGTTATAACGCTTGCTAGGGTCATGGGCATCAACTGGTTTATCTTCTTCTTTAATATTGATGGGTTCCCATTGCCAAGCACCAGCTGGGCTTTTCTTTAATTCCCAGTCATAGTTCAGCAAGAGATAGAAGTAGCCGTTATCCCACTGCGTTGGATGAGTGGTCCAAGCCCCTTCAATGCCGCTGGTAATGGTATTTCCACTGTGACCTTTACCAGCTGGATTTTTCCAGCCCAAGCCTTGCTCAGTTACATCAGCCGCTTCAGGCTCTGCACCTAACTTAGTAGCATCGCCATTGCCGTGACATTTACCCACGGTATGCCCACCAGCGGTAAGAGCACAGGTTTCTTCATCGTTCATCGCCATCCGCGCAAATGTGCGGCGGACATCATGAGCCGTGCGTAATGGATCGGGCTTACCGTCAACCCCTTCAGGATTCACGTAAATTAATCCCATTTGTACTGCGGCTAGAGGGTTTTCTAAGCTATCACGGTCTTGATCGTCACTGTAACGTTGCGCCGTTTCAGCTAACCATTCTCTTTCAGAACCCCAATAAATATCTTTCTCAGGATGCCAAATATCAGCGCGACCACCGGCAAAGCCATAGGATTTGAGACCCATTGACTCGTAAGCCATGGTTCCTGCCAGAATCATAAGATCCGCCCACGACAATTTGTTGCCGTATTTTTTCTTGATGGGCCACAATAAGCGACGTGCTTTATCAAGATTGACGTTATCAGGCCAATTGTTTAAGGGGGCAAACCGCTGATTGCCGGTGCCACCGCCACCACGACCATCCGCGGTACGATAAGTACCAGCCGAGTGCCATGCCATGCGGATCATAAGACCACCATAATGACCCCAGTCAGCTGGCCACCAATCCTGGCTGTCGGTCATGAGTGCTTTCAGATCATTTTTAACAGCTGCTAAGTCTAATTTTTTAAATTCTTCGGCATAATTAAAGTCTGCTCCCATCGGGTTAGTCTTGCTATCATGCTGATGCAAGATGTCGAGATTAAGAGCATTAGGCCACCACTCCATCACTGTTTTACTAGAGCTGGTATTGCCACCATGCATCACGGGGCATTTGCCACTGGAGGCTGATTTATTATCCATAGCTGTTCCTCTTCATTTTGAGCTGCAAAGAACTCTGACGAAATTAGGTCGTGGTGCATCTAAGTATCCGATAATACAAAGGATCAGCACCATTCACTGCACTTTATGACTATAGACTATAGCGCCCCACACACAAGTTAGATAGCTAGAATTATCGATGACTGAGATAGACTTTTTTGATGACAACTTAAGCACTTAATTTCAGCGGTAACGAGCTAAAGCCGGTAGCAGGGTAGTTAGACCAGGTTGGCTGGCCGGCTAATTCTAGACAGGATACCTGCTCTAGCAAGATACGCGTAAATGTTTCTAGCTCCAGTTGGGCTAGTGGCTTACCGGGGCAGACATGAACTCCAGCACCATAAAGTAAGTTATGTGCGGCATTTTGCTGCGGATTGAACGTCAATGGCTGTGGAAATACGGCAGCATCCCGCTGTATTTCTGGCCACACTAGGGTTATCGGAGTACCTGAAGGAAGCTCTTGCTGAGCAAGTTGCACAGGACAACGAGTGCGTCGTCGATTACTTGGCAAGGGCGCATGAATACGTAGTATTTCATCAATACTTTCGCGCAGCGGTAAGTCGTTGTTGCGTAGCTGCTGTTGGAGCTGCGGATGTTGCGCCAAATAGCCGGTTATAATACCGACGCTGGCGGTAATGGTTGCTAATTCTCCTACCGTCCAGTTTCGAATTAAGCTGGTTAATTCGGCTAAACTAAGTGCTCGGCCGTGAATCCTTAATTCGGTGAGTTGACGCATCACCGGTGGTTGTGACTGCTGTTGAGCTAGCTTGGCCAATGTGGCTATATGTTGCTCAAATTCGGCCGCAAGCATCACCATAGCCGATTTATCTTGTTGGCGTTGCGCCTGCTGTTGGGCTTGTAACCAAGCCTGAATAAGCGGTTTGTAATCGTCTGGCCAACCCATAAAAAGCCATTGAATATCCAACGCAAAGGGACGAGCAAAAGCTGTGATAAAATCAATAGTCATACCATCTGCGTGGTCAATTAATGCTGTTACTTGGCGCTCTACCAAAGCAACACAAGCGGGCTGAAACTGAGCGATGGCAGTCGTTGAAAAAAAGGGCTCAATCAGTTGCCGATAGGTTTGATGCTGCTCATCATCCATGCCGTTCGGTACTGATATATGTTGCGATACCTGATTGCTAAAAAGCTGAGGCTTAGACAAGACTTGCATAGCATCAGCGTGACAGGTGACAGTTACTTGCGACGTTGCGGAGTAAGACATATTAAGCCTCCTTAATGATCGAGACTTCATTATCCGCATTACAGACTTGTTTACAAGTTAGCTTTTCGCATTTTGGTCAAACCAATTGACCTAGATCATGATCACAAACTTCTTTCTTTGCAAAGAGCAACCAACCACTTACCTAAAGCTTCAAGACCAATCCGCTTAGCTGCTCGATTTGGATAAACAAAGTAAAAGCTATCGTCGGTGCGGATACTATGTAAAGGCAATTCGTACAAGCTATCGGCACGCTCAGCAGTACTGGTCATAAATTCATTGAGTAGGGCAATTCCTTGGCCATATTTAGCCGCTTCAACCGCTAATAAAACATGACTAAAGTGATGAATTTTAGTATGAGGTGGTAAGGGTTGCTGAACCGCAGCAAACCACCGTCGCCAATCCTCGCCGGGCTGGTTGGAACTGAATACAGATGCGGCCGACAATAATGGGAATTGTGTTAATAAATGAGGCTCTCGCAATTGCTGTGCTTCGCTCCAAAGGGGTTTGGCACAATAGGGTTTGAGTCTCTCATCGTATAAATGATATTGAGTAAAGCCGGTGCGTGGTGGTTGAGTCGTAATGAAACAATCGGCAAACTGGGTATCAAAACGTCCGTCTTGAGTAAGCATTTGCAGCGATAGATCAATATTGGGATAGCGCAGGCGAAAGTCATCTAATGCTGGAATCAGCCACTTGACCGCTAACGAGCCATGCAACGCTAGTTTTAGCTGCCGAGATTTTTGTTGCTTCATATCGATACTGGCGTGACTGATAGTATCAATGGCTGGT
This sequence comes from Pseudidiomarina fusca, assembly GCF_032227045.1. NCBI lineage: Bacteria > Pseudomonadati > Pseudomonadota > Gammaproteobacteria > Alteromonadales > Idiomarinaceae > Pseudidiomarina > Pseudidiomarina fusca. Next base: position 296,422 of record NZ_JANFPJ010000001.1, read on the forward strand.
GCCACTTGTTGTAGATATTGCTCACCTAAAGCCGTAAGCAAGATATCTCGCCCTCTGCGGACAAATAATGGATGTCCGAGGAAATCCTCAAGCCCTTTTATTTGGTGGCTTACAGCACTCTGAGAGACATGCAAGCGCTGGGACGCCACAGAAAAGCTTTGCGCACGAGCAGCTTCAACAAAATAGTGAATAGCGCGTAAAGGGATACTCATTATCCAAAAATCTCATAGTTGTTTTAATTAATATCATTATAAGTAATATCACCGCGATAGTACAATCTAACAACAAGCCAAAGTCTGTTAGTTAAAGAGGAGTTAGTCGTGGATCGTTCGCTTATTCTAGCCGTGTTGTTATTAATTTTTGGCAACAATATTGCGATTCTATCCGACTCTTTAATTAAGTTACTCGATGGCTTTGAAGCACCCTTTCAATTTGTGCTGCTGCGCCAATTAAGTGCAGCTTTGTTACTACTACCTGTGATGCTTTATTTACGCCGACCGTTACTACCTCAAAAATTACGCTGGCATGCCACTCGTGCTCATATCTTCTTATTTGGCGCGGTATTTATGGTTATTTCACTAACGACCTTACCCTTGGCTACTGCGAATGCTATTTTTTATGCAGCACCACTGATTACGGTGGTATTTGCACGTGTTTTTTTCAAAGAAAGGGTTACTCTCTGGTCATTAGGTACAGCGGCTTTAGGTATGCTTGGCGTACTAGTTATTGTTAACCCTAGTGAAGGAAATATCTTTGTTTTAGCTGCGTTGGTGGTGGCTGCAAGTTTAGCTATAAATAATCTACTGATTAAGAAACTGCCGGTCGAACATAGCATCATTGATACTCTTTATCTGACTAACATACTTGGTATTCCTACCACCTTGGTGTTGACCCTTATTGAGGGGGCTACTTTTGATTGGTACTTATTTTGGTTAGCTATAGGGTCGAGCTGCTTTGCGATGATTTATGCGGCAACATGCGTGTATGCATACCGAGCTGCCGATAGCAATAAGATAACCAGTGCTGAATACACAGGATTGATTGGTGCCGTTCTTTTAGGATTCGTGTTTTTTGCCGAGCAACCCGATTTACGTTTTTACCTGGGGAGTCTATTAATTGTTATTCCTCTAACACTACTCACTTGGCGTCAGGGAAAGTCGAGCTAGTAGGCAGTAAGTGATACTTGATAACTAATCTAAAAATAAAGCTTGAGCGCTTACGAGACCCCGCTGTAAGTAGAGCTTACTGTCCGACTCAATATAAGCGTTAATGAGTGCTTTTAGACCTATTTTAGTTGGATTAAACCTTGATGGATAGCCTCATAAAGCTGGGTACTAAGGGGCTGATAACCATGTTTTAAATCAACTAACACATACAATGGGTCGGTCACCTTGGCTAAACTAAAGCTATCTTTTTTCAATTGAGTTTTCATTACTTTGAAAGTAGTTGTCAGCTCGTGATGCTGACGAAGCCGAATAAAGCGAGGTAACGCATATTCGGGTAAGTGCTTGCGGATGGTTTGAAAGAACTCTTGAGGATTGAACTCTCGACCTTGTGCTAGAACAAGACTAACCATCCCTGCTTTACCTTCGGCATGAGGTACTTTTACACCGTAGGCTACAGCTTCAATGATATCGGTAACACGAGCTATTTGTGCCTCAACTTCTGTGGTGGCAACGTTTTCTGACTTCCATCTGAAGGTTTCACCCGTTCTGTCGACAAAGGCAATATGGCGAAACCCTTGATGTCGAACGAGATCACCCGTATTGAACCAACAATCGCCAGGTTTAAAAACATCTACCAGTAATTTTTCAGCATTAGCTTGGGGGTTATTCGTGTAACCATCAAAGGGAGCTTTCGATGAGACCTTTGTTAGTAAAAGGCCAACGTCACCTTTAGCTACGGGTTGTAAATAGCCGAGATCATCTTGTATCGGTATTTCGCGTTCAAAATCAAATGCGACAACCGCATATGTCATGGGTGAAAAGCCAACAGTACGTTTTAAGTTGAAGGCATTAACAAAGCCAACATTGCCTTCGCTAGCACCGTATAGTTCGCAAATATGACGAATACCAAAACGTTGCTGTAACTCATCCCAGATTTCAGCTCTTATCCCGTTACCAATAATGGCACGAATATCATGCTGGTTATCACTGGCGTGGGGCGGCTGATTTAGTAAGTACCGGCACATTTCTCCCACATAAACAAAAACGGAGGCTTGAAAATCTTTGATATCCTGCCAAAACCCTGAGGCACTGAATCGTTCAGATAATGCCATCGAACTACCACTCATGACCACGGCACTTAATGCTATGGATAAAGCCGTATTATGATAAAGCGGCAGGGTGTTGTAGAGGGTATCTTGTTGTTTCAATCTCAGCGCCATATGGCCGAAGCCAATACCGGCTTTATACCAGCGAAAATGGGTCATGGCTGCAGCTTTAGGTAAACCAGTAGTGCCAGAAGTAAGTACATAAAAACAATGCTGAGCTAAAGTAATGGTCTCGGTTTGGTGTGGATTGTGTTGATGTTCAGCCTTAATTAAGGGCGTTAAATCAGTGGAAAAACAAGCTTGCGCGGCAGTGCTTAATTGGTTCCATTCCATTCTAGAATCAAGTGCACATTGAAGATCTAGGTTAAGAGTTGCGATTTCCTCGGCGTACGCACTTTGGCTGATTAATAACTTGGGCTGCAATACTTTAATACTATGTGCGAGAGTTTCTTGCCGCTGTTTTGAGTTAAGCATGCCAGCTATGGCCCCAAGCTTATTGATTGCAAATGCCCAAGCTAGCTGTGCAGCCGAATTATTAAAAAGTAACGCGACACAATCACCTTCCTTGATACCATAGGCAGCAAGAGCGTGGGCTAATTGATTAACCCAGCTGTTGAATTCTTCGTAAGTAAAGTTGCCCTCATGAGTCTTCAAAAAAATACGTTTGGGATATCGGCGAGCTGCTTGCTGTAGAAACCATCCCGTAGAGCCACGGTGATGTTTTTTAGCCCATGCTAATTTAACAAGAGTGCAGAAAAAAATCGGTAAACGAGGGATGAATTTAATCAAAGCCCCTAACATCATTTTCCATGAAATCGTGTTGTTATTATTTTTATCCATGGTTAAAGGTTTAATTAGTAGGATTAACTTTATATTAGCGCTAATACTGATGTTATTTCCATAGCTGGCCCGCGTAATTTTTGCTTAATAGTTGCCTTAGTGATCTGACTTAAATTGAAAGCCCTGCAGCTGATTCAGCTGCAGGGCTTTGCTTTTATCTGGTTCTTGTGGCTTGCGGGCCGGTTTTAAAACTTATTGCGACATAAGAAAACTAACAACATCATCAATCGCGATAGTTTGTTTTGCACCAGTTGTTCGGTTTTTGTATTCAATTAAACCTTCATCAAGGTTGCGCTCGCCAATCACTAATTGGTGAGGAATTCCAATCAACTCCATATCCGCAAACATAACGCCGGGTCTTTCCTTTCGGTCATCAAAAAGTACATCTACATGATGGGCTTGAAGGTCTTTATACAATTTTTCTGCAGTATCTTGTACTCGTGACGATTTGTGCATATTCATGGGTACGATTACTACTTGGAAAGGAGCTAGTGCCGTTGGCCATTTGATACCGAATTGATCATGGTTCTGCTCAATCGCTGCGGCAACAATTCGAGAAACTCCAATACCGTAGCATCCCATCATTAACGTTTCATGTTTACCGTTATCAGTAAGGACACCAACTTTCATTGCATCTGAGTATTTCTTCCCTAATTGGAAGATATGACCCACCTCAATACCTCGTTTAATCAGAAGGTTACCTTTACCACAGGGGCTAGGATCGCCTGTAACCACGTTGCGGATATCTGCTACCTCTGGTAGCGGAACATCACGATTCCAATTGATATTGAAGTAATGATAGCCATCATCGTTAGCGCCTGCAGCAAAATCTGCCATAACGGCAACACTGCGATCAATAATCAAGGGAATTGGAAGCCCAACAGGTCCAAGAGAGCCCGGGCCTGCGCCAATTGCAGCCACAATTTCTTCTTCATTTGCGAACACGAGCGGTGATGCGATCTGTGGCAGTTTTGCTGCTTTTATTTCATTTAACTGATGATCGCCACGTATCATAAGTGCAACTAGCGACCCCTCATTACAGCCATGAACAATAAGAGTTTTTACGGTCTGTTCTATGGCGATACCAAACTCATCAACTAGGCTAGCAATAGTTTTAACGTTTGGGGTGGCGACTTTCTCCATAGCTGCGGTTGCTGCCGGTGGCTCGGCTAGAAGTGTTATAGCTTCGGCCATTTCAACGTTCGCGGCGTAATCAGAACTATCAGAGAATGCAATATCATCTTCACCAGAATCAGCCAATACGTGAAACTCGTGAGAGGAGTGACCGCCAATGGAGCCTGTATCAGCGATAACAGGGCGATAATCTAGGTTTAAACGCTCGAAGATACGACAGTAAGCAGCATGCATAGCATCGTAAGTTTCTTGAAGACTAGCTTGGTCCAAGTGGAAGGAATAAGCATCTTTCATGATAAATTCACGCGCCCGCATGACGCCAAAACGAGGTCTAATTTCATCTCGAAATTTAGTCTGGATCTGGAATAAGTTCATAGGCAATTGCTTATAACTATTGATTTCTTTTCGAACGAGTTCAGCAATGACTTCTTCGTGTGTGGGGCCCAGCACAAAATCACGATGACTACGATCTTTCAATCTAAGTAGTTCAGGACCATAATCTTCCCAGCGACCAGATTCTTGCCATAGATCAGCGGGTTGAACCATAGGCATTAACACTTCTAGCGCACCAACGCGTTCCATTTCTTCTCTGACTACACGCTCTACTTTACGTAAAACTCGTAAACCTGTTGGTGTCCAAGTATAAAGACCAGCAGCTACTTTACGAATCATACCGGCGCGAAGCATTAATTGATGGCTAATAACTTCGGCATCAGCAGGTGTTTCTTTTAGTGTTCCAAGTAAGTATTGGCTAGTACGCATGTGTCCCTCAAAGTTCCAACTAGGAGCTAATTAAAGCGCTTATAGTAGTTAAGTAATGGATAGAATTCTACCAGCAGCGGGGCTAAGTCAAAAGGCTTTAGTGACGCTTAAGACTATATTTTGCTGTTGTTTGACCCGCCACTTAATATTTAAATCATAAAGCGCCATACCATAGATTTTCTCTTGATGAGCTGCTTTGTTATAAGCAGGACGTGGATCCTGTTCTAACACTTGCCCGATCAGTTCTTTTAGGTTTGGATAATCGTCAGCAAGTAAGGCTAGGTCTTGTATGGCTTGTTCACTGAAATGAGTCACTAATTCGGTAGTAGGGCGATTATCGGCAAAGCCACCTTGAGCATCGATAACACTATCAGCGTAGGGTAAATAAGGCTTAATATCGACCACCGGAGTTTCATCTACCCAATCCGCACCTTCAACGGTAATCCACGTGCTACCGCTGTGGTAATCAATGCTCAACAGTTTTACCACCGACATCCCCAGGCCATTGGGGCGATAGGTCGCTCTGGTGGCGAAAACGCCCTTACGTTGATTACCGCCTAATCGCGGTGGCCTCACCAACGGTTTCCAACCGCTTGCAACGGTCTGATGAAAGACAAAGATGACCCAAATATGAGAAAAATCGAGCAACCCTCGGCAGCAATCAGGCTGGCTATAAGGCCCTGTCAGTTCAATGGTAGTGGTAGCAGCGCGAACCAGTCCCGGTTGTCGAGGAACAGCAAATTTTTGTTGGTAGGGCGAATGTACCTTACCTATGATTTCTATTTGATGGTGTTTCATGAAGCTATGCTAGCCCCTTAAGATAGGACTACTGAGGCTTGTGTTACTGGCACTCTAATTGCATCACTAGGTATGCTTATAAGTGCCAGTTCGGGCTTATCTATTTTAATAAAAACTGTTCTAAGCTGGCACCTTCGGCTAGCGCTTTTACGATAGCTTTTGGCATACGGCCTTGGCCCGTCCAGGTTTTACGTACACCATGCTCATCTGTGTAGGCATATTTCGCTGGCTTGGGTGAGCGCGAACGTTTTGTCTGGACAGAGGTACCAGCAGAGGAGGTATCCATCAGATCTTCCGGAGATAAACCAGCATCGGCGATAGCAGCTTTTAATGCCGCTATTTTCTCAAGTCGTTCGGCTTCTTGTTGACGAAGTTCTGCTTCTTCTTGAATCCGATCGTCGATTATTTTCCCAAGCTTTAACTGAACTTCTTTTAACTCTTCAACCGATAACTCTTTTATTGCAGCTTTTAACCGTCGTCCGTGGGTTAATATAGAAATAAATTCACTCATTAAACGAAACTCTCTTTATTAAGTTATGAGGCGATATTACATACGAGTTTTATTACGACGACAATCTTATTTTCATGTCCGATTTCTCGGACATGAAAATTAAGCTGTTACATATTAGGGTAATTAGGTCCACCTGTACCTTCAGGTGTCACCCAAGTAATATTTTGCGACGGATCTTTAATATCACATGTTTTGCAGTGAATACAATTCTGGGCATTTATCTTAAATACATCTTTACCATTTTCTTCTACCACTTCATAAACGCCAGCAGGGCAGTAGCGCTGAGCTGGCTCTGCGAATTTGGGCATATTCACATTCAATGGAATGCTCGAATCCTTAAGCTTTAAATGACAAGGCTGATCTTCTTCATGATTAGTATTCGATAAAAAAACGGATGATAATCTATCAAAGGTCAATTTGTTATCAGGCTTTTCGTACTCAATGACTTGGCATTCGCGCGCCAGTTTTAACTGCGCGTGATCTTCATGCTGGTCTTTAATGTTGAATGGGAGCTTACCGCCAAACCAGTTCTGATCGATGGTGTTATATGCGCCACCAAGGTAAGTACCAAACTTATGAACTGCTGGACCAAAATTGCGTGAGCGGTAAAGCTCATCATATAACCAAGATTCTTTAAAACGAGCGTCAAAATCTTTCAATTCGTGGTCTGCGGTATTGTTATGTAACGCATTAAAAATACTTTCGGCAGCTAACATCCCAGATTTCATTGCGGTGTGATTGCCTTTGATTTTTGCAAAATTAAGCGTGCCAGCATTGCATCCTATTAAAATGCCACCGGGAACCGTCATGCGCGGCAAGCTATGAAAGCCACCTTTAGTAATTGCTCTCGCACCGTACGAAACACGTTTACCTTGCTTCAGTGTGGCAGCAATCTTAGGATGCGTTTTAAATCGCTGAAACTCGTTAAAGGGGCTTAAGTAAGGGTTCTTGTAGTTTAGATCGACAATCAAGCCTACATAAACCTGGCCATCTTCTGCATGGTAAAGGTAGCCACCACCGGTTGCTTCGTCGGTGAGTGGCCAGCCGGTGCTATGCACAACTAACCCTGGTTGATGTTGCTCTGCTGGGATATCCCATATTTCTTTAAAACCAATCGCATAATGTTGTGGTGAACAATCTTCGGCTAATTTAAATTCTTGCTGTAACTGCTTACCTAGATGGCCACGGCTCCCCTCGGCAAAAACAGTATATTTAGCACGAAGCTCCATGCCGGGTTCAAATCCTGGTTTTTGTTCGCCGTTACTGTTAATGCCCATATCACCAGTAATTACACCAGCTACACGTTGCTCTTCAATGATGATGCTGGCCGCTGGAAATCCAGGGAATATTTCAACGCCCAATGCTTCGGCTTGTTCGGCTAACCAGCGACAAAGATTACCTATACTAGTAATGTAGTTACCATGGTTGTGGAATGTCTTAGGGACCATGAAAGACGGCAGTTCAGTTGCCTTTTCTGAGTTTTTGAAGAGCATGATTTGGTCGTGCGTGACTGGAGTATTCAGCGGCGCTCCCAATTCTTGCCAATTTGGCAATAACTCATTTAATGCGCGTGGTTCAAAAACGGCGCCTGATAAAATGTGAGCACCTACCTCAGAACCTTTTTCAACAACGCATATCATTAATTCTTGTTGTTTTTCTTTGGCTTGTTGAGCCAAGCGAATAGCACAACTCAATCCTGCTGGACCTGCTCCAACAATAACAACATCAAACTCCATACTTTCGCGTTGCATTTGCTACTCCTTTTATTTACTAGTGTGCTCAACCACGCTGTTGTATCTGAGCATCTAAAATACTTTGAACTTGTTCGGCTGGAACAGGACGAGAAAGGAAATATCCTTGCGCCGATACACAATCACGCTGTAATAAAAAATCTACCTGCTGCTGATTCTCTACACCTACGGCGCTAATTTCAATGGCTTTGTGCCGGCTAAATTTAATCATAGTGTCAGTAATCAAACTTTGTATTACATCATAGGGCAGCTTCTCAATGAGGGGTTGCCCGATTTTTAATTGATGGGGAACGCATTTTTCCATCGCAGCAATCGAAGCATAATTTAATCCAAGGCCATCAACGGTTAATCTAAATCCAAGTTTTTTAAGCGTTACTAATATCCCATCATCGAATTGTGCGTGAGAACAGTAAAGCTCTTCTCTAATCTCAATATAAACCAACTGAGCTGGTATATTAGTTCGTCTTAAGTTTTCCTTTAATAGCTCTGGTAATTCAGGTAGTGCTAACTGTTTACCTGAGAGATTTATTCCAATTCTTAAGTCATGATACTCGCCATCACGCCATGTTTTAAATTGATTAAATATTTTTCTGAGAATAGTTTCCGTTAATCGTACAATCAAACCTGTATCTTCGACGAGTGGCAGAAAATATTCAGGAAATGCCAGGTCACCATCATGTTGGCGCCAACGCAAGAGTCCCTCTAGCGACACAATTTGATTACTACGAAGGTCAAAGATGGGTTGATAATGAACTTCCAATTTTTGTGACTCAATAGCTTCATGTAATTGTTCAAGTACGTATAACCGCTGACTTAATTCTGACTGCTGATCTTGGGTATAAATACATACGCCGCGATAACCAATTTGCTTAGCCTTATTTAGGGCAATATCAGCATGGCGTAATAGAGTTTCAGCATCGTAATTCGCATCATTGGCAAAGGCCATACCTATTGAAAATGAACTATAAATCTCATGGTTATTGATAAAAAACTGAGGTTCTATTTGTTGATTGACTAAGGTCGCAATTTCATGTGCCTTGTCATTACTATTCACATCGGCTTTAACTAACAAAAACTCATCACCACCTAACCGCGCCAAGTAACTTCCTGGCAGTGATAACCGTTCTAATCGATGAGCTACGCGTCGAAGTAATTCATCACCAATTTTGTGACCTAGGGCATTATTGATGTCTTTAAAATGATCGAGATTTAATTGCAATACTAGCGTATTGCCTAATTCTGCTTGTTGCTCGGCTAAGTGCTGTATTAAATAACGAATGAGTGCATTGCGATTCGGTAATTCAGTTAAAGCATCGTGTTCAGACAAGAACTCTAGCCTCGCCTGAAGCTCATTTTTGGTTTGCAGATGAAGCTGCAATTCAGCAAGCTGGTTATTTAGCCGCTTGATATTTAATTCGCGCTTATTAATGGCATAAGCAGCTAAAAAACCAAGCCCCAGCAGGAATAAAGCAGCTAACGGCAAGTAAATAGGTCGAACAATATGAAGTTGCTCAAAACGCTCATGGCTTGGCCATAGGGTAAATAAGAAACGCGAGTCAGCGATTCTTATCGTAAATTCTTTTCCCCATAGATTGCGTAGCTCATCGTTAGCAGCGAAAGAAAAAATCGGTTGATTATCACGTACGACGCTAATTTGGTTACCTTCTTGAATATGGTGCCTGATGGTCGCACCAAATAGCTCTTGTAAATCAACCAATAGAACCATGAAATAGGACGTGGAACCATCTTTAAAAGGGACAATTAGCGCAAAATGGTGAGCATCGTTAGCGAGGTTTTTTCCATCCACGAATAGGGGCTGTAATTGACTTTGCTGAATATGAAGTCGATCTTCAGGGCTAACCAATAACTCGGTCTGCTGAGCTAAATGAGCATTCACCGAGCCGTATGTTTGGATAATTTTCAGCTCATCATCTACTAAGATAACGGCTTCAACCGATTTATAAAAGTCGGCTAAAATATCATTAATGGCTTGGCCAGGATCATCAACCACTGAAATAGACGGTTGCTGAAGCAATTCACCGGTGATTTCTGCGGTGTACATGAGCCTGATGAGACTAGCTCTGAGGTTGCTTTCAACACTTTGTGCATCGTCTTGGATACGTTGGTGAATGCGCGAATGATCATAACTCTCTAAGGTTAGCCATGCCAGCATGGTAACCCCGAGAGTGATAATTGCTACAATAAAGTAGGACCGCCAACCGCGCACTAACACTTACTCCTGTAGTTCAGGTCGGTTTACAAAGTACTGCAACGCGTCTGGGTTTGCGAGAGCGTCGGTATTTTTTACCGGTTCATTATGAATCACTTGACGTACCGCAAGTTCAACAATTTTACCACTGATAGTTCTTGGTATATCAGCTACTTGAGCAATAATCGCAGGAACATGACGTGGCGTAGCATGCGTCCGAATAGTCTGTCGTATTTGCTGTTGTAAGGCATCGTTGAGCTGTAACCCGTCACGTAGACGCACAAACAGCACCACGCGCTCATCATCTTGCCAGCGTTGTCCCACAGCAATACTCTCTAAGACGGCTTCGACTTTTTCAACTTGTCGATAAATTTCAGCAGTACCTATGCGAACGCCACCAGGATTAAGAACAGCATCGGAGCGACCATAAATAATTACACCTTGGTGTTGGGTTATTTCGGCATAATCGCCATGTGCCCAGACTTGATTAAATCGTGCAAAATACGCGTTAAAATAGCGTTCTCCTTGGTTATCGTTCCAAAAACCAATGGGCATGCAGGGAAAGCTGTTAAGACAAACTAATTCACCTTTTTCGCCTGTTACTGGGTTACCTTGCTCGTTAAATACCTGCACATCAAGAGCTAAGCCACGACATTGCAGTTCACCACGATATACGGGAAGAATAGGGTTGCCGAGTGCAAAACATGAAACGATATCAGTACCACCTGAAATGGACGACAAACAAAGATCAGCTTTGATATCTCGATAAACATAATCAAAGTTCTCCGGCGCCAACACCGAGCCGGTCGTTAAAATGGTTCGCAATTGAGTTAACGAATGCTGTTGTTTGGGCTGATAACCGGCTTTTTCTAGGGCTGATAGATATTTCGCACTAGTCCCAAATACGGTGATGCCTTCCTCGTCGGCCACTTGCCACAAATATGCAGGGCTAGGGGCAAAAGGAGAACCATCAAAAAGCACCAAGGTAGCGCCTTGAGCAAGACCAGAAACCAACCAGTTCCACATCATCCAGCCGCACGTGGTGAAGTAGAAGAAAACGTCATCGCGACGGATATCAGTGTGGAGAGCATGTTCTTTAAGATGCTGTAAAAGTGTTCCACCAATACCATGCACGATACATTTAGGGACCCCCGTTGTGCCTGAGCTGAACATAATATAAAGCGGTGCATTGAACGGCATAGGTTCAAAGTGAAGGGTGTTGGCATCTTCTATCAGGTAATCATCCCAAGCGTCACAACCAGGAGCTAACGTCTGGTTTAGTTCGGCAAAGGGGATAACAAGGGTGCGTTGTAAGCTGGGCAATTGTTCTCTTATCGCGGCAACTTTTTCATGAATATCGATGGTTTTGCCGTTATAAAAGTAGCCATCAATGGTAATCAGCAGTTTAGGCGTGATCTGACCAAATCTATCCACGACACCTTGTACACCAAAATCAGGAGAGCATGATGACCACACAGCTCCGATACTGGTGGTTGCTAGCATCGCTACAACTGTTTCAATACAGTTAGGCATCATACCAGCAACGCGGTCGCCGGCAACGATACCGTCTTTACGCATAGCTGCTGCTAGCGCAGCGACCCTGTGATACAACTGTGCGTAGCTAAGTTGCTGCCGACTACCATTTTCGCCGCGAAAAGTGAGTGCAGTGCGGTCGTCTCGATAGCGTAAGAGGTTTTCTGCAAAATTAAGCGTGGCTTGAGGAAACCAAGAAGCGCCGGGGAGTTTATCGGCGTCTTTAACTATTATTTCGCCTGGCTCACCAATAACGTCACAATAATCCCATAGGCTGCGCCAAAAGGTGGGGCTATGAGCTACTGACCAAGCATGTAAATCATGATAGCTAGCCAGTTGGAGTTGTTGTTGGCGATTGATGGTGCGCATAAAATCAGTCATACGCGCCTGCTCAATTTGCTCGGCAGTAGGCTGCCACATAACTGAGTTTGACATTACTTGGTTTCCTGTTTTGCTAATTCAGCGAGTGCGACTTGTGAGCGTGGACCATGATTTAAATGCTGACAAATAGCGGCGCCGGCTTCGACTAATTGATTAAGATTGATACCGGTGGTAATACCCATACCTTCAAGCATATAAACTAAGTCTTCAGTAGCTAAGTTACCGCTAGCGCCTTTGGCATAAGGACAGCCACCTAAACCAGCCACGGCACTGTCAAAGGTGCTTATTCCCATAGGTAGACAACTAGCGATGTTGGCCAGTGCTTGCCCGTAAGTATTATGAAAATGCAACGCTAAGTGCTGCATCGGCACTCGTTCAGCAACGGCTGCTAGCATCTGTTGGGCGTGCAATGGTGTCCCTACGCCAATAGTATCGCCAAGGGATATTTCGTAACAGCCAAGCTGCCAGAGTTGTTCGGCTACGGCGGCTACTTGCGAGATCTCAACGTGGCCTTGATAAGGACATCCGAGAACACAACTGACATAGCCACGAACACGGATGTTAGCTTGCCGAGCAGCTGCAATAACAGGTGCAAAACGCGCAAGGCTCTCTGCAATACTGCAATTAATATTTTTTTGACTAAAAGCTTCAGATGCCGCAGCGAAAACTGCTACTTCATCTACGCCTGCTGCAATTGCTGCTTCAAAACCCTGTAAATTAGGTGTTAATGCTGCATAAGTGGTTGTTGGTAAACGCTCAATGTTGGCAAAAACAGCCGCGCTGTCTGCCATCTGAGGAACCCATTTGGGGCTAACAAAGGCGCCTGTTTCAATGTAAGTTAAACCACTTTTTGCTAATGCATTCACCAGTGCGACCTTTGCCTCAAGAGGCACAGCAACTTCGTTCTGCAAACCATCTCTGGGGCCTACTTCAACTATTTTAACTTGCGTAGGTATTGTCATTTCTGTCTCCGCACCGTGAATCATAAATAGCTATTACTCTGAATCTGCTAAGCTCAACAGTTCAGCTCCATCGCTTACCAAATCACCTGCTTGATAGAAAACTTGTTCAACTACCCCAGCCTGAGGTGCGCGAATGGTATACTCCATTTTCATCGCTTCCATGATAATGAGCGCTTGGTCTGCTTCAACAGAGTCACCCGGCGCTACCATCACTTGCACCACAGTGCCGTTCATGGGAGCGGTTAAGTTACCAGTAGCAACCTCTTGTTGCAGGGTGTCGGCAATCAAATGCCGCGTAAATGGTAAGCAGGCACGTTCTGTCATCACCAGGATATCTTGGTTTGAGCGCATGATATGAGCGCTGAAACGGCGTCCATTCTGAGTGAAGTAATACTTATCCGCAATTTTTTCCACCAACCAATGATCGCTATCGTCAGTCGCTTGCCAGCCGGTGGCTGTTGCGGTCAGCTCAATATGGAGCAGGTCGTCAGCATAGCGCAATGCTAATGCGAACTGGCTAGGTTGATTCAGCCTAAATGACTGTTGCGATGTCCATGGGTTGGCTGGCGCTGAGGCTGTTTTTAAATCTACCATTTCCGCTAAAGTAGCCATGATTGCATATGGCTTAATAAGAGCATCATTATTTGGAAATAATTCAGTATGGTACTTCTCAATGAAGCGAGTTGTTAAATCAGCTTGAGCAAATTTCTGATGGCCAGCAATTTTACGTAAAAAATCGATATTAGTGCGAACCCCAGCAATTTGATAATCGTTTAGGGCTTGAATTAAGCGTCCTAATGCGATGGCTCGATCTTCACCCCAAACCACAAGTTTAGCAATCATGGGGTCATAATAAGAACTTACCTCATCACCTTCGACCACACCGCTATCGATACGTACGTATGCATTAGTGCTTGGTGGCTTTAAAACATGTAAGGTACCGGTGCTTGGCAAAAATTCATGGTCGGGGTCTTCGGCATAAATCCGGGCCTCAAAAGAGTGGCCAGTGATCTGGATTTGGTCTTGCGAGAGTGGGAGCGGAGCTCCGCCTGCTACCAGTAGCTGCCAAGCGACAAGGTCTTGGCCGGTCACCATTTCTGTTACCGGGTGCTCTACTTGTAACCGAGTATTCATCTCCATGAAATAGAACTTATTATCGGTATCTAGTAAAAACTCTACCGTACCAGCACCAACATAATCGATGGCCTGTGCAGCGCGAACTGCAGCTTCGCCCATTGCAATTCTGGTACTACTGCTGATAGATGGAGCAGGGGCTTCTTCGATGACTTTTTGATGGCGACGTTGTACTGAGCAATCACGCTCAGCTAGGTACACGGCATTACCATGCTCATCGCAGAACACCTGAATTTCCACATGTCGAGGATTACCGATAAATTTTTCAATCAACATCTTGTCGTTGCCAAACGCAGCTTGTGCTTCGCGTTTCGCAGAGCTTAATGCTTCGGCAAACTGATTGGCGCTTTCAACCACGCGCATCCCTTTACCACCGCCACCATACGCGGCTTTTAATAGTACCGGGAAGCCGATTTTTTGTGCTTCTTCTTGTAATAACTCAAGGCCTTGTTCACTACCATGATAGCCTGGCACCAAAGGAACACCAGCTTCACTCATGATAGCTTTAGCGGCACTTTTTGAGCCCATAGCTGCAATAGCACTAGTAGGGGGGCCGACAAAAATGAGTTGGTTGCTGGCGCACGCATCAGCAAAATCTTCATTTTCTGAGAGAAAACCATAGCCTGGGTGAATAGCATCAGCGCCGCTTAGCTTAGCCGCCGCAATGATTTTATCGATGACTAAGTAGCTTTCGGCACTGGGCGCAGGACCGAGATAAATGCTTTCATCAGCCATGTGTACGTGTTGGGCATGACGATCTGCATCAGAATAAACGGCAACGGTTCGGATACCCATACTGCGCGCTGTGCGGATAATACGGCAAGCGATTTCACCGCGGTTAGCAATTAGCAATTTGCGTAACATTGCAGATCCTTATTTATTTGTGGTTTTCCAATCAGGAGAACGCTTTTCTAAGAAAGCAGAAAGCCCTTCTTGACCTTCAGCAGAAACACGAATAGCAGCGATGGCCTCAATAGTTGTGGTGCGCGTATTCTCGTTCAGTGGCTGTTGATCTAATGTCAGTATTAGTTTTTTAGCTGCAGCTACGGCATGCGGACCATTACCGAGTAGTTGTTCAATGACAGGAGTAACTGCTTCCTCAAGATCATCAACCAGGCTATGTACAAGGCCCATTTGTTGCGCAACGTCAGCACTAAAACGTTCTGCGGTGAGCATAAAACGGCGTGCCTGACGAGTCCCGATAGCACGCATTACGTAGGGGCTTATTACCGCTGGAATAAGCCCGATTTTTACTTCGCTTAAACAAAAACTTGCGGTGGGAGTAGCCAGGCAGATGTCGCAGCAAGCGGCTAAACCTACAGCGCCACCAAAAGCAGCACCTTGAACTAGCGCAACCGTTGGCTGCGGAAGTTCATCTAACTCTTGCATAAGACGGCCTAACTCACTCGCATCTTTGATGTTTTCTGCGTAGTTCTTACTTGCCATGGAGCGCATCCAGGTAAGATCTGCTCCAGCAGAAAAGTTTTTTCCTTGCGCTTGCAATATCAACATTCTTACGTTGTTATTGCTACGTACCTGAGCTAATGCATGTAGTAGCTCGGCTATCATGTTGTCATCAAAGGCATTGTGAACTGCGCCTCGGTTCAACGTGAGCCATGCTACTTGGTTTTTTTCTTCTAAAATGATGGATTGATAATTCATAGCAAGCTCCTACATGCGGAACACGCCGAACTTAGTGTCGGCAATAGGGGCGTTGTTCGCTGCGGCCAAACTTAGCGCCAAAACGGTACGAGTTTGGGCAGGATCAATGATCCCATCATCCCACAATCGAGCGGAAGCGTAATAAGGATGCCCTTGCTTTTCATAGGTTTCGATAATTGGCTGTTTTAATTCTTGTTCTTGTGCAGCCGTCATCGTTTGCCCAGAGCGAGCTAGGTTATCTTTGGTGACCTGAGCCATCACACCAGCGGCTTGTTCACCACCCATGACCGAAATTCGTGCATTTGGCCACATAAACATCAAGGTGGGGTCGTATGCTCGTCCACACATACCATAATTACCAGCACCGTAGCTCCCGCCAATTAAAATGGTGAATTTAGGAACTTGAGCGCAACTAACCGCTGTCACCATTTTCGCACCATGCTTAGCTATGCCTTCGGCTTCATATTTTTTACCGACCATAAACCCAGTGATGTTTTGTAAGAAAACTAAGGGAATTTTACGCTGGGCACAGAGCTCGATAAAATGCGCACCTTTTTGCGCAGATTCGGAAAACAAGATCCCGTTGTTAGCAACGATCCCAACGGGGTAGCCGTGAATAGTCGCAAATCCAGTAACCAAGGTAGCGCCGTAGTTTTGTTTGAACTCATCAAAATCAGAGCCATCGACAATACGCGCAATAACTTCTCGAACATCGTAAGGCTTACGTAAATCGGTGCCGACAATACCGTAAATTTCATCAGCTGAGTAACGAGGCTCAACAAAATCATGCTGCGGCAGAGGCGCCGCCGGCTGGTAATTGAGCCGTGCAATGGAACGTCGAGCGAGTGCTAACGCATGTTCATCGTTTTGTGCAAAATGGTCGGCAACCCCAGAAATACGGGTGTGTACATCAGCTCCGCCAAGCTCTTCGGCGCTTACTTCTTCGCCTGTCGCCGCTTTAACCAACGGCGGACCAGCTAAGAAAATGGTACCTTGTTCTTTCACGATAATACTTTCGTCAGCCATTGCTGGCACATAAGCACCACCGGCGGTGCATAGCCCCATCACAACCGCTACTTGAGGAATTCCTTTGGCTGACATATTGGCTTGATTAAAGAAAATACGGCCAAAGTGGTCACGATCAGGAAATACTTCATCTTGCCGTGGTAAATTAGCACCACCTGAATCGACGAGATAAATACAGGGGAGGCGACAACGCTCTGCAATTTCTTGCGCGCGTAAGTGTTTTTTCACGGTCAAAGGATAATAAGTACCACCTTTAACCGTGGCGTCATTGGCTACAATCATACATTGCACGCCAGCTACGCGTCCTATTCCAGCGACCACGCCAGCAGCAGGAACATAATCCTCATAACAATCCCAAGCAGCAAATTGGCCAATTTCTAGGAAAGGTGAGCCGCTATCCAAGAGTTTATCAATACGCTGGCGCGGAAGGAGCTTTCCGCGTGCAAGATGGCGCTCTTGATATTTTGCACCGCCACCTTGTTTGATCTGTTCAGCTTTCTCGTACAAGTCGTTAACCACGTCTTGCATCGCCCGCTGATTAGCGATAAACGTGGCATCTTTGGTATTTACACTGCTGCTTAATACAGTCACAACGGCAACTCCTGAGTAGGTTAAGCTGATTCGCTGAACAGTTCACGACCGATCAGCATGCGGCGAATTTCTGAGGTACCAGCGCCAATTTCGTAAAGCTTAGCATCTCTCAACAAACGTCCAGTTGGATACTCATTAATGTAGCCATTGCCACCTAATAGCTGAATCGCATCCAGTGCTAATTGGGTGGCTAACTCAGCTGAATATAAAATGGCGCCCGCAGCATCTTTACGAGTGGTTTCACCGCGATCACAAGCTTGGGCGACGGCATATACGTAAGCTCGCGCAGCGTTGGTACGTGTGTACATATCGGCTACTTTGCCTTGTACTAGCTGAAATTCACCAATGGCTTTGCCAAATTGTTTACGATCGTGGGTATAAGGTACCACAACATCTAAGCAGGCCTGCATAATACCCAAGGGACCAGCGGCAAGAACAGCGCGCTCGTAATCGAGACCACTCATTAAAACTTCGACACCACCATCTAGTTCGCCCAAAATATTACTAGCTGGTACTTTGCAATCAGTAAATACAAGTTCACAGGTGTTTGAGCCACGCATTCCTAATTTATCTAGCTTTTGCGCTGTGCTAAATCCGGGGAAATCTTTTTCAATGATAAATGCGGTGATGCCTCGTGAGTTTTTCTCAGGCGAGGTTTTTGCATAAACGACTAGAACATCAGCATCGGGACCGTTGGTGATCCACATTTTGTTGCCGTTAAGGATATAGTCATCGCCCTGACGCTCTGCTTTTAATTTCATACTAACAACATCTGAACCAGCATTAGGTTCACTCATAGCAAGAGCACCGACGTGTTCGCCACTACAAAGCTTGGGCAAATATTTTTGTTTTTGCTCGGTGGTGCCATTACGGTAAATCTGATTGACGCATAAGTTAGAGTGAGCACCGTAACTCAAGCCAACCGAGGCGGACGCCCGGCTGATTTCTTCCATGGCAATCACGTGCTCTAGATAACCCAAACCCGAACCACCGTATTCTTCTGCAACAGTCATACCAAGCAGGCCTAAATCACCGAACTTACGCCACAAGTCAGCAGGGAACTCATTACTTTCGTCGATGGCAGCAGCGCGTGGAGCGATTTCATCGCGGGCAAAGGCATTAACGCTCTCACGAATCATATCGGCGGTTTCGCCAAGGCCAAAATTAAATACAGTATACTGACTAATCATAAGGTCTCCTGATTACTACTTGGGTTCTGGTTAGCGGCTGCCTGTGCGTTAATTTCAGCTAATTCATCACGACAGCGTTCTTCTAAATTACTTAATTCAACAAGCAATACTTTGATGTCCTCGAGTTGCTGTTTGAGCGACATTTTCTTATCGTCAATCAGCTCTAACACCGTATGCAACTGACGAGAACTACTATTTTCCATGTCATAGAGATCAAACAAGCGCTTAGTTTCCGCTAAGGAAAAACCGAGTCGCTTACCGCGCAAAATCAGTTTTAGGCGTACGCGATCTTTATTGCCGTAGAGGCGTGTTTGGCCTTGTCGCTCCGGTGCTATAAGACCTTGATCTTCATAAAAGCGAATGCTGCGCGTGGTAATATCAAATTCGCGCGCTAATTCACCAATGGTATAGGTTTGTGATGGCTTCATTTGTGCTTGCTTGTGTCCAGTGAGAGCGGTAAGCTTAAAACAAGTTAACGTTAACGTAAAGGTAAGAAGCTACGAAAACTTCCGGTAGCAATAAAGTTACTGACGAGTTGGAGGGTTGATAAGGAGAAAATATGTCTGATGCAGTTGTGATTGTTGCCGCCAAACGTACTCCAATGGGTGGTTTTCAAGGTAGTTTAGCTGACGTAAGTGCCCCACAACTTGGCGCTACAGCCATTCGAGCAGCCGTAGCTGCAAGTGGGTTAACCGCGGCCTCCATCGATGAAGTTATTATGGGGAATGTACTCCCGGCCGGTTTGGGACAGGCTCCAGCGCGACAAGCGACGCTCTTTGCAGAACTCCCTCGCAGTGCTGGCGCAACCACCATCAATAAGGTGTGTGGTTCAGGTTTGAAAGCAGTCATGTTAGGGCATGATATTATCCGCGCAGGCTCAGCGAAAACTGTTGTAGCCGGTGGCATGGAAAGTATGAGTAATGCGCCATACCTATTGAAAAAGGCTCGCACAGGCATGCGTATGGGACACGATGCTGTCTATGATCATATGATGTTAGATGGCTTAGAAGATGCATACGAAGGTAAAGCGATGGGGTGCTATGCGCAGGCCACTGCAGATGACTATGGTCTGGGCCGTGAGGCGATGGATGCGTTCGCTATTTCGTCATTAACCCGAGCCCAAGAAGCCATCAAAAGCGGTCGTTTTGATGATGAAATTACTCCCGTAACTTATTCAACCCGTAAAGGCGATGTAACCGTTAGTATTGACGAGCAGCCTGGTAAAGCGATGCCAGAAAAAATTCCGGGGTTGCGTCCAGCTTTTGCAGCTCAAGGAACTATTACTGCAGCTAACTCGAGCTCTATCTCTGACGGTGCTGCAGCATTGGTATTAATGTCAGAGAGTGATGCTAAGCAGCAGGGCTTAACCCCACTAGCCAGAATTGTTGGGCATGCCACTCATTCGCAAGCGCCTGCAGAATTTACTGTTGCGCCAATTGGAGCCATGAATAGCCTGTTAGCTAAGCTTAACTGGCAGGTTGAAGACGTTGACTTGTGGGAGATTAACGAAGCTTTTGCCATGGTGACCATGTTAGCCATCCAGCAAATGCAGTTAGATCCCGCCAAGGTTAACGTGCATGGCGGCGCCTGTGCGCTTGGGCATCCGATTGGTGCCAGTGGCGCGCGCTTACTGGTTACCTTGATCCATGCCTTGAAGCAGCGCCAGTTGTCAAAAGGGATAACGTCACTCTGTATTGGTGGCGGAGAAGCTGTCGCAGTGGCGGTTGAAGTATTCTAACCGCCACCATGGATTAGTTGGATGGGGTTGGCCTTGGCGACGAGGCCAACCAGACAGCGAGTGCTAATACCGCAGCTCCGATGATGAGTCGTGGCCAAACCACAGCTTGCTGCCAGAATAGATAATTAATCAGCAGCCCAGCGGGTATCAGCATATTGTTCATGGTCGCAAGTTGCGCCACATTCACTCGTTTGGCAGCGATGTTCCAGGCCCAATAACCGAGGCCTGAAGCAACTAAACCAAGCCAGGCTAGGATAAACCATTGTAGCGGTTGTTGTGGTATTAGCTGAAAGTTAGCAAAACTAAGCATCGCAAGGCCGGTAACTAAGGTTGCACCGAAGAAAAATAGAGCAAACAGGTGCAACTGATTACGCTCATCGCCAAGTTCTAAACGCTTGTAGAAAACTTGGCCAGCGGCAAAGCAAAGGTTAGCGGCTTGGATGAGTAAAAAGCCATACCAAAAAGAATCACTTAAGTCGTCGAAGCGAATAATGGCAGCGCCAACTACTGCTATTGCGGTAGCAAGCCACCAACGCAGCGGTAACCGACGTCGTTGGTAGAGAAGCTCATCCAGTAAGGTAATATAGAGCGGCGTAAATATAGTAAACAGCAGTACTTCAGGCACGCTTAAGTACAGAAAGGCATGATACAGAAAGAGGTACATCACGCCTATTTGCAAGGCCCCGATAGCAGCTAGTTGACATTGCTTAACTAGATTAATACGGCGGGGGCGCCATAGTGGAATAAATAATAAAAAGGCTAAGACCATGCGGATAAATACCGCAATATAACCATCAACTTGGCCAGCAAGGAATTCACCAATGAGTGAGAAACTTGCAGCCCATAATAGGGTGACAGCCCAAAGAATCCACATAGTTAACGACCTTGTTGTGGGTTGAGTAAGTTGGTTTGAGAATGAGTCATGTGACTACTCTCGCGATAGTATTGGGGTGAAATCCCCATGGTTTTTTTGAATAATCGTGAAAAATAATAGGGATCATCAAATCCTAACTGTTGACCAATTTGGCGAATAGAATAGGTGGTAGTATCCAGTAATTGGCAGGCTAATTTTACTTTTATTTGGTTGAAAAATCGCATCGGGCTGCTGCCAGTAATTTGTTTGAACTTTTTACTAAAATGATAGCGAGATAAGCCCGCAAACTCGGCAAATTCATCCAAACTGATATCCCGATGCGAGTTGTCGTACATGAATCGCTCAAGGGCGCGTAGATCAAAGCCCGCGGGTATCTGCATGGCAGACGTGAGTCGCGGTAACTCGGCGATAATACGTTGTAATAAGCTTGCGGCAACGATCGCCGCAGAGAATTGATAGCGTTGTGTTTGTAAATTGAGCAAATCAGTAACGACAGGAATAAGCTGGCGCCAGCGACTCAAAGTTAGTACCGGTGATTGGGCTGAAAGCGATAGAAAATCAGAGCATTGGACGGCCGCAGAACCGCGAAAATGAGCCCAGTAAATGCTCCATGGTTGCTCATGGTCTGCAGCATAAGCATGCGCTTGCCCCGCCGGTAATAGCAGTAATTGACCGGCCTCTAAGCTACCACTAGCGTTATGAGTACGGAACCAACCGCGACCGCGATGACAAAATATCAGCAGGTGATCGGTATGCTGCTGGCGTTCAACTTGATGCCCCAAGGCGTCAACGTAATGGCCATAAGCAACAGGATACAAATGTTTCGTCAGTGGATGTTGATCAAGTTGACGAGTCAGTTGCAAGGGTAACACTACCCGCGAACTTCCCGCTGGGAGTGGCCAGGTTGAAGGTTGGCTCATGATAAACTCCATAAATGACAATTTTGTCCATTATTGTGGCAAGATAGTCGATGTTAAAGCAACAAAAAAACCGCCAGAATGGAGTCATTAACCCCATTCCGCAGATTGCGAACAACGAGGTATGAACCATGTCGAAGAAAGTTCCTTTATATATTGATGGTGAATTTGTGCAATCACAAAGTAGCCAGTGGATTGATGTCACTAACCCAGCCACGCAGGAAGTGATTGCTCAAGCACCTTGCGCAACCCAAACCGAGATGGCTCAAGCTGTGGCTAGTGCCCAACAAGCTTTTCTAACGTGGAAAGAAGTTGCCGTGTCTGAGCGGGCCCGGGTGATGATGCGCTATCAGGCGTTACTGAAAGAACATCATGATGAAATTGCAGAGATTTTAGCAAGTGAAACAGGTAAAACCTTTGAAGATGCTAAAGGCGATGTGTGGCGAGGCATCGAAGTGGTTGAGCATGCAGCTAATATTCCATCGTTGCTGATGGGAGAGACCGTAGAGAATGTCGCACGCGGTATTGATACTTATAGCTTTACCCAACCTTTAGGGGTGTGTGCAGGTATCACGCCGTTTAACTTCCCAGCAATGATTCCGTTATGGATGTTTCCGTTAGCTATCGCTTGTGGAAACACGTTTATTTTGAAGCCATCTGAGCAAGATCCGCTAACCCCAACCCGACTCGTTGAATTGTTTGAGCAAGCTGGCGCTCCAAAAGGCGTATTGCAAGTTATCCATGGTGGTAAGGAGCAAGTAGATTTCTTACTTGATGAGCCGGCGGTGAAAGCTATTTCATTTGTAGGGTCGGTTGCTGTAGGGCAGTATATCTATCGCCGTGGTACTGAAAACATGAAGCGCGTGCAGGCCTTTGCCGGTGCCAAGAATCACTGCGTTATCATGCCTGATGCTAATAAATCACAAGTGATTAGTAACCTTGTAGGAGCCTCAGTGGGCGCAGCCGGACAACGCTGCATGGCTATCTCGGTGGCTGTATTTGTAGGTTCTGCACGTGAGTGGATACCTGAAATTGCGGCTGAGTTAGCTAAAGTGAAACCCGGCGGTTGGGATGATCCAGATGCCGCTTATGGTCCGTTAATTAGCCCACAAGCGAAGCAGCGAGTAGAAAACTTCATTACCCAAGGGGTGAATGAAGGCGCCGAATTATTGGTTGATGGACGTAACTGTGACGTTGCTGGCTATCCACATGGTAACTGGGTAGGGCCAACGATGTTTGGCAAAGTCACCACGGATATGGAAATCTATAAGAACGAAATTTTTGGTCCGGTCTTATGTGCAACGGAAGTAGACAGCTTGGATGAAGCTTTAGCTATGGTCAATGCCAACCCATACGGTAATGGAACGTCAATCTTTACCGCCAGTGGTGCCGCAGCGCGTAAATATCAACACAATGTTGAAGTAGGGCAAGTAGGTATTAATATTCCAATTCCAGTGCCATTACCCTTCTTCTCGTTTACGGGTTGGAAAGGTTCGTTCTTCGGTGATTTGCACGCTTATGGTAAACAGGGTGTGCGCTTCTATAGCGAAACTAAAACCATTACGGCGCGCTGGTTTGAGAGCGATATCGCCGACGTGAATGGCCCCAATATGACGATCAACTTGAAGTAACAGGACAACGCCATGAATTTTAATTTAACCGACGATCAACAAGCTTTCGTTGATACGGCTAAAGCTTTTGCAGAAAAAGAGTTAGCACCTTATGCAGCTCAGTGGGATGAAGAATCCCACTTTCCTGTTGAGGTTTTTCGTAAGGCCGGCGAGATGGGTTTCATGGGCATGTATACCCCAGAAGCAGCCGGTGGTTTTGGCATGAGTCGGTTAGACTCTGCGTTAATTTTTGAACAGCTAAGCATGGGCTGTACTGCAACTACGGCCATGATGACCATTCACAATATGGTGACATGGATGATCGGCTCTTTTGCACAACCTGAAGTGATTGAGCAATGGGTACCGGAGCTAGTAATGGGCCATAAGCTGGGTTCTTATTGTTTGACAGAACCAGGTGCTGGCTCTGATGCCGCAAGTTTACGCACAACTGCCAAGAAGGACGGTGATGAATACGTTCTCAACGGTTCAAAAATGTTCATTTCTGGTGCTGGTAGTACGGATGTGTTGGTGGTGATGGCGCGTACTGGCGAAGCTGGGCCCAAAGGTATCTCGGCTTTTGTAGTACCAGCCGATGCAGCAGGTATAAGCTACGGTAAAAAAGAAGCCAAAATGGGATGGAATGCCCAGCCTACGCGTCTTGTTAGTTTTGAAGATGTACGGATCCCGGCGGCGAATTTGCTCGGCGCTGAGGGTGAAGGCTTCAAGTTTGCCATGATGGGGCTAGATGGTGGTCGTATTAATATCGCGGTATGTTCAGTGGGTACTGCCCAAGCGGCGTTAAATACGGCGACAGCCTATATGCATGAACGCACTCAGTTTGGTAAAGAGCTTGGACATTTTCAGGCGCTCCAGTTTAAGTTAGCGGATATGGCTACTGAATTAGTAGCAGCTCGACAAATGGTGCGTTTGGCAGCCTTTAAAGTTGATGCTAATGATGCTGATAAAACGACCTATTGTGCGATGGCTAAGCGCTTTGCCACGGATGTTGGCTTCCAGGTTTGTAACGAAGCCCTGCAAATTCATGGTGGCTATGGCTACATTAAAGAATACCCTTTAGAGCGGCATGTCAGGGATGTACGGGTGCATCAGATTCTTGAAGGTACCAATGAAATTATGCGAGTGATCATTGCTCGACGATTATTAGCCGATCTAGACCGAGCCATCCTTTAAGGGTGGCTTTGTTGTCTTAGAGGAGAGTGACATGAATTCAGTTGTCTTATTCGAGACGTTACCAGGACAAAACGGCAAGTCTATTGGCGTTGCGACATTAAATTCAGAAAAATCATTAAATGCGCTTAGCTTAGCGATGATTCAGTTGTTAATGCCACAACTCCAGCAGTGGGCTGACGATGATAGCATCGCTTGTGTGGTCTTACAGGGGGCCGGTGATAAAGCCTTTTGTGCCGGTGGCGACATCGTTGCAATGTATCATGCGATGCAGGCGAGTCCTGGAGTTTTGGTTGATGAAATTGCTGATTTCTTTAGTCAAGAATACCGTTTAGATTATGCTTTGCATACCTTCCCTAAGCCGCTTGTAGTATGGGGACACGGTATTGTCATGGGCGGTGGTATGGGGCTGATGAATGGTGCTAGCCATCGTATTGTAACCGAGCGGTCGTTGTTGGCGATGCCAGAGGTCACCATCGGTCTTTATCCAGATGTGGGTGCCACACACTTTTTAAATCAGATGCCGGCTGGCTGTGGTTTGTTTTTGGGGCTGACAGGCGCACACATGAATGCGACCGATGCTCTTTATTTAAATTTAGCGGATCATTTTATTGCTAGTGAGCATTATCCGCAGGTATTGACGCAATTACAGAGCATAAAGTGGGGTGACACCGCTGCTTTAAATCAGCAAAAAGTCACCGATGTGCTCTCTCAATTAGCCAAAGCTGCTGTGGCGTTGCGCCCAGCCGGACAGGTTGAAAAGCATCAGTTACATCTGCAAAAGCTAACCCAAGGCAATGATATAACCGCCATTGTGGCTGCTATTTTGTCCGATAACAACGATGATAAGTGGTTAACTCGGGCGCGTCAAAATTTAGCAGCGGGTTGTCCGATGACCGCCCATTTAGTATGGAATCAGTTACAACATGGGGTTGATTTAAGCTTAGCTGATTGCTTCCGTCTCGAATTAACCTTGTCGGTGCGGTGTGCCTTACAAGGTGATTTTGCCGAAGGCATTCGAGCCCTATTAATCGATAAAGATAAGCAGCCAAAATGGCGCCATGCAAGTGTTGCAGACGTGCCTGCTGAAGCAGTTGATGAGATGTTTACTGCGCCATGGCAAGGCCATCCGCATCCGTTGGCAGATCTTGGTTAAATAAGATAAAAATGATAAGAACGAGGTTGTTATGGCAACAGTAGGATTTATTGGTTTAGGCAATATGGGTGGCCCGATGGCTGCCAATCTAGTGAAGGGTGGCCATCAGGTTACTGTCTTTGATTTATCAGCAGCAGCTTTAACTGCAGCGGCCGCAGCCGGTTGTGCAACGGCTAGCAGTGCAAGCCAAGCAGCAGAGCAGGCTGAGTTTGTGATTACTATGCTGCCTGCAGACGCTCATGTAAAAGGCGTTTATTTAGGCGAGCAAGGCTTAATTAACCAGTTACCGGAAAATACGTTAGTCATTGATTGTAGTACTATAAGTGCTGCTACTGCGGTAGAAGTTGGAACTGCGCTTCAGCAGCGCGGTATCGAATTTATTGATGCTCCCGTATCTGGTGGCGTAGGCGGTGCTAAAGCTGGCACCCTGACCTTTATTTGTGGTGGTAGTGAAGCAGCAGTGACACGTGCGCAGGCAGTTTTACAGCCGATGGGTAAAAATATTTTTCGAGCTGGTGAACTAGGCGCCGGACAGATTGCCAAGATCTGTAACAATATGCTGCTGTCAGTTTTAATGGTCGGTACCTCAGAAGCGCTACAATTGGGCATTGCACACGGTTTGGATGCCGCGGTTCTCTCCGAAATCATGTCGAAGAGCTCCGGCAGTAACTGGACTTTAGATGTATATAATCCATGCCCCGGAGTGATGGATAATGTGCCTTCTAGTCATGATTATCAGGGTGGCTTCTTAGTAGACTTGATGAGTAAAGACCTAGGTTTGGCGCAACAAGCTGCACTAGCCAGTGGTGCTGCTACGCCGATGGGTGCCTTAACCCATAATTTATATCGTAGCTGGTCTCAATTAGGCCACGGTCGTGAAGACTTCTCGAGTATCTTTAATTTTGTAAAAGCTAATAAAAAGTAATGGGAAAAGCATGAATATTTCTGCAAGTACAATTGTGATTACTGGAGGTGCCCAGGGGCTTGGGCGAGCTATGGCTGAGCATTTTGCGGCAGCTGGTGCCAAACTAGCGTTAATTGATATGAACGCTGAAACCTTGGCTGAAGCTTGTGAACTTTGCACCGCAAAAGGTGCGATGCAAGCGCAAGGCTATGTGGTTAACGTTACCGACGAAGCAGCTGTTGAACAAGTCTTCGAACAGATTGTCGCAGACTTTGGCGAGCTGAATGTACTGATCAACAATGCAGGTATTTTACGCGATGGTATGTTGGTTAAGTGCAAAGATGGCGAAATCACCCACAAAATGCCACTGCAACAGTTTCAATCAGTGTTAGATGTCAATCTTACTGGTAGCTTCCTCTGTGGACGTGAAGCCGCTGCCCATATGGCAAAGGCCGGCAACGGTGGGGTTATCATTAATATTTCAAGTGTGGCACGCTCTGGCAATATTGGACAGACCAACTACGCTGCAACTAAAGCTGGCGTCGTGGCGATGACAGTTACTTGGGCTCGTGAATTAGGTCGCTTTGGCATTCGCTGTGGTGCTATTGCTCCTGGCTTTATTGAAACGCCAATGACGGCACAAATGAAACCAGAAGCTATTGAACGCGCTCTGAGTATGGTACCTTTGCGCCGCTGGGGTCAGCCAGACGAGATTGCTCACAGTGCGCGGTATATTATAGAGAATGACTTTTTTAGCGGTCGTGTGATAGAAATAGACGGCGGAGTCAGATTATAAACGAGAAAAAATGCGAAAATTACCCCCATTAAATGCTCTAAAAGCTTTTGAAGCTGCAGCTCGGCACTTGAGTTTTACCCGCGCTGCGGATGAATTGTTTGTTACTCAAGCTGCGGTGAGTCATCAGGTGAAAGCGCTTGAAGAGTTTCTGGGGGTGCAGCTTTTTCTTAGGCGTAATCGGGCGTTATTACTAACGCCCGAGGGTCAAACTTATTACTTAGAACTAAAAGAACTCTTTGATCATTTAGTTCAAGCTACAGAGCGGGTCAAGTTCGCCAGTCAACGAGGCTCGCTAACGATTTCGTTGCCGCCAAGTTTTGCCATCCTCTGGTTCGTGCCTAGGTTAAGTCGTTTTCGTGAGGCTTATCCTGATATTGATGTTCGTATTCGGGCCGTGGATGAAGTTGATGGCAGCCTGACTGATGACGTGGACGTGGCGATTTACTATGGTGCTGGGAAATGGCCAGGCCTACGTGCTTATAAACTTCATAATGAATATTTAATTCCGGTTTGTTCGCCGCTATTACTCACCGGCACCAAGCCATTGCGTGAGCCGCGCGATCTGCTTAACCATACTCTCTTGCACGACGAAACTCGTAACGCGTGGAAAGACTGGTTTAAATTAGTAGGTATTGACAAGAACAAAGGCGACAACGGTCCGATCTTTAGTCATTCTAATTTAGCGTTAAAGGCTGCGGTTCATGGGCAAGGCATTGCTTTGGCAAACAATGTTCTGGTGAAGCCAGAGATAGATGCAGGCCATCTTATTCAAATTTTCCCGGAAGCCTTACCCCGACAGAAATCATTTTACTTAGTTTGTCGTGACTCTCAGGCAGAAGTAGGTAAAATCGCCACCTTCCGTAACTGGTTATTGCAAGTTGTCGAAGAAGAAGAGGATAGTTATGAATAAAGCGCAGCGAGTGGCCGTGCAGCGAGATAACCCGCATGGACACACCCGCATCGTTTTTGCTCATGGCGCAGGCGCCGGATTACAAAGTGATTTTATGCAATTTATGGCTCTAGGGCTGGCGTTGCAGGGCTTTGATGTGGTGCGCTTTAATTTTCCTTACTGGCAGCAGTTTATGGAGTCAGGGCGGCGTCGCCCCCCGAATCCTATGGCCGTGTTAGAGCATACAATGACGACAGTCATTGAACAGTTTGATGATGCTAAGCCATTGTTAGTGATGGGGAAATCGATGGGAGCACGAGTGGCCTTTCGAATCGCCGATCAGGTTGCAGCGAAACATGCTGTTGCCCTTGGCTTTCCGTTTCATCCGGTGGGTAAGCCGGACCAGTTACGAGTGACAGATTTAGCTAATCATTGTGCCAGCAATCTCATTGTGCAGGGGACGCGTGATAGCTTTGGCAAGCCAGACGAGGTTGCCGGCTATTCTTTACCCGACAATGTCCAGATGCGCTGGATTGATGGTGGTGACCATAGCTTTGAAGCAACTAAACGCAGTGGTCTGGTGCGTGAGCACATGTGGCAACAAGCCATTGATGCAATTATAGAGAGTATTTGAGGTTTTTCATGACAGGAATTGTGGCTTATTGTCGGCCCGGATTTGAGAACGATTGTGCTGCAGAGCTGCAAGATAAAACAGCGATGCTCGGTATCTATGGCTATTGCCAAACACAACCTCAGCAAGGTTATGTGCTGTATGTTTGCCAACCCGAAGAAGCAGATCATCTAGCTAAAAAATTAAACCTAAAAGAATTGATGTTCACTCGTCAGTTTTTTGTGGTGTTGGTGCAGTTAAACGAACTACCTCTGCAAGATCGAGTCGGCGCTATTCAGGTGGCCTTGCTGGATGATGAACTGAGTGAAAAATTCCCAGGGGTAAAACCTGCGGGCGACATCCGAGTAGAAACGCCAGATACCAATGACGGCAAAGAACTATCTAAGTTTTGTCGTAAATTTACCGTGCCGTTGCGACAAGGATTACGCAAAATCGACTGGTTAACGGTTAAAGAAAGTGACCGCCGACCTACCTTGCACGCTTTCTTTTTAAGCAATCAGCAAGTACTTATAGGATATTCATACTCTTTTAATCAGTCGCCTTGGTTGATGGGAATTCCTCGATTACGCTCACCGAGCGATGCACCGAGTCGTTCAACCCTCAAACTAGACGAAGCTTTTCAAGTTTTTGTGCCAGAGCATGAGCGTGAAGAGCGTATCAGCTCCGGAATGAATGCAGTGGATCTAGGCGCTTCACCTGGCGGCTGGACCTACCAATTGGTGCGGCGCGGAATGATGGTGCAGGCGGTTGATAATGGGCCGATGGCACCGAGCTTATTGGAAACGGGACAAGTAAAACATATTCAAGAAGATGGCTTTAAGTACCGTCCGAAAAAGAAGAATGTAACTTGGCTTGTTTGTGATATGGTCGAGAAACCTGCGCGAGTAGGTGAGTTGATGACCAGTTGGTTGATTGATGGTGACTGTAAAGAGACCATCTTCAATTTGAAGCTCCCGATGAAAAAGCGATATGCCGCTGTTGCTGAATATCTGACACAGATAAAGCAAGCTTTGGTTGAGCAGGGCAGTGGTAAATTTGAACTACAAGCCAAACAACTGTATCACGATCGCGAAGAAGTGACGGTTCATATCCGTTGGCTATAACAGCTTAGTAAACAGGCTTTAGCAAGAAAAAAGGCGAGGATAAGACCTCGCCTTTTTTGATCCTAAGCGAATGCTTACAGACGCTCAATAACTGCTTGAGTAAAGTCCGTAGTACCACCGTTACCGCCTAAATCACGGGTAGTGCGATCACCACTTGCAATCACGTCGGTAACAGCCGCTAGAATGCGCTTCGCTTTATCTTGCATACCTAGGTATTCAAGCATTTGAATAGCCGCAAGAATAACAGAAGTAGGGTTAGCTAGGTTTTGGCCGGCAATATCTGGTGCTGAACCATGCACGGCTTCAAAAATAGCCGAGTTTTCGCCGATGTTGGCACCTGGTGCCATCCCTAAGCCACCCACTAAACCAGCACACAAATCAGACAAGATGTCGCCAAATAAATTGGTTGTTACAATCACGTCAAACTGCTCTGGGTTCATGACCAACTTCATACATACTGCATCAACAATCATCTCATCAGTTTGAATGTTTGGATATTGCGCCGCTACTTCGCGGGCAACTTTTAAAAACAAACCAGAGGTTGATTTCAAAATATTCGCTTTATGCACGATAGTGACTTTTTTGCGACCTTCGCGTTGTGCTAACTCATAGGCAAAGCGAACAATACGTTCGGCACCAGTACGAGTGATTTTACTCATAGCTTGGGCTTCGCTACCATCATCGCTTACGACCTGGCCAAGGCCCGAATACATGCCTTCGGTATTTTCACGAACCGTAATGATGTCGATATTCTCGTAGCGAGCTTTCGTGCCTTTAAATGAGATTACCGGACGAACATTAGCATACAGATTAAATTGCTTACGCAAGCTTACGTTAATGGATGTAAAGCCTTCACCGACGGGGGTCGTCAGTGGGCCTTTCAAGGTAGCCTTATTGCGAGCAATGGCATCAAGCGTTGCCTGTGGTAATAACTCGCCGGTCTTCTCTAAGGCCGCTAAGCCGGCATCAGCAAATTCATAGGTAAAGTCACAACCAGCTTGGTCGAGGATTTTCAGGGTTGCATCAATAATGTCGGGACCGATTCCATCGCCAGGAATCACAGTAATGGTGGTGCTCATTGGGGGTACCTTCTAAAAACTTTCGGTGAAACTTCTAAGACTAATACGCTTGACTAAATTGGCGGGCATTATAGCAGAAGTACTATTACACTGCGGTGGGGTAGATCATTAAAACGATTGATACTCACTATAAGCGTCAGCTCCCCATGCGATTAAAGCATCGTCCTTGAATAATAACGGAGTACATTCGTCACGGGTGGTAATGCCATCTGATTTAACGTGATGAGTTCGGTAAAAGAGTACCAAGACTTCGCCATCAGCAGTGGCCTTTGCTTCGCTAATATCTGGTGAACCTAATAGCCTGATCACATCACCTTTATCTGCACCTAAATCTAAGCGACCAATTTGTTTTAAATTAAAAGTCTCACGTTCTTGCCAACTCATATTTTCAGGGTCAGCTTGATATAGATTTAACAGCAAGGCAGCTGCCGCAACATAAATGGCAAAGCCAATTAAAACCACTTTGAGCATTTTTGACACGAGCAGACTCCCTTGGTGTTAAGATATGAAACAGTTATTACTTAATCAGTAACAACTCGATAGCAAGGATGATACACCGAACCCGGTAGCTTCATCCGGCTTTGCTCGACAAATGCTTGTAATAATACGTCGAGTTTCTTCATCATTTCTTTTTCGCCGTGAATTTCGAAAACCCCATGTTGACGAATAGCCCGAATGCCTTCGTCTTTGACGTTACCAGCTACAATGGCTGAGAATGCACGACGTAAGTCCGCAGCTAAGGCTTGCGGTTCTTGATCCGTATGAAGATTCAAGTTACGCACATTATCGTGATTAGGCACGAACGGACGTTGAAATGCTTCATCAATGTGGAGCGTCCAGTTGAAGCAGTACGAATCGCCAGTTTCGCGACGATACTGTTTCACCGCCTGCGCACCTTGCGTCATCGCTTTAGCTACAGCGGCTGGGTCAGCAACGATAATCTGATAAAGCTTGCGTGCTTCATCGCCCAAAGTTGCCGCAACAAAGTCGTCAATAGCTTCGAAGTAGCCACGGCTACTCTCTGGACCGGTAAGCACCAGCGGGAATACCTGACGCTCGTTTTGCGGATGCATCAGAATACCTAGAATATAGAGAAGTTCTTCAGCAGTGCCGGCTCCACCTGGGAAAATAACGATACCATGAGCACAACGGACAAAGGCTTCTAAACGTTTTTCAATATCAGGTAGAATCACCAATTCGTTGACAATCGGGTTAGGTGGCTCAGCTGCAATAATGCCTGGCTCGGTGAAACCTAAATAACGACCATCAGCAATACGTTGCTTAGCATGGCCGATTGTGGCGCCTTTCATCGGGCCCTTCATGGCACCTGGGCCACAGCCGGTACAAATATTCAAACTACGCAGGCCAAGCTCGTAACCTACTTCTTTGGTATATTTATATTCTACTTCGTTAATGGAGTGGCCACCCCAGCAAACAATCACATTTGGATCTAAGTTGGGCTGCACCACTTGCGCATTACGCAAAATATCAAAGACCACGTGCGTTAGCGTATGGGTGTCGGCAGAGTCTAGAGTTTGGGCGTTGTAGCGTTCACCAGTGAAGAGAATATCTCGTAAGACAGCTTCTACCAACTCCTGCATACCGATAATCAATTTGCCATCAACAAAAGCTTCAGCGGGTGGGTTTACTAACTCAAGTTGTACACCACGCTCACACTTGATCACATTGACATCAAAGTCTTTATATCTTTCAAAAATCTCTTCGCTACTATCAGTCGTACTTCCCGCATTTAATACAGCTAAACAACAATTACGAAAAAGTTTATATAATTGTTCGTCACTGGTTTGTTGTAAGCGGTTGATTTCTAGCTGTGACAGTAAGCTCATACTGCCACGGGGTGATATGGTAAATTTCATTCCTTTTCCTTTTCCTTTTTCGTTCTTATCATTACTGCCGGCTCAGGCGGACTGATGTTGGTGTGGTTTCGAAGTCGGATCGAAACGGATTAATGTCGAGTCCACCACGCCGGGTATAACGTGCATACACGGTTAATTGTTCGGGTTGTAGCTGCCGTTTAATGTCCATGAATATACGCTCAACACACTGTTCATGAAATTCATTGTGGTGCCGAAATGACACCAGATAACGGAGCAGCGCAGCTTGGTCGATTTGACGACCGCGATAGCTGATTAACACCGAACCCCAATCGGGTTGATTGGTAATCAAACAGTTCGATTTTAACAGGTGACTGTGTAAGATTTCTGACACCTGCTGCGTTTGTGCGTTCGGCTGCAATAATTCCGGGGCATAGTTGTAGGTATCGATAGTTATATCTTGGTTATCAATACATTGGCCGGGTAAATCGGCAAATGCCTGTTGCTGTGCTTGTTGCACCGTCATTAGTTTTACCTTGACTGGCGCTTGTGCGCAAGCCGATAAATCATGACTAAGCTGAGTTTCCACCTGTTGCCAACTGGCAAAACGACTATCGTTAAAGCTATTTAGATAGAGCTTGAACGATTTTGACTCAATTAAATTTGGACTATTACAAGCTACCCTGAATTCGGCTAAAGCTACCTGTGGCAGCCCCTGTTGATTTAGCCATGACAGTTCATAGCCATGCCAAATGTCGTCACCATGAAAGGGTAACGGCTGGGCTTCTGGTAAGCCGATTGGAGTACGGTTTAGCTGCCTTGGTACCGCTTGCAATAAGCTGGCATCGTAGGCGGTTGGGTACTGAGTGGGTTGCCCGAGATTTAAATGAGCTAGTGGTTGATTCATCGAATTAAATTACCTGTTACACTACTGTTTTTAACGCAGTCGGCCATTGTAGCCTTGGCGGTTGCTAGATGCTAGCAAAATCATTTACCGATAAAACTGATAGAGGGATCATTTGCCATGTTAATGACTACCGCGCTGGATAACTTGTTAGCGCAATATCAAAGTGCCTATGCACAGGCTGGACAACCGCTAGTGGTTGAAGCTAACCCAGATTGGCAGGCACCTATTTATCAGCAACCGCTACAGCAGGATTGGGTGCATTGGGTACCGGTAAAACAAACGC
The DNA here is from genome assembly GCF_032227045.1 of Pseudidiomarina fusca. Lineage (NCBI taxonomy): Bacteria > Pseudomonadati > Pseudomonadota > Gammaproteobacteria > Alteromonadales > Idiomarinaceae > Pseudidiomarina > Pseudidiomarina fusca. Next base: position 331,088 of record NZ_JANFPJ010000001.1, read on the forward strand.
AGCCACTACTCTTTACTGATCTAGCCAATGCGCTCGAACAGCCGCTGCATGACTCGGTGGAAGCCTTTTACAGCCATTGGTATGCGGCCGATTTAGCCGTCACCTTTGCGGAACACCCGTTACAACTGCTGCAGAATCATGGCCCAGAAGATGCCGAGCGGTTGCAAGCGAATTTAGCCGGACATGTATTGATGAAACGTCGGTTGAAGCAACCCATTACACTTTTCATTGGTTTAGCAGAAGAGTCCGATGATTTATTAATTACGGTAGATAATGATAGCGGTGTGGTCGGGTTGGAGTTTGTTGGGCAACCACAACATCAACAGCTTGCGCCATCTTTGCAAGAATTTATTCAACAATTATCGCCGCGAGTTGTAGACCAATTGATCTGAATCAAGTAATTTGGTGGTTGAAATTTATCCATAAAACGCATGGGGTTTTTCAATGAATCAAACTTATGACTCAGACAATGTTAATCCAGCGCAATTACGTGATGGACAATTAACTTATTTGGTCGCCGAAGATTTAAAACTCGCAGCGTCATTGTTGTATCAAGCCTATTTTAATGACAGCTTGTTAATGTCGTTATTTCAAGCCGATAAGCCGGATTATGAGAAACGCTTGCGCGCAGCCATTCGCGAAGAGCTCAATGCCTTTTGGGAAGCTAAGCAGCCGATGGTAGGCGTCTTTGATGGCGAATCTTTAATTGGCGTGGCCTGTTTAACCCAGCCAGGAAAAAGTTTTGGTCCCGGTCGTTATTGGCATTGGCGGTTAAAGATGTTGTTGACAGCAGGCTATGTCAGTACCAAACAGCTGATAGAAAAAGAAACCATCATTCAACAACATATTGAAGGTGATGATTATCATATGCTGGCATTTATTGCTGTTAGTCCGCGTTATCAACAGCAAGGATGGGGGGATTTACTCGTGCGAGCGGCGCAATCGATGTTAGCGGACGAGCCGCAGTCACGCGGGATTGCCGTATACGTGACCCAGCCTCAGCATCTCGCTCTGTTTTATCAGCATGGCTATCAAGACATTACCGAGCTAACGATAGGCAATGTGGTTGGTACTTTGCTGTTTCAGCCGCGAGCTGTCATTACAGAAACTGAACAAGAGGTTAGTCGTGCAGTTTAAAACGTTTGCTGAATTTTATCCCTATTATTTAGCTGAGCATGCCAATCCCAAATGTCGAGCTATGCATTATATTGGCAGTAGCCTGGTGTTGGCGGTGTTGGCTTATGTTTTAATTACCCAGCAGTGGTGGGGATTAGTACTGGTGCCAGTAATAGGCTACGGCTTTGCTTGGCTTGGGCATTTTGTGTTTGAACACAATAAGCCGGCTACTTTCAAATATCCGGCTTACTCATTATTGGGTGACTGGGTTATGTACGGTCAGTTTTTGCAACGATTAGTAGGACTAAAACGCCAGTCAAGCTAATCGGGTAGACGGTAAGCTGGGGTGTTGACCTCAAGTAGGCGCAAGTTCAACATCACCAGTTCGCCTTCATAGCGGCTTTCGCCATCGCTGCTAAACGCAAACTGATAACTACTGCGCCACCCCCAATGGCGTTCAAACCGTGCTGGTCGTCCGGCCTGCCACGCAATATCTAGCAGTTGAAGTTGATGATTTTTACAATAGGCAGCGGCGTAACGTCGGGCCTGTTCAGCTTGGCGTCTCCCTTGCCAAAAGAGAAAAATAATAAACCCAATAAAAATCAGTAGCATGGCATCACTTAACTGCATAACAAGCTTTCCTTGGCGCGAATATTCATGAACGAGATTGCTTGATAATAAACTGCTGCCAGGCCGCAGCTACAGGAGCTGGCAACTCAGGTTGCTGCAGTAGCATCAATAGCTGCGTTCTGGTGCTAGGTACTCGCAACAAATCGCTGACGATACCAGCGAACAGCTCGCTAGACTGGCTCACCGCCAGACGTTGCATAAACTCAAGTAACAGCTCACCTTGGAGTAGGGGCCATAGACGTGTCGCAAGAATAACCAACTCATCTGCGCTAGCGTGCGGTAGTAATTCAGTCAGGGCTGCCACTAAAGGTAGCTCCTTATCGAGAGCAGCGTCTGCTTTATGCGCAACACCAGCCAATGCCCGTAACGTCTGCAATCGCTGCGAGTTTGAAACATCGGCTAGCTTTGGTATCAACTGTTGATACAAGTAATCTGGTGCTTGGCAATGCTCGAGTGCTTCGGCGAGGGCCTTTTGTAAGGGTTCCGGATAATCTAGCCATTGCGCAGCAATGCTGGTGGTTAGATATTGGTCGCTTTCTAGACGCTGGCAGACATCGTGGATGCCTTGCAAGCCAAGTTGCTGCCAACCCTCGCTGCTAGGGCTTAATAACTCGCTTTGGGCATGTTCATAATAAATTGAAGGAGGGCGCTGCCAGCGCTTACTTAATTGCGCATGTAAGGCTGCCCGTTTTACTTCAGCTGGAGTAAACAAATAGGCCGATTGCTGCAGTTGTTGTTGCTGCTGCTCAGTTAATGCTCCGCTAATTTGCTGCCCCAACAAAGTAATGACTTGAGTCATAAAGTCTTGTTGTGCAGTTAAGCTGAGCAAACCTCGTTCATCGAGTGGCATTCGTAAAAACCACAAGTACGGCTCAACCTTGCTGGTCGCTAATTTAGGCCAAAACACCACAGCAAACCAAGCCTGATGTTGGGTTGGAAATGGGTAGGGCTGATGCTGTGCACAAATCGCTGTGAATTGTTCGGCGCCCATGGGCACCACCCGCCGTCCCATATCGTATACCACGAAATCACTTTGGCTCTGCTCAAGTAGGTCAGATAGGTAATTGATGGTCATTAAACTTGCAACCTAATCGTTTTTGCTGAAAGATGTCGCCATTATAACGATAAATCAGGTCGTGGAGGTAGTCATGGACCAACGTCAACGCGCTGCGCGCTTATTAGAACGAGTTGAAGCTGAGTTAAACTGTTTAGGATTATGGCAAAATCATCATCCACCTGCGCAAGATTTGGCGAGTACCGAGCCTTTTGCTATGGATACGCTAGATTTTCATCAGTGGCTGCAGTTTATTATGTTACCGCGAATGTGGGCTATTTTAGACTCTGAACATCCATTGCCGCAGAACATTGCCGTGAGCCCTATGGCGACGCATGTTTATCGTGATGAGTTAGACCACCATGATAGTTTAATCACGCTGTTGCGCGAGTTTGATGTGCTTTTAAGTGGTACTGACCCGCTTGCGGATGATGTTTGATGAGCCAAGCTGTTTTACCGTTACCGGTGTTATTCGAGGATGACGAGCTCATCGCTATTGATAAACCTAGTGGGTTGTTAGTGCATCGCAGTTGGATTGCGAAAGAGGCAACAGAGTTTGCGTTGCAGCGGGTTCGTGATCAAATTGGCCAGCGAGTTTATCCGGTTCATCGTTTGGACCGGCCAACCTCAGGTATTTTATTATTCGCTAAATCAGCCGCTAGTGCTCGCGTGATGACTGAGATCTTCAGTCAGCGTCAGGTTCAAAAAGGGTATCATGCAGTAGTACGTGGCTATTTAGGAGATGGTATTCTTGATTATCCACTCAAAGAAGAGCTGGATAAAATAGCGGATGCCCAAGCTGATCCGAACAAAGCTGCACAGGCGGCGGTGACGGCGTACCGTTGCTTACGTCAGGTAGAATTACCATTTGCGGTAAGCAAACGTCATTCGACCACTCGCTATTCGTTGATGCATTTGTTACCACAAACGGGCAGAAAGCATCAGTTGCGCCGGCATATGTCCCATTTACGACATCCAATTATTGGAGATTCAAATCACGGTGATGGGCGGCATAACAGATTTTTTCGTGACCACTTTGGTCTGTCACGATTAATGCTTGCAGCCACCTCACTGCAGTTTCGGCACCCAATTACGGAACAGCCAGTTGCTATTGAATTGGCTGTTCCGAAAGAGTTTGAGCTGATTTTTAATCAGCCGCCCGCAATAGCTCGTTAATACTTACCTTAGCGCGGGTTTGTGCATCGACTTTTTTCACGATGATGGCGGCATACAACCCATGAGTGCCGTCTTTACTTGGTAGTGTACCAGGCACGACCACCGCACCAGCAGGAACGCGACCATAATGAATCTCACCGGTTTCACGATCGTAAATACGGGTGCTTTGGCTGATGTAGACACCCATGGAGATAACGGCTCCAGTCTCTACAATAACGCCCTCGACAATCTCTGAGCGAGCCCCAATAAAACAATTATCTTCAATAATTGTTGGATTAGCTTGCAATGGTTCAAGCACACCACCAATTCCTACGCCACCTGACAAATGCACATTTTTACCAATTTGTGCACATGAACCTACGGTTGCCCATGTGTCTACCATGGTTCCGCTATCAACGTAAGCACCGATATTTACGTAAGAAGGCATTAACACTACGTTGCGGCCGATATAAGCGCCTTTACGAACTTGTGCCGGAGGCACTACACGCATGCCTTCAGCACGAAAACGAGCTTCATCGTAACTGGCAAATTTGCTTGGTACTTTATCAAAGAACCGTGTTTCTCCGCCTTCCATGAGACCATTGTCGTTGGTGCGAAATGATAATAATACGGCTTTTTTCAACCATTGATGAACAACCCATTGGTTATCGATTTTTTCTGCAACTCGTAATTCACCCTTATCAATACTGTCAATCACGTGTGCTAGGTCATCGGCTAGGCCGGCGGGCATGTCGGTCGGGCTGATGTTAGCACGTTGCTCAAATGCAGCTTCAATGCGTTGTTGTAAGTCTTGCATGGTTTATTCCTTTCTTAGTTAATCATCTAAAGCAGTAATAATCTGTTCTCGTAACTGTTGCTTTTGTTCGTGAGTCAGCGCTTGGTTGCGGCGTGAGGTAACGATAAAAAGGTCTTCAGCTTGTTCGCCAACGGTGGTGATTTTAGCGGCCAAGATATTTAAATCTAGTGTTTGCATAACTTTTGCTACGCGCGCAACTAGGCCGGGTCGGTCGAGCGCAACTAGCTCAAACGCTGTACGGCGTGGATTGCGTTCACTGACAAAATCAACTTTGGTAACCACATTAAAATTGCGCAAGCGCCGGGGCAATCGACGTTGGCCGCTAGGTACTGGCTGGCGTTTGCGCAGCACATCGTGTAATTGTTGTTTCAACGACTCAATATGGCGGCTATCGGTTAATGGTTGGCCATCATGTTGTAACACCACAAAGGTATCCATCACATAACCATCCCGAGTAGCTAAGATTTGGGCGTCGTGGATGCTTAAATTTTGGCTATCAAGCACGGCAGCAACTGCGGCAAAAAGGTGTTCATGTTCCAAATGATAAATGAACAATTCGGTGGTGCCTTGATTGTTCTCGTCACCTAACAAAATGAGAGGTAACTGTTCATCGGACTGCACCAACAAGATGTGCTGTGAATGCCAGGCAATTTGTTCTGGTTGATGACGTAAAAAATAGTCCGCGGTAAAACGTCCCCACAACTCTTGGATTGCTTGCGCTTGAAATCCTGCACTAAGTAGCAGCCCCATAGCATGGGCTTGATGCTGGTGAATGCGGTGACGCATTTCGGTGGCTGCATTAGGTTTATTTTGCGCTAAAAATTGTTTGGTTGCGTGATATAGATTCTCTAGTAGGGTTGCTTTCCAGTTGTTCCACAAGGTGCTATTGGTGGCACGAATATCGGCTACTGTAAGACAATACAAATAATCTAAACGGGTACTGGTTTGCACCACTTCAGCAAATTGTTTCACCACCTCAGGATCATGGATATCACGCTTCTGCGCAGTTACAGACATCAACAAATGATGGCGAACCAACCATGCTACTAGGGCTCCATCATCAGGCGGGAGCTCGTGTTGTTGGGCGAAATTTAGAGCGTCGCGCTCACCTAATTCTGAGTGATCACCGCCACGCCCTTTGGCAATATCATGAAAAATAGCCGCTAAAAATAATAGCTCTGGCTTATCCATAGCCGCCATTCGTTCTGCACATAAAGGAAATTTATGTTGATACTCTGCATCACGATAGCGATGGATATTTCTCACCAAGCGATAGGTGTGTTCATCAACAGTATAGGCGTGAAATAAATCAAACTGCATTTGCCCGACAATTTGTTGCCAAGGTGGCAAATAATGCGCCATCAACTGATGTTGATGCATCAGTCGAAAGGCAGTTCCAGCGCCATGTGGATGGCGTAATAGTGCTAGGAACAACTGGCGACATTGAGGGTCGCTGCTTAGCGGTTGGCGCAATTGCGTTCGCGCATGCCGAAGCAAGCGTACCGTATGAGCTTGAATATGAGTAATACTTGGATGGTTGGCGATCACTAATAAAAATTCAAGTAAATGCCAAGGGGTATTAAATACGTGATCCTCGATAGCAGCGATACTTTGTCCAATTTGCTCAAACATGGGTTCAGGCTTAGTAACGCCTTGCTGCTGAGCCTTCTCTTGAGCCCATCGAGAGCAGGGTAAAGGTTGTCGCTGTAATTGCGCATGACTAGCTAAGATATCCTGCTCAAAAAACTGCAAGAGCATATTGTTGAGCTCATTAACCCCGACGACAGCGTTAAAGTAGTCTTTCATCATGGCTTCAACACTGCGTTTGCCTGGCTCACCATATCCTAGCCGTGCTGCCACCCCAGGTTGATAGTCGAACAGTAATCGATCTTCAGCTTTGCCTGCCTCTAAATGCAAGGCAAAACGGATGCGGGCTAGTAAGTCGTGGTACTCGCGTAGCTCTAGAAGTTCTGCCGCCGTAATGTAGCCATGCTGTACTAAGCTCTCATCGGATTGGGTTTGAAAATGGCGTTTAGCGATCCAACCAATGGTTTGAATATCACGCAACCCACCTGGGCTACTTTTAACATTAGGCTCGAGATTATAAGAAGTGCCATGATAGTGCTGATGACGACTTTGTTGTTCAGCGAGTTTGGCTTGATAAAAAGCGCGACTAGTCCACGGAAATTGCTGTTGAATAAGCAGATTAAATTGCTGTGCGATAGGCTCATCGCCAGCGATCAAGCGCTGCTCTAACAGGCTGGTTGCAACGGTAACATCAGCTTCTGCTTGAGCAAGACACTCGGCGGTGTTACGCACACTGTGGCCAACTTCTAAGCGCAGATCCCATAGTAATTGAATGAGTTCACGTACGGCTTGCTGTTGGGCATCCGTCAAAGGTGATTGGTACAGAATAAGTAGGTCGATATCAGAATAGGGGTGCAACACTCCGCGACCATACCCGCCTACCGCGAATAGACACAATTGATCACTGGCGAGCCCAAATTGCTGCCAAAGCTGCTGTAGCATTGCATCCATAAATTGGCTGCGATGCTGTAGCAAAAAATCAATGTCGGCAGTAATGAAAGCTTCAGCTGACCAATGTTGGTAGCGTTCTAAGCAATCACGCCCGCTGGCAAGAGTAATAGTGGCGGGCCACTGAGGTGCTGGTGCAGGCGTCATCGCTGTTTCTCGTGTTAGGTTATTGCCAATCTTATTTAGTTGGCATGTTTGATCACTCGGGGGAGGTCTTCATCACTGCGCAAGGTCAATACTTCAACTCCATCCTCGGTAACCAGCAAGGTGTGTTCCCACTGTGCACTTAAACTGCGATCTTTAGTGAGTACTGTCCAGCCGTCACGCATCAATTTGGTGTGGCGTTTACCCGCATTCACCATAGGTTCAATGGTAAAGCACATGCCTGGTTGTAAAACATCACCCGTACCGGCGGTACCATAGTGCAAGATTTGTGGTTCTTCATGAAACACGGCGCCAATACCATGGCCGCAGTACTCACGCACAATAGAATAACCATGCTGCTCGGCATGTTTTTGAATGACTGCAGCGAAATCACCTGTCCGCAGACCAGGTTTCACCATGTGAATGGCTTGATAGAGACATTCTTGCGTCACGCGCATCAAGCGCTCTGCCAAAATACTTGGTTTACCTATCACAAACATCTTTGAGGTATCACCATGATAGCCATCTAACTTGACGGTGACATCTAAGTTCATGATGTCGCCGTCTTTGAGAGGCTTCTCGTTTGGAATACCATGGCACACCACATGATTCAGTGAGGTGCATACCGATTTCGGAAAGCCATGATAGTTTAGCGGAGCTGGAATTGCCCCATGCGCAATGATGTAGTCGTGGCAAATTTGATCGATTTCTGCGGTGGTTACCCCGGCTTTGATGTGGGGTTCAATCATTTCTAATACGGCTGCTGCCAAACGACCTGCAGCGCGCATTTTTTCGATTTCTTCAGGGGTTTTAATTGAAATGCTCATGCTCATGTTTCAGTTAGCAAATGTGGACGATATTCTAGCAGTTTGTAGCGCTTCGGTGAAGCCTAAAACAGCCCTTAAATTGTTGCTAAATGGGGCTGCTTATGGTATAAAGCGCCCGCAATTTCAAATTGCATAACCATTAACTTAAACACACACATACATCGACACATAGCTCGGGGTGCTCGATGCAGCGATAAGACGATAGCTGCGGATGAGTCGAACTATGGGATGTATGGAGGCATAACCCCTTACAAAGGAAAATAATCATGGCAAACGTGTCTATGCGTGACATGCTGAAAGCTGGTGTACACTTCGGTCACCAAACTCGCTTCTGGAACCCAAAAATGAAGCCGTTCATTTTTGGCGCTCGTAACAAGATTCATATCATCAACTTAGAAAAAACTGTGCCTATGTTCAACGACGCGTTGAACTTTTTACAGCACGTTGCTAGCAACAAAGGCAAAGTGTTGTTTGTTGGTACCAAGCGCGCTGCTTCTGAATCAGTACAAGAAGCCGCGATTAGCTGCAAACAGTTTTACGTAAATCACCGTTGGTTAGGTGGTATGTTGACGAACTGGAAAACCGTACGTCAATCAATCAAGCGTTTAAAAGAGCTTGAAACCATGAGCCAAGACGGTACTTTCGACAAGTTGACCAAAAAAGAAGCGTTGGTTAACACCCGTGAAATGGAAAAACTAGAGAAGAGCTTAGGCGGTATTAAAGATATGGCTGGCTTGCCAGACGTATTGTTTGTTATCGATGCAGATCACGAACACATCGCGATCAAAGAAGCTAACAACCTAGGTATTCCAGTTATTTCTGTGGTTGATACCAACTCAAACCCTGATGGCGTTGATTATGTCATTCCAGGTAACGACGACGCGATTCGTGCAGTACAACTGTACTTGAACGCTGCTGCAGCTGCTATCAACGATGCTCGTGGCGTTGTTGTTGAAGGTTCTGCAGACGATTTCGTTGAAGCTGAAACTGAATAATTTTAAGTCATCTGATTAGAGGACAAGTACATGGCTATTACAGCAGCTCTGGTTAAAGAACTGCGCGAGCGCACTGGCGCTGGCATGATGGATTGCAAAAAAGCATTGGAAGAGACCGGCGGCGATATCGAAGCGGCGATCGAAAACATGCGTAAAAGTGGTCAAGCGAAAGCTGCTAAAAAAGCAGGTCGCGTAGCCGCTGAAGGTGTAATCCTGACCAAAACTGAAGGCAACACCGGTACTTTGGTTGAGCTTAACTGCGAAACTGACTTCGTTGCACGTGACGAAAGCTTCTTAGCTTTCGGTGACAAAGTTATCAACGCGGCTTTTGCTAATAAAGAAACTGATGTTGATGCGCTTAAGGCTACAGCAATCGAAGGCGGCACCGTAGAAGAAGTACGTGAAGCTTTAGTTGCTAAGATTGGCGAAAACATGAACGTTCGCCGCGTGATGACCATCTCTGGTGCTGACGTGGTAGAAAGCTATGTTCACGGCGGCCGTATTGGTGTACTAGTTGCACTTACTGGTGGCGACAATGAGTTAGCTAAAGACATCGCTATGCATGTTGCAGCCAGCGCTCCACAGTTTGTGAAGCCTGAAGATGTATCAGCAGAAGTGGTTGAGAAAGAGCGCGCAATTCAACTAGATATCGCAATGCAAAGTGGTAAGCCACAAGACATCGCTGAGAAAATGGTTGAAGGTCGTATGCGTAAGTTCACTGGCGAGATCAGCTTAACTGGTCAGGCGTTCGTGAAAGATCCAGCGATTACTGTTGCTGATTTGCTGAAATCTAAAGGTGCCGACGTAGTTACTTTCGTACGTTACGAAGTAGGTGAAGGCATTGAGAAGAAATCAGAAGATTTCGCAGCTGAAGTACAAGCACAAATGGCAGCAGCAGCGAACAAGGCGTAATGCTAAGTTCTGTGGCTAAACTGCTAAGTTGTTAATGAAAACCGCATCATGGTTGGCATGATGCGGTTTTTTTATGAGTAACCTAGTTTGGTTGATAAACTAGATTCAGAATATCCAGTTAAAGTAGCAAAAAGCGCTGGACCTAAGGCTGGAATAGCACAACAATAAACACCAATAAGATGGCTGATGAGTAGTACCTAGGCCTATCTCGCAGCTAACTTTAAGTATCTGTTAGTATAACGACCTGAACATGGAGCGAACCTATGACACCAAGTAGCAAACCGAGCTATCGCCGCGTTTTATTAAAATTGAGCGGTGAAGCCTTAATGGGAGATGAGTCTTTTGGTATTGATGCCAAAGTACTTGATCGCATGGCTCAGGAAATTAAAGAATTAGTAGAGCTTGGGGTGCAAGTTGGCTTGGTCATTGGTGGTGGCAACCTATTTCGTGGTGAAGGTTTAGCAAAGGCCGGAATGAATCGAGTTGTGGGCGACCACATGGGTATGTTAGCAACCGTAATGAATGGTTTAGCAATGCGTGATGCGTTGCATCGTGCTTTTGTTAATGCTCGCCTAATGTCGGCAATAGAGCTTAACGGTGTGTGCGATAGCTACAACTGGGCCGATGCTATTAGTTTGCTCAAGTCTGGCCGTGTGGTGATTTTCTCTGCGGGTACCGGTAATCCATTCTTTACTACAGACTCGGCCGCTTGTTTACGAGGTATTGAGATCGAAGCAGATTTAGTGCTTAAAGGAACTAAAGTGGATGGTGTCTACTCGGCAGACCCGGTTAAAGACCCCAATGCGCAACTGTACCGCCAGATCAGTTACGATGAAGTGCTACAAAAACAACTTAAAGTAATGGATTTAGCGGCATTTACGCTAGCCCGTGACCACAATCTTCCTATTCGTGTCTTTAATATGAATAAGCCAGGTGCATTAAGAGCCGTGATTATGGGCGAAGAAGAAGGTACACTTATTGCTAGTGAAAGCATGCTTAACCCCGCATAATCAAGCGTACGAGCAAGACATAAGGAAACTACAACGTGATTAATGACATTAAGCAAGACGCTAAACAGCGTATGGAAAAAAGCGTAGATGCGCTACGTTCACAAATTTCAAAAGTGCGCACTGGGCGTGCTCATCCAAGTATTTTAGATGGTGTGATGGTACCTTACTACGGGGTAGATACTCCGTTAAAGCAATTGGCAAACATCACGGTAGAAGATTCACGTACGTTAGCTTTGACAGTGTTTGATAAGTCATCAGCAGGTGCGGTTGAAAAAGCCATCATGACCTCAGATTTAGGCCTAAACCCAGCTTCTGCTGGTACTGTCATTCGGGTGCCATTACCACCGTTAACCGAAGAGCGTCGTCGCGATTTAGTTAAAGTGGTTCGTAATGAAGCAGAGCAAGGGCGAGTTGCCATTCGTAACATTCGTCGTGATGCTAACAGCGATTTGAAAGACCTACTTAAAGAAAAAGAAATTAGCGAAGACGAAGAACGTCGCGCTACTGAAGAAATTCAAAAGTTGACAGATACTTATATCGCTAAAATTGATGAAGCCTTAGCGGAAAAAGAAAAAGATCTGATGGAAGTTTAAACTGTTGTTTCTATTCCACATTGGTGGAAAGCGCCGTGTCAGGTATACTCACACGGCGTTTTTTCTTGTATGGCGTTATTTATGACAATCACGGACGTTTCGAGTATTCAAATGCCTAAGCACGTGGCAATCATCATGGATGGTAACGGGCGTTGGGCGAAGTTGCGCGGCAAACACCGCACCTTTGGCCATAAAGCTGGGGCTGAAGCGGTGCGGCAAGCGGTGCAGTTTGCACGTAAAAAAGGTATTCAATCGTTAACTTTGTTTGCCTTCAGTAGTGAAAACTGGAATCGCCCGCAACAAGAGGTTTCAGTGTTAATGGAACTCTTTATGACGGTACTAAAACGTGAAGTAAAGAAGTTACATAAACATAATGTACGCCTACGTATTATTGGCGACAAAAGTGCGTTTAGTGAGCGGTTACAGAAACAAATGGCGACAGCAGAAGCCATGACCGCAAATAATACCGCTTTGAATTTAAATATTGCAGCCAACTATGGCGGCCGTTGGGATATTACTGCGGCGGCAAGACAATTGGCGAGTAAGGTGCGTGATGGTGAATTGGATGCTGAGCAAATCACAACTGATTTATTAGCTGAGCAGTTACAATTAGCAGACCAACCTGAGCCAGATTTATTAATAAGAACAGGTGGCGAACACCGAATTAGCAATTTTCTGCTATGGCAATTAGCTTATGCGGAATTTTATTTTAGCCAAGTATTGTGGCCCGACTTTGATGATAAAGAATTTGCAGCAGCAATCGCTGACTTTAGTTGTCGCGAGCGTCGCTTTGGTATGACCAGCGAGCAACTGCAACGGGCTATTTTAGATACTGATGTGACAACCGGGGACAACCTTGCTTAAACAACGTTTACTGACTGCGCTGGTGCTTATACCTGTCGCCCTTTATGCGGTGTTTGCACTGCCATTAACAGGCTTTGCTGTGGCGGTGCTGATATTGATGACAGCTGGGGCGTGGGAATGGGCGCCATTGATGGGGGTCACCAAACGCCTAGGTCGTATCGCTTATACGCTCAGCGTGAGTGTTATTCTGGCGGCCTTGATGTGGTGGGTGCCGGTTGATCAAGTATGGCAGCAAGGCGAGTTAGCGCAGCCACTATACATCCTGATCGTGCTGGGCTGTGCTTGGTGGGTGTTGGCTTTAGTGTTGATATTAAATTATCCACGTAGTCGGCGAGTGTGGTCGCGTACGCGCTCTATCGTGGGCGTATTTGGTTGGTTAACACTGGTGCCTGCTTGGGCTGGCATGCTGGCTATTCGCTCTTTGAATTATGCTGAGCAGCCGTTGTTTGGCGGCTTTGCTGTACTGTTTGTATTGTTACTGGTATGGGCCGCCGATGTTGGAGCCTATTTTGCTGGGGTTCGTTATGGGCGCAATAAACTGATGCCAGCGGTCAGCCCAGGTAAAACCATGGAAGGGCTTCTAGGTGGTATCACCTTGGCTTTTGTGGTGATGATGGTAGTAGCCCATTGGTTAAAGGTACCTGCCGAGCAATTCGCTGGTTACTATCTAGCTGGATTAGTCACTGTCGTTGCATCGGTGTTTGGTGATTTAAACGAAAGCATGTTTAAGCGCTGTGCAGGAGTAAAAGACAGCGGTAGTTTGTTGCCAGGGCACGGTGGTATTTTAGATCGCATTGATAGTTTAACAGCTGCGTTACCCGTCTTTGCTTTAGCTTACTTATTGTTATTGGCCTAGTATGCAATCTATTACGATTTTAGGTGCCACAGGCTCGATTGGTAAAAGTACCTTAGCTGTTATCAGCGAGCATCCACAACGGTTTAATCTCTTTGCGGTGACCGCACATGCTAATGTCGCGGAGATGCTGAGTATTTGTGCACGTTTTAACCCAACCTACGCGGTTATGGTCGATGAGCAGGCTGGTATAGCGCTACGGCAGCAGCTGTTAGAACAACGTAGCAGCACGGCAGTACTTATCGGCCCTGCAGCCTTGCTTGATGTTGCTTCAGCTAGTGAAGTAGATACGGTGATGGCAGCTATTGTAGGTGCCGCCGGGCTATTGCCAACCTTGGCAGCGGTTAACGCGGGCAAACGTATTTTGTTGGCTAACAAAGAAGCCTTAGTGATGTCAGGGCAGCTGTTTATGGACGCTGTAGCTCGTTCTGGCGCAGAGTTGCTGCCCATCGATAGCGAACATAATGCAATCTTTCAGTGTTTGCCGACAGCAGCACAACAAGCTTTAGGTCAAGCTGATTTAGCCGCTCATGGGGTCAGTAAAATCTTGCTTACCGGCTCAGGTGGCCCCTTTAGAGAGCTACCCTTAGCGGAATTAGCCCAACAAACCCCAGCTGCAGCCTGTGCCCATCCCAATTGGAGCATGGGGCAGAAGATTTCTGTAGACTCCGCCACCATGCTTAACAAAGGGTTAGAGTATATTGAAGCGCGCTGGTTGTTTAATTGTCAACGCGAGCAATTAGAAGTGGTGGTACATCCTCAGAGTGTTATTCATTCCATGGTAAGTTTTACCGACGGTTCAGTGATTGCACAACTAGGACAGCCGGATATGCGTACGCCAATTGCTTATGGTTTAAGTTATCCTACACGTATCAGCAGCGGTGTTGCAGCACTTGATTTCTCCCAATTAAGCCAATTAACGTTCAGTACTGCCGAGGCCGCTCGTTATCCTTGTTTAGCCTTGGCTATTGAGGCTTGCTGGCAAGGGCAAGCCGCCACCACCATGCTTAATGCAGCAAACGAAATCGCAGTTGAAGCCTTCTTAGGTACTCAAATTGGCTTTACCGCTATTGCTGAGATTTGTGATAGGGTATTGAACGAAATAGCAGTGATTCCGGTTAGCTCAATTGACGATGTCATTGCCATAGATCAACAAGCGCGACAGGTTGCCCAGCGTTGGGTGGAGCATTATCGGTTATGTTAACAGTGGTTTGGTCGTTAGCAGCGTTTGTAGTAACGCTGGGTATCTTAGTTACTTTCCATGAATTTGGACATTTTTGGGTTGCACGACGTTGTGGGGTGAAAGTCTTAACCTTTTCGGTGGGGTTTGGTAAGCCACTATGGCAGCGGCAGGCTGCTGACGGTACTGTTTATCAAATCGGTGCTATTCCACTAGGTGGCTATGTACGAATGCTTGATGGGCGCGTTGATGAGGTGCCAGAGCACCAGCGTCATTTAAGTTTCAATGCTAAATCAGTACCACAACGAGCTGCCATTATAGCTGCAGGGCCATTAGCTAATTTCATCTTAGCTATCGTGGTGTTGTGGGTGATGTTTTTGCTGGGTGTGCAATCGGTCAAGCCCATCATTGGTGATGTACGTGAGCAGTCAATTGCAAGCCAAGCATCAATTCCGGTGCCAAGTGAAATTATTGCAGTTGATGGTCGCCGTACGGAAGATTGGCAACAAGTTAATTTAGCCTTCGCTAGTGCTTTAGGGCAGCAACAGGTGACTCTAACACTGCAAGATGAGCGCTTGCGCGAGCGAGACTATGTATTGGATATTGCGGATTGGCGATTATCTGACCAACAAACGCCAACCTTTGTTGATTTAGGTTTGCAGCCGTACCAGCAACGTGTATCGTTAGTACTGAGTTATGTGGCAGAAGAATCACCTGCAGCACAAGCTGATTTGCGCGTTGGTGATAAAATTGTCGAGTTTGATGGAACTCCTGTAGTAGATTGGTCTCAAACCAGACAGCTGATTATGAGTTCGGCCGGGCAGCAAGTAATCCTAAGCGTTGAGCGCAATGGGCAACTACTCGCGTTACCGGTTACCATAGGCAGCCGCGAACTAGAACAAGAAAGTATTGGTTTTCTAGGAGTAGAGCCGACCGTTGCACCTTATCCCGAAGAATATCGGTTTGTGCAACAGTATGGTTTCATAGATGGATTAATAAAAGGCACCGAACGAACCTGGGAGCTCATTGTACTCAGTGTAAAAATGCTGGGTAAATTGGTTACCGGAGTAGTGTCAGTAAGCAACCTGAGCGGTCCAGTTGCGATCGCAGAGGGGGCAGGGACTTCGGCCAGTTATGGTCTGGTCTACTTTTTAGGGTTTCTTGCGCTTATTAGCGTTAACCTTGGGGTGATAAACTTAGTGCCATTACCCGTTTTAGACGGTGGGCACTTAGTCTTTCTTGCAGTAGAAGGAGTACGCGGTAAGCCCGTCTCTGAACGCGTGCAAGAAGTTTTTTACCGCATCGGTGGCGCGCTTATATTCGCGTTAATGGCAATTGCTATCAGTAATGATATTCTGCGATTGTCGCAATGAAACGACATGTACAACACAACAATTAAGTAGCACAGAATGACGTTGAAACAGCTGTTCTTGAGCGCCCTGGTAGCAGCGGCGGCTCTTCCTGCACATACTGCATACGCACAAAGTGCAACCCAAGGTTCTGAACCCAATGCTTCCGAGCAGAGTGCCAACAAAAATACCGAAACATTTGTCGTTGAAGATATCCGTGTAAGAGGATTACAACGAGTGGCCCTAGGTGCCGCGCTAACTTATATTCCTATTCGTTTAGGTGACACTGTTGATGCGAACGCAGTTCGTAACAGTATCCGCTCTCTTTATTCATCCACCCACTTTGATTACATTGAAGCGAAACGCGAAAATAACACGCTTATTTTTGAGGTGGTGGAGCGCCCAACCATCAGCTCGATAGAGTTTGAGGGAAACAAAGATATCAAGGATGAGCAGCTCACTCAGAGTCTTACTGATAGCGGGATTGTCGAGGGCGAGCAACTAGATCGTACCGTCATCGCAAGCATCGAAACAGGCCTTGAAGATTTCTTTCATAGTGTAGGTAAATACAACGCTAAGGTTGATGTAGAACTGGTAGAGCTTACCCGTAATCGAGTAAGCGTGCGGTTGAACTTTGATGAAGGCGAATCGGCCGAAATTAAACAAATCAATTTAGTGGGTAATAAAAGTTTTACTGATGAAGAGATACTCAATCAATTTGAGTTGAAAGACAGCTTGCCTTGGTGGAATTTTATCGGTGAAAACCGTTATCAAAAGCAACAGTTATCAGGCGATTTAGAAGCACTAGAGAGTTTCTACAAAAACCGTGGTTATTTGGGCTTTCAGGTTAAGTCCGTTCAAGTAACGTTAACGCCAGATCGTAAAGGCGTGTATATCACCATGAACCTTGAAGAAGGTGAGGTATACAGCATTAACGAAGTACGAGTGATTGGTGACTTGAAAGGCCATGATGAGATGGTTGAAGCTTTCACCACCATCAAATCAGGTACGACTTATAATGCAGCACAAATAACCGCCCTAGAAGAGGCTATTGCTCGTTTCTATGGTCGTTTCGGCTATGCGTATCCTGAAGTTCGCGCTATTCCTGAAATTCAAGAGGGTAGCAACGAAGTTGACTTGATTTTCTCCGTCAACCCTGGCAAACGCGTCTACGTGAATAGAATTAACTTTATCGGTAACAATGTAACTGCGGATCAAGTTTTACGCCGAGAGATGCGTCAACTTGAAGGGGCTCCACTTAATGAGGCCCAAGTAGAGCAAAGTAAGGTTCGGTTAGAGCGTTTAGGCTTTTTTGAAACCGTAGAAACCAATACTACCAAAGTAGATGGTAGTGATGAGCGTGTAGATATTGATTTTGTGGTTAAAGAGCAGCCGTCAGGTTCATTTAACTTTAGCTTTGGTTACGGTGACTACTCAGGTCTACAAATCGGTGTTGGTGCGTCGCAAGAAAACTTCTTGGGCTCGGGTAACCGCGCTGCGATCAACGTAAACACTAATAAATATAATCGTACTGCAAGTGTTGCTTATACCGACCGCTACTTTACTAAAGATGGCGTGAGCTTAACCGGTAGCGTGTACATGAGCGAGTTTGATGCTGGTAAGTTAGATAACTACATTCGCTACAACAAGAAGCAATACGGTATTAGCGCTAACGTGGGCTTCCCCATTAGCGAAATCCAAAGTTTAAGCTTTGGTGCAACCTATCGTAGCGAAGAAATTAATGATGTTGAAAGTTACGAGCAGATCACGCGGTTTTATAAACCATATGTTGACAAACGTACTCCAAACGATGGGGTGGCTTTTGACATCTACGAACTTACCGCAGCTTGGAACCGTGTGACTTTAAACCGTGGTATGTTCCCGACAGCTGGGTCATCTAACTCGGTGTCAGTTGGCATATCGGCGCCTTTGAGCGATGTTAATTACTTCCGTGTAAACTACGATTATCGCCAGTATTTCCCATTAACTGATACTCATAGTTTTGTGTTTATGACCCGGATGCGGTTAGGCTATGGTAACGGTTATGGTAAAGATGATAACGGTAACGAATATCTGTATCCATTCTATGAGAACTTCCGCGTTGGTGGACGCGATAATTTACGCGGTTTTGAAGCTAACACCATTGGTCCGAAAGCAGTCTATCGTTATACTCAATCCATTCCTGGCTTGCCGCCGGTAGATGGTGGTCCAGTAACGAGTCCGCTGCCCGAATACACGGATACCTTGGCTGTAAGCCAATACTCGGTGGGCGGTAATGCATTGTTCGTGGGTGGATTAGAATTAATTGTACCAACACCGTTTATTTCTGAAGAGAATAAGAATACAGTTCGTACAAGTTTCTACGTAGATGTGGGTAACGTATGGGATACCGAGTTTAATTACGACGATTATGCCAAATTGCAGCTTAATCCTAACTCGTACCCATTAGAGGATTTTAGTAAGCCTAACTCGTTCCGCGCATCTGCAGGTATTTCTGTGCAGTGGATTTCACCGATGGGGCCGTTGACCTTCTCTTTAGGGCGCCCACTGAAGTCAGAAGATGGTGATAAAACCCAGGTCTTCAGCTTTAATATCGGTACCACCTTCTAATTTGAAAAATTATAAAATATATCAAGGAGTTTTATTGTGAATACTTTAATGAAAACAGGTGTTGCAGCAGCGTTACTAGCTACCGCAGTTTTTGCTAATGCAGCAGAAGCACAACAGAAAGTTGGCGTGATTAACGTGCAAGAAGTATTGCAGAACCTGCCACAAGCTCGTGAACTTGAAACCCAAGTTCAAACTGAGTTTAAGAGCCGTATTGACGAAGTTTCTAAACTTGAAAATCAAATGCGCGAGCTACAAGAAAAAGCGCAACGTGATGCATCTATCATGTCTAATCAAGAACGCTTGAACATGCAGCGTGAAATGGAGATGTTAGAAACCACCTATCAGCTTAAAGTAAAAGCGGTACGTGAAGATATGGGTCGTCGTCAAAACGAATTACGCGACCAACTATTGATGGATATCATGCGCAACACTCAAGACGTAGCTACTGCGCAACAGTTTGATCTTGTTCTGCAGCGTTCAGCGTTAGCTTATGCTACTGAAGCATCTGACCTCACTGATGCTGTGATTAAAAAAATGACTGGTGGCAACTAAGGCTATGACGAATCAGACATTGCTGTTACAGCAATTGGCTGAGGCGATTGAAGCTGAAGTACACGGTGATGGTGAAATCACCATCACTGGTGTCGCAACCCTTGCCTCGGCTAAGCCGGGGCAAATTGCCTTTTTAGCCAATGAAAAATATCGCTCGCAGCTAGACACTACCCAAGCCAGTGCCGTGATTGTGGCACCTAATGTGGAGTTACCAGCTGGTTTGGCGGCCCTGCGTACCCGTAATCCTTATGCTGGCTTTGCTAAAGTAGCGCAACTTTTAGATACCACACCAAAACCAGCTGACCATATTCATGCCTCTGCACAAATTCATCCAACCGCAAAGATTGGAGCAAATGTTGCTATTGGTGCTAACACCGTTATCGCTGAGCATGCGGTTATCGCAGATGATGTGGTGATTGGCGTGGGCTGCTATATTGGACCAAGAGTTGAAATTGGTCGGGCAACCCAATTATGGCAACACGTGGTGGTTTACCATGGCTGTGTGATTGGGGAGCATTGTCTCGTGCATGCAGGCACCATCATAGGTGCTGACGGTTTTGGCTGGGCCAATGAGCAGGGTAAATGGGTTAAGATCCCGCAACTAGGACGTGTAGTTATCGGTAACCGGGTAGATATTGGCGCTAGCACTACCATCGATCGCGGTGCGCTAGACGACACTATTATTAGTGATGGCTGTATTATCGATAATCAGTGCCAAATAGCGCACAATGTATTTATTGATGAAGACACAGCCATTGCAGGTTGTACTGTGTTGGCAGGGAGCTGCCGCATTGGTAAGCGTTGCTTAATTGGCGGTGCAACAGCCATCAATGGCCACATTGAAATTTGTGATGACGTGCAAATAAGTGGCTTCTCGATGGTGATTAAAGGTATTTCTGAGCCCGGCGTTTACGCCTCGGGTATCCCTGCTGCGCCTCATCGCGAGTGGCGCCGGAACGGTGCTCGTTACCGTCAACTTGACGAGCTCTTTCAGCGGGTGAAGAAGTTAGAAAATCAGCTAGCTAGTGCTAGCGAGTAAGAGGACCTTGTTTTGTCAGCAGATGGCGCTTTTGATATTAAAGAAATTTTAAGCTTGTTACCGCATCGGTATCCTTTTTTGTTGGTTGATAAAGTATTAGCTTGTGACCATCAAACTCGGATTCATGCGGTAAAAAACGTGAGTGTTAACGAGCCGATATTTACTGGACACTTTCCTGAAAATCCAATTTTTCCTGGGGTACTTATTTTAGAAGCCTTAGCCCAAGCGGCTGGATTACTTGGATTTAAGATAACGGCAAGCACGCCGGGCGCAAAAGATCTATACTTATTTGCTGGGGTGGATAACGCTCGTTTTAAAAAGCAGGTTCTGCCTGGTGACACTATGCATCTGCATGTTACCTTTGAGAAAGAACGCCGCGGTATTTGGGTGTTTAAAGGACGCGCCGAAGTTGACGGTGAGTTAGCCTGTAGTTGCGATATTATTTGTGCAAGAAGAGAAGTTTAAGTGATTCATTCGACTGCGATTGTTGATAAAAGTGCAAAGCTTGGGACCAATGTAGAAATTGGCCCTTACAGTATTATTGGTGCCGATGTAGAGATAGGTGATGGCACTGTGATTGGGCCCCATGTGGTAGTTAAAGGGCCAACCACTCTTGGTAAAAACAATCGCATTTTTCAATTCTCTTCGGTTGGTGAAGACTGCCAAGATAAAAAATATGCGGGCGAGCCAACTCGCTTAGTGATAGGTGATAACAACATTATTCGCGAATGTGTGACCATCCATCGCGGCACGGTGCAAGATCAAGGGTTAACCCAAATTGGTGATGACAATCTCTTAATGGCGTACGTTCATGTTGCTCATGATTGCATGGTTGGTGATCATGTTATTTTAGCTAATAACACCTCGTTAGCAGGCCATGTTCATGTGGGTGACTGGGCCATTTTAGGTGGCTTTACTGGAGTTCATCAGTTTTGCCATATTGGGGCCCATGCTTTTACCGCAGTAAATTCTGTGGTGGTGCAGGATGTTCCGCCCTACGTGATGGCGCAGGGTCACAATGCTGTTCCTCGTACCATTAATAGCGAAGGATTAAAACGGCGTGGTTTCACCAGTGAACAAATTTTGAATATCAAACGTGCCTTTAAACTACTGTATCGACAGGGGCTCACCGTCACCGAGGCGGTTTCCCAGATGCAAGAATTGAATGCGGCAGAATTAGGTCCACTTATTGAATTTGTGCAACAAAGCCGCCGTGGCATTATTCGCTAACCTAATCAGCATGTTTCGATGATGAGTGAAATGGAAGTGACACAGTCAGCTCCTCTAATTGCAGTGATAGCAGGTGAGCATTCGGGCGATTTATTAGGTGCCGGAATGCTTGCAGAGTTGCGCGTTAAGTATCCTAACGCTGAATTTATTGGGGTAGGTGGTCCGTTAATGCAAGCGCAAGGGCTCACCAGTTTAGTACCCATGGATGATTTAGCTGTGATGGGAATCGCAGAAGTTCTGGGGCGTCTATGGACCCTACTAAAGCATCGCAAACTGCTGGTTCAGACCATGTTAGCACGACGCCCAGACGTGTTTATTGGGATTGACGCCCCTGATTTTAATCTCCCTATAGCTAAACAGTTAAAGCGCCACGGCATCGCCACTGTACATTATGTTAGCCCAAGTGTTTGGGCGTGGCGCCAAGGGCGAATTAAAGGAATTAAAGCGGCGGTAGACCATGTTTTGTGCCTTTTACCGTTTGAAAAGCAGTTTTATGATCAGCACCAGTTAGCTGCTACTTTTGTTGGTCATCCACTTGCTGATAGTATTGCGCTGCATTCGGATAAGCAGCAAGCAAGAGCCGATTTAGATTTGCCTGAGCAAACTCGCATTATCGGGTTGCTACCAGGTAGTCGGAAAGGTGAGATAGCCAGATTAGGGCCACTGTTTTTGCAAACTGCGCAGCAGTTGCAGGAGCAACATCCGAATTGGTTGTTCATTGCTCCGATGATAAGTTCTGCGCGAGCCGAACAATTTAGTCAGCTCATTGCTCGTTATTCACCACAGTTACGCATCCAACTGATTGATGGCCAAGCCCGTACCGCCATGGCGGCTGCTGACGGCTTGTTACTCACCTCAGGCACAGTCACCCTTGAAGCCATGCTTATTAAGCGTCCGATGGTGGTGGCCTATCGGTTTAATTGGTTAAGTTATCAGTTAATTAAACGCTTATTTAAAGCTAAGTATTTTAGCCTACCAAATCTCTTGGCGGATCAAGCTTTGGTCCCTGAGTTTGCTCAACAACAAGCAACCGTAGATAACTTAGCGCAAGCACTAGAGCGGCAGTTAGATCCTGCCAATCAAGCTATGTTGGCGCAAGAATTTACCCAGTTGCATCAACAGTTACAACAGCGGGCAAATCAAATCAGTGCTGCTGTGGTAGCAGATTTAATAGCACAGTCCCCCAAATACCTTTCTAATAAATAGAAAGGTTTGCTGATTAAATTCCGATTATTATTCGATTAGTTGCCAGCTATACTTACTCCGTTATTAACTGTTAAAGCGGAGGATAAGCAGATGGGCTTATTAGTAGATGGAAGATGGCAAGATAAGTGGTACGACACTGATAGCCATGAAGGCGCTTTCGAGCGCAGTGCAGCGCTATTTAGAAATTGGATCAGTAACGATCAGGATGCTGAATTTAAACCCGAGTCAGGTCGCTACCACTTATACGTATCCTACGCTTGTCCGTGGGCACATCGAACCTTAATCTTTCGAAAGTTAAAGGGCTTAGAAGATCATATTAGCGTATCTGCGGTGCATCCATTGATGCTTGAAAATGGTTGGGAATTTAGCTCACAAGGGTTTGGCGATAATCCGTCCGAATCTTTACAAGATCCTTTATATCAACATAACTACCTGTATCAATTGTATCTACAAGCTAACCCGAACTACAGTGGTAGAGTCACAGTGCCGGTATTGTGGGATAAGCAACGTAAAACGATAGTCAGTAATGAGTCTGCGGATATTATTCGGATGTTTAACTCTGCGTTTAATGAACTCACAGGAAATCAAGTAGATTTTTATCCAGATGAGTTAGCTGAGCCGATTGATAGCATCAATGAACGGGTCTACGATCGTATCAACAATGGCGTGTATAAATGTGGTTTTGCGACTAAGGCTCCCGCATACCAGCGTGCTTACCGAGAGCTTTTTGATGAACTTGATACGGTCGAGGGCATTTTAGCGCAACAACCTTTTCTAGCTGGTGACCAAATTACGGAAGCCGATTGGCGTTTGTTTACCACCTTAATTAGATTTGATGCTGTGTATTACAGTCACTTTAAAACTAACCGGCAGCGGCTTATTGATTATCCTAATCTGTGGGATTATGTGCGGCAACTTTATCAAGTACCAGGGATTGCCGAGACGGTCTTAATGGATCATATCAAAACGCATTACTACAGCAGTCATACCATGATCAATCCAACGGGCATTGTGCCTGAAGGTCCGGAATTAGACTTTAATCAACCACATTCACGTGGTTCTGTGTTAGGAGCTTAACTATGGCGCACGTTATTACAGGTCGTTACCGCGGTATCCCAGCTCAAGACGGAGCCGGAGTTAAACTAACGCGGGTGATTAATCAGCCGCAACTACGGCATCAGGATCCTTTTTTAATGTTGGATGAGTTTCGTTCTGATAATCCCAATGATTATATTGCGGGATTTCCGCCGCATCCGCATCGTGGCTTTGTTACCCTCACTTACATGTTAGCAGGGCGGATGGAGCACAAGGATTCAAATGGCAACACAGGCGTGGTTGAAGCCGGCGGAGCCCAATGGATGAAGGCAGCACGCGGGATCATTCACGCCGAAATGCCAAAGCAAGAAGACGGCCTGATGTGGGGCTTTCAGTTATGGCTTAATCTACCCGCAGCACGTAAAATGGAGGCGGCTGATTGGGCTGATTACCCGCAACATAAGCTGGGCCTAATCGAGCGAGATAACTATGAAATTCGCGTGATTGCAGGTTCATATGAAGATGCTGTAGGGCCCATTCAACAGCCGGAGCAAGAATTTTTGATGCTGGATGTACGCCTACAGCCGAAAGCGGAATTAGAGTTATCCTCGCAGCAGCAACAGACTCGACTCTTGTATGTCTACCAAGGGCAAGTTAGTCTGAATGGCTCGCAGCTAGAGCGCGGTGAGTTGGTCCGCTTGAATGCCACTGATAATCTACAGTTGCAGAGCTCTGAGTTAGCGGGTGTTGTTCTCTTAGCGGGCCACCCCATTGGTGAACCTATCAGCCAATATGGGCCTTTCGTGATGAATTCGCCGGCCGAAATTGAACAAGCGATTCGAGATTACCAAGCTGGACGTTTAACTGGTTAAGCTAGTATTGCCCGGCTATTGCTAAGGAGTAGAAAGCAAGATGATGCGAGTGATTGTACCTAACGCTGCGGGCGAACCCGAGATGATTCACCAGCAACGGCCCCAAGCTGGCGCCAACGAGGTGGTGATCAAGGTTGCCTACAGTGGCATGAACCGTGCTGATGTGATGCAGCTTGCAGGGCATTATCCACCGCCAGCTGGTGCTTCAGAGGTGTTGGGGTTGGAAGTTAGTGGCTGGATTGCTGAAGTTGGAGCTGATGTTCAGCACTTTCAGCGTGGTCAATCGGTGTGCGCATTACTTAGTGGCGGCGGTTATGCAGAGTATGTGGCGGTTGCTGCTAATCAAGTGCTGCCTCTACCAACGGGGATGCAATTACCAGCGGCTGCTGGTATCTGTGAGGTTTTTGCGACCGCTTACTATAATTTATACATGTTAGCCGCGGCGCAGCCAGGCGAGCATATTTTATTACATGCCGGTGCCAGCGCAGTGGGGCAGGCAGGATTGCAACTAGCCCGCGAGTTTGGTAACCCGACGTTTGTTACTGTTAGCAGTCAAGCAAAGTTAGACCATTGTAAAGGTCTGGGGGCGGCACAAGGCTGGTTGCGCGGTGCTGGAGATTTTACCGAGGCGGTAAAAGCTTGGGGGGGCGCTGATATTATTTTAGACCCGGTGGTTGGTGATTATTTACCAGCCAATCAACGAGTGCTGCGTCAAGATGGTCGATTAGTGGTGATAGGGCTTATGGGCGGACGTTTGGCAGAGTTAGATGCCGCAAGGCTATTGATGAAACGCCAGCGGCTTATTGGCAGCACTATAAGAAATCAGCCCAATCAAGTGAAAGCAAGAATTATGGCCGCCTTGTTTGACCACGTATGGCCGCTATTTGAAGCAGAAAAACTAACCGCCAATATTGATTCGATACTTCCTGTGGCACAGGTAGGCGAAGCCATCCAACGACTTAAGCATAATGACACTATGGGTAAGTTGGTGTTGGTTTGGTAGTTAATAATTGTTTGATGAAACCAGAAAGGAAAGTGGTGGAGGGGGCAGGATTCGAACCTGCGAAGGCTGAGCCGTCAGATTTACAGTCTGATCCCTTTGACCGCTCGGGAACCCCTCCACACGAGCGCTGCATGATAGCAGATTGAGCCTGCGTGTAAACCGTTAATAGGGTAAAATCTCGATACCTGTCTACAAATGAGCCTTAGTATTCATGATTCCAGCCGCAACAGAAGAACTAATAGAACAATTTTTAGACCGTTTATGGTTGCAGCAGGGCATTAGTAAACACACACGTGCAGCTTATCGCTCAGATATCGTGAATTGCTATAAATTTGTCCGCTCTCGGCAGCGCAAAGATTTACTCACGTTGAGCGCTGTCGATCTCGAAGACTTTCTGTTGTGGCGACGCCAGCAAGGTTTTTCACCACGTAGCACTTCTCGTCTGCTGAGCGCTTTGAAGAAATTTTTTCAGTGGGCGGTGCAGCAGCAGCTATGTAGCACCGACCCCACTGCAAAGTTACAGCGTCCAAAGCAACCTCAGGCTATCCCGCACAGTCTCTCAGAGCTTGAGGTCGAAGACCTGTTAAATGCTCCTGATACGAGTGATGTGATTCAACTGCGCGATAAAGCCATGCTAGAAATACTCTATGCTACTGGCTTGAGGGTAACCGAATTGGTACAGTTAAATGTCGACCAAATAAGCCTACAGCAAGAGCTAGTAAGAGTGATAGGTAAAGGTAACAAAGAGCGTTTAGTGCCGCTTGGAGAAGTTGCGCTAGAGTGGTTGCAACGTTATTTTACTGAAGCTCGTCCACTTCTTTGTAAACAACCTCACGATTGGGTTTTTGTTACGCGCAGAGGAGGACCATTAACGCGGCAGGCATTTTGGTATCGAATTAAGTATTATGCACAACAAGCAGAGATTAGGTCGCATTTATCGCCACATACGTTACGCCATGCGTTTGCAACCCATTTACTTAATCACGGAGCTGACTTGCGCGTGTTGCAAATGTTACTGGGCCATAGTGACTTATCTACCACCCAAATTTATACGCATGTAGCACGCGAGCGATTGCAACAACTACATGCAACACATCATCCACGAGCTTAATATTTATGAAATTATCTTTTTCTTTGGTAAAACAGCTAGCTGTTCCTGTTGTTGCTGCGGCTTTAATAGCCTGTCAACCCGCTTCTAAAGCTACGTTAGCTGATGGTCAAGAGACCGAATTTAACACGGCCTATCTGGAGCAAATGGGGTTTGTTGTAGAGTCTTATCAAGCAGCACCCATGGGGGGACTAATCGAGGTCATTACCAATCAAGGATTGGTTTATACCAATGCCGATGGGAGCCAATTAATTAGTGGTCGTATTTATGATATTACCGCTGCTGAGCCAGTTAACTTGAGTGATTTGTCACTCAATGCCATGCGCCAACGCGATGTGGCCGCATGGGCTGATTCCACCATAGAATATGCAGCACCGGACGTTAAACATGTGGTGTACGTTTTTACCGATCCTAGTTGTGGTTATTGCCGGCAGTTGCATGAGCGACTTGAAGACTATCTAGCCTTGGGGATTAGTGTACGTTATTTGGCTTGGCCACGGACTGGTTTAACCGGCTCCGCGGCAAAGTTGTTGGAACAAGCTTGGTGTGCAGACGATCAGCGCCAAGCGTTAACGGCGATTAAACAAGATCAAGCTTTGCCCGCAGCTAATTGCGAGGCGCCGATTGCCGATCACTATGCTCTAGGACACAAATTTGGCGTGCGTGGCACACCAGCTTTTGTGCTGCCATCTGGGCAATTAGTGCCAGGGTTGTTGCCGCCACAGCAATTATTAGCGGAGCTAGAACGTTAAGATGCAAGTGCAAATTAAACGTCACCCTGATTTTGACGCTGGAGAACTTAACGCACAGCTACCGCCTTTACTGGCGCAAATTTTGGCGCGGCGGGGCATCACGAACCTAGCCGAGTTAGAATTAAGTGCTAAGCGACTACCTCATTATCGATTGTTAAAAGGGGCAGAAGCCGCAGCCAAGCATTTAGCTGATGCGTTAGAGCAACAACAACGAATTTGTATTTGTGGTGACTTTGATGCTGACGGAGCTACCTCCACAGCGTTGATGGTGTCTGTGCTGCAGGCGTTAGGGGCTGAGCAGGTCTTCTATTTAGTGCCGAACAGATTCGCAGATGGTTATGGTTTATCAGTATCGGTGGTTGAACAAGCTCGGCAGCAAGGCGCTGAACTGATTGTAACGGTCGATAGCGGAATATCCTGCCACGCAGGCATCACTGCGGCAAACCAGTACGGGATTCCTGTGTTAGTGACAGATCACCATTTACCTGGTGACAGCTTGCCAGCTGCTCAGGTGATTGTTAATCCTAATCAGCCCAATTGTGCTTTTCCGAGTAAAAATATTGCTGGGGTAGGGGTGGCATTTTATGTGCTGCTGGCATTACGTGCTGAGTTACGCCAACGTCAATGGCCAGCCGAAATAAATTTAGCCGCTTGGCTAGACTTGGTTGCCGTGGGTACCGTTGCCGATGTGGTTAAACTCGACGGCGTTAATCGAATTTTGGTGCAGCAAGGTCTGCAGCGTATTCGAGCAGGACACTGTCGGCCCGGTATAGCGGCTCTGTTGAGCGTGGCGGGACGTGACGTAAACCAACTACAAGCGAGTGATTTAGGTTTTGCTATCGGCCCCCGCATCAATGCCGCCGGCCGCCTTGACGATATGGCCGCAGGGATAGAATGTTTGTTGGCGGCTACCGGTACGGCAGCCCACCCGTTAGCCCAGCAGTTGGATAGCCTAAACCGAGAGCGACGTAGCATTGAAACAGAAATGCGGGAAGAGGCCGAGCACTATGTAGCAGAATTAGCTACGGATAGCTCTGAGTTACCAGCGTTGTTGGTGCTGTTTCAAGCGTCATGGCATCAGGGCGTGATTGGTATCGTTGCTGGCCGCGTCAAAGAGCAATGTCATCGTCCGGTGATTGCCTTTGCCCAAGCAGAAGATGGCCTCCTAAAAGGTTCGGCACGATCTATTCCGGGGCTACATATAAGAGATTTACTGGAGCGCGTGCATACCCGCTATCCTGGTCTTATTGAGCGTTTCGGTGGACATGCCATGGCAGCTGGCTTGAGTATTCAGCAGCATCAGTTAGACGCGTTCACTAAGGCTGTAACTGAAGTGGCTTCTGAGTGGCTAAAACCGCATCAATTACAAAGAGTTATCTGGTCTGATGGTGAGCTTGATGCAAGCTGCTTACAGCTTCCTTTTGTCCAGCAACTAGAGCAACTAGGGCCCTGGGGGCAAGGCTTCGCAGAGCCTTTATTCGATGGTGAATTTAAAGTGGTTAAACAGTACTTAGTAGGACAAAAACACCTAAAGTTAGTGCTGGAATCACCGCAACGAGTGACCATTGATGCGATAGCATTTCAAGTTGATACTAACCTGTGGCCAAATCTTGCGATTGAGCATATTCATGCTGCCTATCGTATTCAGCTGAATCATTTTCGTGGACAAACTTCGGTACAACTGCAACTAGAGCATTTTACTGCTTTACGGTAGAATATGCGCCCTTTGTTTATATTGATAAGTTTGGATTGCTGCACATGTTTGAAACAAATGCTACTTATGTTGCCATAAAAGATCTGCGCAAACGCAGTGAGTTGCTTCGGGGGTACCTTTGACTACGCTCATAAAGTAGAGCGTTTAGAGGAGGTAAGTCGCGAGTTAGAAGACCCAAACGTGTGGAGCAATCAAGAGCGAGCGCAAGCTCTGGGCAAAGAGCGTGCTAGCTTAGAACAGGTAGTTACAACGCTACAACGGCTTGCACAAGGGTTAGAAGACGTAGAGGGCTTGGTTGACCTAGCGGTTGAAGCTGATGACGAAGAAACCTATCAAGAAGCAGTTGCTGAACTTGAGCAATTAGAACAACAATTAGCGACGTTAGAGTTTCGACGCATGTTTTCGGGTGAACAAGATACCGCCGATTGCTATGTGGATATTCAAGCAGGATCAGGCGGCACAGAAGCCCAAGATTGGGCGAATATGCTGTTGCGAATGTATTTGCGTTGGGCTGAGTCGCATCAGTTTAAAACAGAAATTACCGAGCTCTCGGAAGGAGAGGTGGCTGGCATAAAATCAGCAACGGTGCGTATTCAGGGTGAGTATGCCTACGGTTGGTTACGAACTGAAACCGGTGTTCATCGGTTAGTTCGTAAATCGCCATTTGACTCTGGTAATCGTCGCCATACCTCGTTCGCATCAGTGTTTGTGTATCCAGAAATTGATGATTCAATAGAAATTGAGATTAACCCAGCAGATTTGCGTATCGATACTTATCGAGCATCTGGCGCAGGTGGACAACACGTTAACCGAACCGATTCGGCAATTCGTATTACCCATGAGCCATCAGGTATTGTGGTGCAGTGTCAAAGCGATAGGTCGCAACATAAAAACCGTGATGCTGCAATGAAACAGTTGCGAGCAAAGTTATACGAGATGGAACTGCAAAAGCAGTTGGCTGAAAAGCAAGCCCTTGAAGATACCAAATCAGATATAGGTTGGGGCAGTCAGATTCGTTCTTATGTGCTCGATGATGCTCGTATCAAAGATTTGCGTACAGGCATTGAGAACCGAAATACTCAAGCAGTACTAGATGGAGCTTTAGATCCATTTATTGAAGCCAGTTTAAAATCTGGTTTATAACAACGATGCACTTTTAACGCTTTAGAATTCTATTGATTAGTTACAGGAAAAATAACCATGAACGATAAAACGCAGCAAGCACCTGAAGTTGATGTTAACGAACAGATTGCTCAGCGAAAGGCGAAATTAGCTGCTCTGCGTGAACAAGGTGTGGCGTTTCCGAATGATTTTCGTCGTGATAGTTTAGCGGCGGATTTACACGCAAATTATGATCACGTTGAAAAAGAGCAACTTGCTGCACAGGGAGTTCGTGTGAGCGTTGCTGGCCGGATGATGACGCGACGGATTATGGGCAAGGCGAGCTTTGCCACGTTGCAAGACATGTCAGGCCAAATTCAAATATATGTAGCGCGGGATAACTTGCCAGAAGGTTTCTATAACGAGCAATTCAAAAAGTGGGATCTTGGTGACATTATTGGGGCCACCGGTACCTTATTTATCACTGGAACCGGCGAGTTAAGTGTTCAAGTTGATGATGTGCGTTTATTAACCAAAGCACTACGACCATTACCCGATAAATTTCATGGTTTAGCTGATCAAGAAATGCGTTATCGTCAGCGCTATCTTGATTTGATTACTAATCAGGAGTCGCGTAAAACTTTTATTATTCGCTCCAAAGTAGTGGACTACATTCGTCGTTATTTAAGCGAACGGCAATTCTTGGAAGTTGAAACGCCGATGATGCAGACCATTCCTGGCGGGGCGGCGGCACGTCCGTTTGTAACTCATCATAACGCCTTAGATATGCAACTGTATTTGCGTATAGCACCAGAGCTTTATTTGAAGCGGTTGGTTGTTGGTGGATTCGAAAAGGTTTTTGAAATCAATCGTAATTTCCGTAATGAAGGGCTATCTACGCGGCATAATCCAGAGTTTACCATGCTTGAGTTTTACTGGGCCTACGCCGATTATCAAGATTTGATGAACTTAACGGAAGACATGCTGCGTGGTATGGCAACTGACATCTTAGGTTCCGCGCAATTTGAAAGCGAAGGCGTGATGTATGATTTCAGCAAGCCGTTTGCACGCATGACAGTTAAAGAAGCTATTTTGGCCTATTTACCAGAAGCCTCTGAGCAACAACTTGATTCTTTAGAGCAAGCAACGCAGCTGGCGGAATCCCTCGGTATTAAAGTCAAATCGAACTGGGGCCTTGGTAAAGTTCAAATTGAGATTTTTGAAGAAGTAGCTGAACACCGTTTATTGCAGCCAACATTTATCACTGCCTACCCAGCTGAGGTATCGCCGTTGGCACGTCGTAATGATGCGGATCCATTCATTACAGATCGGTTCGAATTTTTTGTCGGTGGACGCGAATTAGCCAATGGATTTTCCGAGTTGAATGATGCTGAAGACCAAGCTGAGCGTTTCCGGGAGCAAGTGCAACAGAAAGAAGCTGGTGATGATGAGGCAATGTTCTATGATGAAGATTACGTAACTGCACTAGAGCATGGTTTACCGCCAACAGCAGGTGAGGGTATAGGTATTGATAGACTCGTTATGCT
This sequence comes from Pseudidiomarina fusca, assembly GCF_032227045.1. Taxonomy (NCBI): domain Bacteria; kingdom Pseudomonadati; phylum Pseudomonadota; class Gammaproteobacteria; order Alteromonadales; family Idiomarinaceae; genus Pseudidiomarina; species Pseudidiomarina fusca. Next base: position 362,891 of record NZ_JANFPJ010000001.1, read on the forward strand.
GTTGACCAACTCAGCATCTATCCGCGATGTATTATTATTCCCTCATATGCGCCCACGCAAAGGCTAAAAGCTAAGAATTAAGTGAATATGCTGTACGTTGTTAGCCCGCGAAGGGCTAACAACGCCACTCACCTAACGGCTAGGCAGAGCCTGTAACAAATCTGCTAATAGTTCATGTTTGTCCTCAATCCCCGCCGATAGTCGTAATAAATCCGAAGGACAAGGAGTACCAGCGCCTTCAACACTGGCTCGGTGCTCAATTAAACTCTCTACGCCGCCTAAGGATGTTGCACGCTTCCATAACTTGGTATTGGCAGCAACGTGAATAGCAGCGGCTTCACCGCCCTCTACCTGTATAGAAAGCATCCCACCAAAGCCCCCAGACATTTGTTTACAGGCGACTTCGTAGCCCGCAAAATTCGGTAATCCCGGATAAAGCACGGCTTTGATTTGTGGGTGTTGTTGTAATTGTTCAGCTAAGAATAAGGCATTCTCACAGGCGGCTTTTACACGTAGATGTAGCGTACGCATACCGCGCAGCAGTTGTGCAGCATCATGCGGGCTAGGAACAGCTCCTAGTTGCGCTCGAATACTCCGAATACGTTGCCAATAGGGATGATCAGCAGCTGTAATCAGTGCTCCAGCAATAACATCTGAATGACCATTTAAGTATTTGGTGGCTGAATGCATGACAATATCAGCACCTAGTGCTAGAGGCTGACTAAGAATAGGCGTTGCACAAGTTGAATCTACTGCAACCCAAGCGTCAGCCTGATGAGCTAAGGCCACAATTTCAGTAATATCGGAGATGGTCCAAAGTGGATTTCCCGGTGTTTCAAGCCATACTAATTTGGTTTTTCCCGGTTGCATAGCTTGCTTGACTAAGTGCAATTGGGTCATATCTACAAAGCTAAATTGTAATCCCCAATCTTTAGCAAAGTTCAGTAACCAATGACGCAAAGCCCAGTACATAATGTGTGGAACTATAACATGGTCACCTGGTTGTAAGGCCAGAAAAACTGAAGTAGCAGCAGCCATACCCGAGCTAAACAGCAGCGCTTGTTCGCCTTGCTCTAATTGGCAAAGTAGTTGTTCAACCGGTTTATAGGTCGGATTGTCAGCACGCGAATAAACATTACCAGTAGGGTAGCTGTTATCAGCGCCACGAATATAGGTTGTCGCTACGTGGATAGGAAGCACCACTCCTTGGCTTTCTTTATCAATAGTACCGAGAGCTTGGGCAACGGCGGTAGCCGAGCTATAGGGATATGAAAAACTGGTCGTTTTAATCGTCACTGGGTTACCTATGAGTCGTCATTTATTAACCAACCATAGCTTATCTGACTCTGTTTAATTCGGCTACATGAATCACTCACTCGTTGCTATATCTAAAGCCACCGGGCAGCCCGGTGGCAAGAGCTATACCTACGACGGCCACAACCGCCGCGTTAAGGTGGCAGGCAACGGTGATACCCGCTACTATCTCTACAGCCAGTCGGGGCAGCTGTTATTGAGTGAAGACAACGGCGTTCAAACGAACTACATTTACCTTGGTAATAGGCTTATCGCTGAGGACCGCCAGGCAACAACCACCTTTATCCATACAGATAGGTTGGGCAGCCCTGTGGCACGAATCAACAGCACAGGAAGGGTAGAGAGTCGCCGGCATTACCAACCTTTTGGTGACACTTACGAAGCGCCAAGCGACGACATCGGATACACTGGCTATAAGTACGATAATGACTTAGGCTTGAGTTATATGC